>CBJLOV010000104.1:0-15250 GCA_966424745.1 uncultured bacterium
CCCTTCGGCTGGTTCGTGATTCGCCATTGCGACGGCCGTCGTCGGAAGCGGATGCTTGGCGCCGGGCTCGGCTGCGAACGGATCGGGCTGACCGCGCGTATTCAGAGCGTAATACATCAGAACGGCACCGGCGGCCGCGTGAGCAGGCCGAAAAAAAAACGCCCTGCGATGCAGGGCGTTTTGCTGGTGCGACGATCAAACGGCCTGTGGAGGCTCGTCCGACGACGGCTTCGCGTCGGCGACGGGCTCCGACGGCTTGGTCTGCTCGGCGGCCGGCTTCGCAGGCGTATCGCGCAGCTCGGCCAGGGCACGTTCGATATGCATGTGCAGGGGCATGACCGGCGGCTGGGTCAGGATCTGTTCCAAACTCTGCTGCACCGGCTGTGCAGCGGCAGGCGGGGCCGGTACGGGCGCCGGTACCGCAGCAGGTTGGTCGGCGACCGATCCGAACGGCAACTCATTGTTGACCGGAGCCGACGCCGGCGCAGGCGATGCGGCGACCACGATCTTTTCTTCGACGATCGCTTCCTTGGTCGGTTCCATGCTCGGCGTCGGCGACGAGATCGGCAGAGCCTGCTGGTGCAGGGTTTTTTCCGCGATCGGCGGCGGAGCCGCAACTGCGCCAGCCGTGGACAGTTCGACCGCGCCGGCGTTGCCGCTCTCGATCGTCGGCGCAGCCGGAGCAGCGGCGGCGGATTCGTGCGTCACCGTCGGAGTGGCCGTTTCGAGTGCGGCAGGTTTGCTCTGCGGCGCAACCGTAGGGGTGTCGTCTTCATCGTCGAAGTCGAGCACGATGTCGCTGCCGGAAACCGCAGCCGCTGCTACGCTGCCCGTTTCGCCTTCGTTGCGACGACGGCGACGGCCGCCGCGCCGGCCGCGCCGGCGCGAACGCGTCGCTTCGCCTTCGCGCGCGGCCTGGGCGCCGTTCGCCTCGGCCTGATTGGGCGCGGCGGACGCGATCGTCGCGGCCTCCGCGATCGGCAGGGCGACCGGCTTTTCCGCGATAGCGTCCGTGGGCTGCACGACCGGGATGGGCGTCGGGCGGGTCTCGCGTTCCGCTACGGCCGCCGTCGGCGCAGCGGCCGCCGGCTGGGCATTGCGCGAA
This sequence comes from uncultured bacterium, assembly GCA_966424745.1. GTDB lineage: Bacteria > Pseudomonadota > Gammaproteobacteria > Xanthomonadales > Rhodanobacteraceae > Rudaea. The sequence continues at coordinate 1,106 of CBJLOV010000104.1, forward strand.
GGCGGCGGCGGAGTGGGGCGGTCGGGTCTACGGTTCTGCGGATTCTGCTGCTGCGGTCGCGCCTCGCTGCGCGGACGATTGTCCTGCTGCGGACGCGGTTCGCGACGACCGTCGCCGCGGCCTTCGTTGCGTCCCCGCTGCTGCTGGTTCTGTTGACCCTGGCCGCCGCGTTGCGCCTCGTTCTTGCCGCGCTGTTGGCGCGGATCGCCGCCGCGCTGGTCGCGCTGGCGCTGCGGATTGTTCGGCTTGCGCTCCGCCGTGGCGGGTGCCGCGGCCGGGGCCGGGGGCGCCTTGAACCAGCTCGCGATGCGCGCGAAGAATCCCTTGTTTTCTTCCTTCACGACCGGAGCCGGCGCGGGCGGCGCTTCGACTTCCGCCTTCACCGGTGCAGGATTGGCCGGCACGATGCCCGACACGGCGGGCTTTTCCGGTTCGTCGCCCGGCTTGGCCACCTGCGGGGGCGGTGCCGAGACGATCGGCGTGACGCGTTCGTAGCTCGGTTTGTTTTCGTTGCCGAGCTCGCTGCCTTTGATGCGCTGAATTTCGAAATGCGGCGTTTCGAGCTTGTCGTCGGCGACGACGATGATCGGCACGTCGTGGCGCTGTTCGATCTCGAACAGGCTCTTGCGCTTCTCGTTGAGGAGGAAATTGGCGATCGTCGGCGGCGCCTGCACGAGCACCTGGCCGGTCTTTTCCTTCATCGCCTGTTCTTCGACCAGGCGCAGGACCGAGAGCGACAACGACTCGACGCCGCGGATACGGCCGTGGCCTTCGCAGCGCGGGCAGACCGTCTGGGTCGATTCGCCCAGCGACGGACGCAGGCGCTGGCGCGACATTTCGAGCAGACCGAAGCGCGAGATGCGCCCTACCTGCACGCGGGCACGGTCGTAGCGCAGCGCATCCTTGAGCTTCTCTTCGACGTCGCGCTGGTGGCGCGGGTTTTCCATGTCGATGAAGTCGATGACGATGAGGCCGCCGGCGTCGCGCAGGCGCAACTGGCGCGCGACTTCGACCGCGGCTTCGAGATTGGTGTTGAACGCGGTGTCTTCGATGTCCGAGCCCTTGGTCGCCTTCGACGAGTTCACGTCGATCGCGGTCAGCGCTTCGGTCTGGTCGACGACGATCGAACCGCCGGACGGCAGGCGCACGTTGCGCTCGAACGCGTTCTCGATCTGCGTCTCGATCTGGTAGCGCGAGAACAGCGGCACCGTTTCCTGGTACAGCTTGAGCTTGCGCAGGTTGTTCGGCATGACCTGCTGGACGAACTCGCGCGCGTCGTTGTACAGCTCGGGGCTGTCGATCAGGATTTCGCCGATGTCGTTGCGCAGGTAGTCGCGCAGCGCGCGGATGATGAGCTTGGATTCCTGGTAGATCAGGAACGGCGCCGGGCGGCTGACGGCCGCGTCGGAAATCGCCTTCCACACCTGCAGCAGGTAGTCGAGGTCCCACTGCAGCTCCTCCGCGTCGCGGCCGACGCCGGCAGTGCGGATGATCAGGCCCATCTCGTCGGGCAGGTTGAGCTTGTCCAGTTCTTCCTTGAGGTTGGCGCGGTCGTCGCCTTCGATGCGCCGCGACACGCCGCCCGCGCGCGGGTTGTTCGGCATCAGCACAAGGTAGCGACCGGCCAGCGAGATGAACGTGGTCAGGGCGGCGCCCTTGTTGCCGCGTTCTTCCTTCTCGACCTGGACGAGGATTTCCTGGCCTTCCTTGAGCAGCTCGCGGATGCCGGCGCGGTTGTGGTCGACGCCGGGCTGGAAATACTCGCGCGAGATTTCCTTCATCGGCAGGAAGCCGTGACGCTCGGCGCCGTAATCGATGAAGCAGGCTTCGAGGGACGGCTCGACCCGGGTGATGCGGCCTTTGTAGATATTGGCCTTCTTCTGCTCTTTGGACGGGATCTCGATATCGAGATCGTAGAGCGACTGGCCATCGACGATGGCCACGCGCAACTCTTCACGCTGAGTTGCGTTGATCAACATGCGCTTCATTTTTTTACATCCTTTACGCGCTCGACCGCTTTCGCGTCGCTGCGCCTGCGCGCCAACTCGTGATAACGATGGCAGCGACGGCGTCGCGTCGACCGTGGGCTTAAGGTACGCGTCCACGGGAGCGCTTGTGCCGGCGCGGTTTCAATCGCGCCCGGCGTTAGACATAGCCCTTGGCGTACCACCGAAACCCCCGACCGTCTTGCAGACTTTCGGGCAATTCTCGACTCGACCGGTTACGATTCCCGTGCGGCCAAGACGGGCTCCACTGGAGGTCCGCATCTTGCGCACGAAGGCGTAGCTGAACGAGTGCATCATTGCGGCCGGCATAGCCGACCCAGGATGCGCAGTACGGCCCGATTGTACTGAATGAACGGAAAATTTCCAATACGGACGCGAACTTCAATGATTCTTGAAAGGCCTGATCGAGCTAAAATTTCGCCCCAGGGCGGCGCCGAGGACGCTACGGCGGCGGGTACCGGCGTGCGTTTCGTTCAGGTTTCCGACGATCGCGACGGTCAGCGCATCGACAATTTCCTGAACGGCCAGCTCAAAGGGGTGCCGAAGAGCTTGATCTACCGCATCCTGCGCACCGGTCAGGTGCGGGTGAACGGCAAGCGCGCCAAGCCCGACACGCGCCTCGCCGCCGGCGATCAGGTGCGTATTCCGCCGGTGCGCACGGCCGAGCCTGGCGGTGGCGCGATGCCGCCCGCCGCGCTGATCGAGCAGGTCGAACGTGCGATCATCTTCGAGGACCGCGATTTCCTCGTCATCGACAAACCGTCCGGCGTCGCCAGTCACGGCGGCAGCGGCGTCACCTTCGGCGCGATCGAATTGTTGCGTGCCGCGCGCCCGGACGAAACGCTCGAACTCGCGCACCGCCTCGACCGCGACACGAGCGGCGTGCTGGTCTTCGCCAAGAAGCGTTCCGCGCTGACCGGACTGCAGGACCTGATCCGCGAAAATCGCACGACCAAACAGTATCTGGCCTTGCTCAAGGGGCATACGCACAAGGCACGCTTCGACGTCAACGCGGCACTGCGCAAGTCGATCCTGCAGGGTGGCGAGCGCATGGTCCGCGTCGCCGACGACGGCAAGCCCTCGCTGACCCGCTTCCATATCGTCGACATCTACGCCGATGCGAGCCTGGCCGAGGTGACCTTGTTCACCGGTCGCACGCATCAGATACGCGTCCATGCCCAGCACGTCGGACATCCGCTTGCGGGCGATGAAAAGTACGGCGAGAAGGGCTTCAACCAGAACATGCGCGGATTCGGGCTGAAACGCCTGTTCCTGCACGCCGCGCGCTTCGAATTCGAGCTCGACGGCAAGGCTTACAGCTTTTCGGCGCCGTTGGCGGCCGATCTCGCCGCCGTGCTCGACACGCTGCCGCGCGGAGTGTCGAGGAAGGGGCGGCTCAGGTCCTGAGGCGTCCGCGAGGCGCGCGCAAGCCGCGCCTCTATGCCAGCAACGACTCGGTCTTCGCCGCGCAGACGAAATCGTTGTGCGACAGCCCGCCTACGTCGTGGGTGGAGAAGCGCACGAGCACGCGCCCCCAGCCGAGTTCGAGATCGGGATGATGGTTCTCGCGTTCGGCAACATAGCCGAGCGCGTTGACGAAGGCGAGCGCGCGGACGAAGTCGGGGAAGCGGAATTCCTTGCGGATATCGGCGTTGTCCGGTCCGAAGCTCCAGCCGGGCAACAGGTGCAGCCAAGCTTTCGCCTGTTCGGGCGAGGCGGCGTTGTCGCGGCCCTTGAGCGGGACGCATTTTCCCGCGGCAAGTTCGTGGAAGGTGGTTGCTGTGTCGGCCATGGCGATGCGGAGGAAAGGTTCGATGCCGGCATTGCACCATCATCGTCGCCAATTTGCCACCGCGGACGGAAAGCACTTTTCGCGCCGCCGGCGAATTGGGACTATACTGGTACTAGTTTATTTGTGCGTTCGTCCGTGAACGCGAAAATCAAAAAGCGGCCGCCTTTGGCCGCACTTTTCAAACGAAACAGCAACGGCAAACATGATCCGCATTTCCGACAGTGCCAAGAACTATTTCCGTCATTTGCTGGCCCAGCAGGATATCGAGGGCCTCGGCATTCGCATGAAGGCCGTCAACGCCGGCACGCCCAAAGCGGATTGCGTACTCGAGTACGCCGAGGTCGGCGATCTCGCCGGCGACGAAGCGCGCATCGACTGCGGCGGATTCGTCGTGTACATCGACGCGGCGAGCGTGGACTGGCTGGCCGAAGCCGAAGTCGACTACGAGGTCAGCGCAACCGGAGGCCAGTTGACGATTCGCGCCCCGCATATCAAGGGCACCGTGCCGGCCGCCGATGCACCCTTGGCCGATCGAGTGCAGTATGTGCTCGACGTTGAAATCAATCCGCAGATCGCCGCCCACGGTGGCCGCGTGCGCTTGGTCGAGGCCGACGCGGACGGCGTGGTGCTATTGCAGTTCGGCGGCGGTTGCCACGGCTGCGGCATGGCCGACGTGACCTTGAAACAGGGCATCGAGAAAACCCTGCGCCGTCATTTTCCGGAGATCACCGCAGTGCGCGACGCGACGGATCACGCTACGGGGAACAACCCGTATTTCCGCAACAAGAGCGGCGCCAGCGCAGTGGGATAAGGGAGGAGCGCATTCCGCGCGCATCGCACCGAACGAAATACGGGATGCCGACGCGCGCAAACGCGGAAAACTCGCTGGGCTTTAGTTGCTGCCTTGTTCGTGTCTGGACAGATCGTCGAGCTTGCTCGGCATGGCGGCGAAATAGCGGGCCAGAGCATCGATCTCGGCGTCGCTCAGCGGCGCGGCCATGCCGGCCATGATCGGGTTCTTGCGTTCGCCGGATTTGTATTCGTGCAGCGCGCGCGCCAGGTAGTCGTGGTACTGGCCGGCTAGGCGCGGATACTGGCTTTGCGCCGGCGTATCGGAATTGCCGTCGGCACCGTGGCAGGCGGCGCAGGTCGCGGCCTTTTCCTTGACTTTTTCCAGCGGAATTTCCGCGTGGGCGGCGTTCGCAGCAAGAGCGCAGACGGAGAGGAGGGCGTAGGCGAATTTCATGGCGTGTCGATGTCCCGGTCCGTTCACTTGCTGATGCTCGAAAGATAAGTCGCGATGTTCTTGATGTCCTCGTCGGACAGGCTCTCGCCCTGCGCGCGCATCGTCGGGTGGTTGCGTTGGCCGGTCTTGTACGCGGTCAGCGCGGCGACGAGGTAGTCGTAGTTCTGTCCGCCGATGCGCGGGACGTGGTAGTTCGGGTACGCGTTCATGTATCCGGTGACGCCATGGCAGCCGCCGCAGGTATACACGAGCGCCTTGCCGGCCTTTGCATCGCCTTTCGGTGCGGCGTCGGCGGCGAATACAGACGTGGCGGACGTCGAAGCGAGTATCGTCAGAGCAAAGGCAAGCAACGGTCTGGTCATGAGTTCGGGATCGGCGTGAAGAAGTGATGGCAAAAAAGCCGCGGAAGTATATCAGCGCGTCCGCGCCGGTAACCAGAGCCTGAATATTTTGTTTCGATCGATCGCGGACGAACCGTTTCGGGGTGGCCGACGGCTCCACGGTCGACGGCGCGGATCGATCGATGTCGACGCGAATCGACCGCAATGCGACCGAGTGGCGCAATTTTCAAATCTGCGCTGAATGCTGTTTCTCGATCAAGGCATTGTCTACCTCATCCATTACTACTGGCGCTTACGGCTGCAACTTTTTGCCAGCAAACTGCATCCATAAATTGAGCTAGGGAGGCATGCGGAATCCGCCTGCAGGATTTCCGCGCGATCGGGCAATCGGGTCAGGGAAGCGAGACCCGAAATCCGGCCTGGAAGCTATCCACGGATTCGTCGTCGGCCTAGGTACGCCACGAACAGCGGCCGCAGGTCATGACTTCTGGGGGATTGCTTGAAACCTAGTGATGTAGTTAAGTATTACACCAAAGCGATCCTCATTCTGTACCCTTTGCCCGGTTTCTCCTACATCCCTATGAAAACAAAGAAAAATATGCTTCGCATGGCGGCGGCGTTCGGTGGGGCGGGCTTGCTTTGCCTGTCTCTTTATGGGTGCGGCAGCAGTAATTCTGCGCAGGCCAAGGACACCAAGGATTCCAAGACCGAGGTCGTCAACGCCGTGCCGGTCGAGACCGCCAAGGCGGCCCGGGGAGAGATCGCTGCGAGCTACAACGGCACGGCGACGCTGACGGCCGATCACGAGGCCCAGGTCGCGGCCAAGACCTCGGGCGTGCTGATCAAGCTGTTCGTCGAGGAAGGGCAGGCGGTCAAGGCGGGACAGGTATTGGCCCAGCTCGAAACCGATACCGCGCGCGCCAAGCTGGCCCAGGCCGAAGCGCAGATGCGCAAGGCCGATGCGAGCTTCTCCTACAACGAAAAGGCGATCCAGAAGCAGCTGATCGCGCAGAAGGACTACGACCAAGCCAAGTTCGACATGCAGAACCTGCGCGCGGCGTACGAGGAGGCGCGTTTGAATCTTCAATTCACCACGATCGTCGCGCCGGTCGATGGGGTGATCGCGGAACGATCGGTCAAGCTCGGCAACCTGATCCAGACGAACCAGAACTTGTTCCGCATCGTCGGCATGGATCCGTTGCAGACGGTGCTCAACGTGCCCGAGCGCCAGCTCGGCATTCTCAAGTCCGGCCAGTCGGTCGTGCTCGAAGCCGACGCGCTGCCGGGGCAGAAGTTCGCCGGCAACATCCTGCGCGTGGCGCCCGTGGTCGATTCCGGCAGCGGCACGTTCCGCGTGACCTGCGAGTTCCATGACAAGAGCGGCACGCTCAAGCCCGGCATGTTCGGCCGCGTCGGCATCGTCTACGACCAGCGCGCCGATGCGCTGACCGTGCCGCGCTCCGCGCTCGTCGAAGAGGACGGCGAGACCGCCGTGTTCGTGGTCGAGAAGGCGCTGGACAAGCCGGCCGACGACAAGAAGGACGGCGCGAAGAAGGACGAGGCGAAAAAGGACGTCAAGGTCGCCGATGCAAACAAGGGCGACGCCAAGCCGGTCGCGCCGGGCCTGGTCGCACACCGCAAGCTGGTCAAGGTCGGCTACAGCGAAGGTGACCGGATCGAAATCCGCTCCGGCATCGACGAGGGCACGCAGGTAATCACGGTCGGCCGCAATGCCGTGCGCGACGGCACCGCCGTGCAGGTGCTCAACGCCGACAACAAGGACAAGCAGCAGATCGCGCAGAAGGCGACTGACGACAAGAAGGTCTGAGCAGCTGCAAAAATCCAGATTCTCCACTGGACACGGGGAGCAAGGAGAAGCGCAAAAGCCAACGAGCCGCCAGCTTTCGGTTTATCGCCATAAGCACCTCGTTCCTGCGTTTTTCGTTCTTTGTCCTGTTACTCGCCTGACGCTTTTCTCCGTGCCTTCGTGGTGAGTCTTTTGAACTGGTTCTTTTGCTCGCCCTGGCGTGCGCAACTCAGCAATCGGGAATCTTGTACGTGAATATCGTTGAACTCGCGACGCGACGGCGCGTCACCGTCGGCATGGTCACGTTGACCTTCGTCCTGTTCGGTTTCATCGCGCTGCTCGGGCTCAAGGTCAACCTGCTGCCGGATTTGACCTATCCGACCCTGACGGTACGCACCGAATACGAAGGTGCGGCGCCGCTGGAAATCGAGAACCTGATTTCGCAGCCGGTCGAGGAAGCGATCGGCGTGGTCAAGAACCTGCGCAAGATCCATTCGGTCTCGCGCACCGGCCAGTCCGACGTGATCCTCGAGTTCGCCTGGGGCACGAACATGGACCAGGCCGGGCTCGACGTGCGCGACAAGCTCGACACGCTGCAGCTCCCGCTCGATGCGAAGAAGCCGGTGCTGCTGCGCTTCAATCCGTCGACCGATCCGATCATGCGCCTGTCGCTGTCGATGAGCAGCGGCGACAAGGACGCGAAGGCCGAGATCAACGAGGCGCAGTTGAAGCAGCTGCGCCGCTTCGCCGACGACGAGCTGAAGAAGCGTCTCGAGCCGACCACCGGCGTCGCCGCGGTCAAGGTCGGCGGCGGCCTCGAAGACCAGGTCGACGTCGACATCGACCAGCAGAAGCTGCGCCAGCTCAATCTCAACATCGCCGACGTGACCAAGCGCCTGACCGACGAGAACGTCAACGTCTCCGGCGGGCGCATCGAGAACGGTTCGCAACGCTATCTCGTGCGCACGGTCAACCAGTTCGCCAATCTCGACGAGATGCGCAACCTGCTGATCAAGGTCGACAACGGCGTGCCGGTGCGGCTCAAGGACATTGCCGACGTTCGCCAGGGCTTCAAGGAGCGCGAAGGCATCGTGCGCGTCGACGGCCACGAGGCGATCGAGCTGGCGATCTACAAGGAGGGCGACGCGAACACGGTCAGCGTCGCCGCCGCGGTGAAGAAGGGCCTGGCCAAGCTCAAGGACATCCTGCCGCCGAACACCAAGCTCGACACGATCGACGACCAATCGATTTTCATCCAGTCTTCGCTCGACGATGTGCGCAACGACGCCGTCATCGGCGGCGTGCTCGCGATCCTGATCATCTTCTTCTTCCTTGCCGATTCGTGGAGCACGTTCATCATCTCGTTGAGCCTGCCGATTTCGCTGATCACCACGTTCTTCTTCATGGGCCAGGCCAACGTCAGCCTCAACGTGATGTCGCTCGGCGGCCTGGCGCTCGCGACCGGCATGGTCGTCGACGACTCGATCGTCGTGCTCGAAAACATCGCACGCCTGCGCGAACATGGCGCGAGCATCCTCGAGGCTTCGGTCAAGGGCGCGAAGGAAGTGTCGATGGCGGTGATCGCCTCGACGCTGACCACGGTCGCGGTGTTCTTCCCGCTGGTGTTCGTGCAGGGCGTCGGCGGGCAGTTGTTCCGTGATCAGGCGCTGACCGTGACCTTCGCGATGCTGATCTCGCTGGTCGTGGCGATGACCCTGATTCCGATGCTGGCCTCGCTCAAGGGCCGCGCGCCGCTGGCCTACAAGGAAGAAGAGCCGTCCCCGGGCTGGCAGCCGAAGAGCGGTTTCGGCCGGGCGGTGAAGACGATCGTTTCGCCGGTCTCGAAGCTGTTCTTCCAATGGATTCCGCGCCTGGTCGCGACGCTCGGCTTCGTCGTGTTCGGCGTGGTCGGCAAGGTCGTCGGCAAGCTGCTGCGCACGATCGGGCACTTCGTGATGATGCCGTACAACGCGGCGGCGCGCGGCTACCACGCGCTGCTGCCCAGGGCGCTCGCCCATCCGTTTGCCGTGCTCGTCTTTGCCACGGCTGCTTTCGTCGCGAGCATCGCGCTGATCCCGACCTTGGGCATGGATCTGATCCCGCAGCTCGCACAGGGCCGCTTCGAGATGACGGTCAAGTTGCCGCCGGGCACGCCGCTGATCGACACCGACGCGCTGGTCAAGGAACTGGAAACGGCGAACGCGAAAGACCCGAACATCGACCTGATCTACGGCGTCAGCGGCACCGGTACGCGCCTCGACGCGACGCCGACCGAATCGGGCGAGAACATCGCGCGCCTGCTCGTGGTGCTCAAGCACGGCGCCGGCGAGAAGGGCGAGCGTGCGGCGACGGACGCGCTGCGCGCGAGCATGAAGACGCATCCGGGCGCCGAGGTGAAGTTCTCGCGGCCGCAGCTCTTCAGCTTCGCCACGCCGCTGGAAATCGAATTGCGCGGCTACGATCTCGCTTCGCTGGAAAAAGCCGGCAAGAAACTGACCGGTTTGATGAACGCGTCCGACCGCTACGCCGACGTGAAATCGACGGTCGAAGGCGGCTATCCCGAGATCCAAATCCGCTTCGACCAGGATCGCGCCGCGGCGCTGGGCCTGACCACGAAGCAGATCGCCGACCAGGTGGTCAACAAGGTCAAGGGCTCGGTGGCGACGCGCTACAGCTTCCGCGACCGCAAGATCGATGTGCTCGTGCGCGCGCAGGAGAATCAGCGCGGTTCGGTCGATGACATCCGCAACCTCATTGTCGGCTATGCGCAGAATTCGAGCTCGTCGTCGAACACGTCCGGCAGCAATTCCAGCGGCAGCACCAATAGCTCCAGCAGCATGAGCGGATCGGGATCGTCGAGCGGCTCCTCCGGCTCCGGCAGCAGCGGCGGAAGTTCCGGCTCGTCTTCCGGCTCGTCTTCCGGCACGGCGAGCGCCAATTCGGGCGCGCCGATCCGCCTCTCCGCGGTGGCCGACGTGATCTCGACGATCGGGCCTTCGGAAATCCATCGCATCAGCCAGGAGCGCGTCGCGATCGTCTCGGCCAACCTGCATTACGGCGACCTCGGCACGGCCGTGGCCGAAGTGCGCAAGCTGATCCGCGACAATCCGCTCGCTGCCGGTGTGACCGCGCATATCGGCGGCCAGAGCGAAGAACTCGATGCCTCGACCAATTCGCTGATCTTCGCCCTCACGCTCGCGATCTTCCTCGTCTACCTGGTGATGGCCTCGCAGTTCGAGTCGTTGCTGCATCCGTTCGTCATCATGTTCTCGATCCCGCTCGCGCTGGTCGGCGCGGTGCTCGCGCTCAAGCTCACGGCCACTCCGCTGAGCGTGGTCGTGTTCATCGGCCTGATCATGCTCGCCGGCATCGTGGTGAAGAACGCGATCGTGCTGATCGACAAGGTCAACCAGTTGCGCGAAGAGGGCGTGCCCAAACAGCAGGCGATCGCCGAGGCCGCCGAGTCGCGCCTGCGTCCGATCACGATGACCACGGTGTGTACGCTGCTCGGTTTCCTGCCGCTCGCGATCGGCCTCGGCGACGGTTCCGAAGTGCGCGCGCCGATGGCGATCACGGTGATCGGCGGCCTCGCCGTGTCGACCCTGCTGACCCTCGTCGTGATCCCGGTCGTCTACACCTTGCTCGACCGTCGCAGCGACGCGGTCTATCGCGAACGCGGCGAGCGCAAGGCCAAGGCCGTGCTCGACGAAGCGTCGATCGCGCCGCAGGGAGCCGCGCCGTGAAAATGGAAGCATTTTTCGACGCAGATCGGCGCGGAACAAAAGCAGAGAACGCGGACAAGGCAAATGATCTTTTTTGCTCTATCCGCGTCCATCCGCGTAAATCCGTGTCGGAGATCTTTTTTCGGAAGAGGCAATATCCATGACTCTCGCCGAACTGAGCCTCAAGCGCCCCGTCACTGCGATCATGCTGTTCGTGTCGATGACGGTGATCGGCCTGATCGCGGCGTTCCGCCTGCCGCTGGAGTCGATGCCCGACATCCAGTTTCCCTTCATGGTCGTCGACCTGCCGTATCAGGGGTCGACGCCGAGTGAGGTCGAGCGCACGGTGACGCGCCCGGTCGAGGAAGCCCTGTCCACGTTGACCGGCATCCAGCGCATGGACTCGGTCACGCGCGCCGACGGCGTGCAGATCCAGATGCAGTTCAAGTGGGGGCAGGACACGGCGGTGAAGGCGGTGGAGGCGCGCGGCAAGATCGACGCGATCCGCTCCGACCTGCCGAGCGACCTGCTGCGTTACAACGTGTTCAAGTTCGCCTCGAACGACCGTCCGGTGCTGCAGTTGCGCATCTCCTCCGACCGCGACCTGACCAATGCCTACGAATTGCTCGACCGTGTGCTCAAGCGTCCGTTGGAGCGTCTGCCCGGCGTCGCCCGCGTGCAGATCGAAGGCGTCGCCCAGCGCGAAGTGCGCATCGAGATCGATGCGGATCGCCTGACCGCGGCCGGGGTCAGCCTCAACGATCTGTACCAGCGCCTCAACACCGCGAATTTCTCCGCATCCGGCGGCCTGGTCAAGGAAGGCGCGCTGCGCTATCACGTGCAGCCGGTCGGCGAGTGGCGCAGCGTCGACGAAATCCGCGAGCTGGCGATCAACGACAAGGGGCTGAAGCTCTCCGACATCGCCGACGTGGCGGTGCTGCCGTCGCGCCTGACCTACGCGCGCCATCTCGACATGCGCCCGGCCGTGGCGGTGGAGATCTCCAAGGAGCGCAGCGCCAACCTGGTCGAAGTCGGCCGGCGTGTCATGGAAGAGGTCGACCGCATCCGCGAGCAGCCGGAAATGCGCGGCATCCAGATCTACGCGCTCGGCAACCAGGCGAAGAACGTCACCGAAAGCCTGAGCCAGCTCGGCCAGGCTGGGCTCGAGGGTACGCTGCTGTCGATCCTCGTCCTGTTCTTCTTCCTGCGCGACTGGCCGTCGACTCTGATGGTCTCGCTCGCGATCCCGATCTGCTTCGTCATCACGATGGGCTGCATGCAGTTCTTCGGCATGACCCTCAACATCCTGTCGATGATGGGCCTGCTGCTCGCGGTGGGCATGCTCGTCGACAATGCGGTGGTGGTGGTCGAGAGCATCTACCACTACCGCGAAAAATATCCCGACAAGCCCTGGTACTGTGCGGTGCAGGGCACCCAGGTCGTCGGCATCGCGATCGCCGCGGGCACGCTCGCCAGCGTGATCGTGTTCCTGCCGATGGTGTTCGGCGAGAAGGACGACATCAGCGTGTTCCTGACCCAGGTCGCGGTGACGATGGCGATCGCGCATCTGGCCTCGTGGCTGGTCGCGGTCAGTCTCGTGCCGATGCTGTCGGCCAAGCTGCCGCCGCCGAAGTTCATCGGCCGCAAGACCCTGATCACGCGCATGCAGGCCGCCTACGGCGACTTCGTCGCGCGCACGCTGCGCCATCGCCGCTGGACCATGCTCGGCCTGCTCGGCCTGCTCGTGGTCAGCATCGTGCTGCCGGCCTCGCACACGAAGATGGACATGTTTCCGAGCGGCGACCGCGACCAGCTCTTCCTCGGCTATCGGCTCAATGCGCTGTATCCGATCGCGGAGCTCAAGCGCTCCGTCGACACGGTCGAGAAATACCTCGACGCGCATCGCGCGGAATTCCACATCAAGAGCATCTACAGCCGCTACAGCGAAGACGGCAACGACACGTTCACGACCATGCTGTTCAAGGACGACGAGCGCAGCAAGGTCGACACCAAGGCGATCATGGAGAAGATCCGCAAGGAAGGGCCCAAGGTGCCGATCGGCGAGATCGTGTTCGACTTCAACGGCAACGGCGGCACGGACAACAGCATCCAGCTCAGCCTGAACGGCGATTCGGGCCAGGTGCTGCGCGAGCTGTCGGCGACGGTGATCCCGATCCTCAAGTCGCTGCCGAGCCTGCGCGACGTACGCGCCGACCAGGACAACGGCAACCGCGAGCTGGCGATCCGCGTCGACCGCGAGAAGGCCAAGTCGTACGGGTTCTCGGCGAACGACGTCGCCCAATACATTTCGGTGGCGCTGCGCGGAGGCCGGCTCAAGGACTACCACAGCGGCCAGGACCAACTGCAGGTGTGGATGCGCTTCCGCGGCGCGGATGCGAGCGATCTCGACAGCCTTTCCGACTATAAGCTGCGCCGTTCCGACGGCACCCAGATTCCGCTGATGTCGATGGTGCAGGTATCGACGAACAACGCCTCCTCGGTGATCGAACGCAGCAACCGCCAGACCTCGTTCTCGATCAAGGCCAATCTCGCCGACGGCAAGACCGGCAACGATGCGCGCGCCGAGATCGAAAAGGTGATGAACAAAGTGCAGCTGCCGCCGGGCTATCGCTGGAGCTTCGGCCAGAATTTCGACCGCGACGACAACGCGATGGGCAAGATGCTGCTCAACCTGGTGCTCGCGCTGGTCCTCGTCTACGTGGTCATGTGCGCGATGTTCGAATCGCTGATTTACCCGGCGGCGATCCTGACGACGTTCATCTTCTCGATCTTCGGCGTGTTCTGGCTGTTCTGGATCACCGGCACGACGTTCTCGATCATGGCCTTCATCGGCGTGTTGATCCTGATGGGCGTCGTCGTGAACAACGGCATCGTCATGATCGTGCATATCAACCAGTTGCGCCACGAAGGGCTCGACCGCTTCGCTGCGCTGGTGCAGGGCGCGAAGGACCGTCTGCGCCCGATTCTGATGACGATGGGCACGGCGATTCTCGGCATGGTGCCGCTGTGCATCAGCCGCACCGGCATCGGCGGCGACGGTCCGCCGTACTATCCGATGGCGCGCGCGATCGCGGGCGGGTTAATCTTCTCCACGATCGTGAGCCTGCTCGTGCTGCCGGTGATCTATTCTCTGCTCGACGACATGAGCCTGTGGGCCAAGCGCGTGCTGCGCGATGCGCGCGCGCGGCGCTGGTCTGGCTTGCGCGCCGC
>CBJLOV010000105.1:0-15088 GCA_966424745.1 uncultured bacterium
CTTGTTGGATACGGCCACGGCGGGATGCGCCGCTGCGCGGCTTCTCCCGCCCTACGCTCCGATCGCGTCCGTCCGGTTTTCCGCGCGCTGCGGGTGCGCAAGCCCGTCGGGCGGGAGAAGCGAAGCGTATCCGCCTTCTTGCTGGATACGGCTATGGCGGGATGCGCCGCTGCGCGGCTTCTCCCGCCCTACGCTCTGATCGCGTCCATTCGGTTTTCCGCGCGCTGCGGGTGTGCAAGCCCGTGGGGCGGGAGAAGCGAAGGTATCCGCCTTCTTGCTGGACATGGCCACGGCGGGACGAATGAGCAATAAGTTCGACCGGCGCACGAATGCGCAACTGCCAGTCGCATTACCATAGTGAAAACGCAGCAGGTTCGATCGCACAGAAAATACAAATAGCCGCAAGCGCAGAGAAAAGGGGCAAGGGAAATGAGCGCAGCCGATGGAACCGATTTGTGGTCCACGTTCGCGTCGCAAACCTGGGGGAAAGCGCCGGTCGTCCTCAAGACCGCACCGCTGGCCACGCCGGCGGAGGCGTTTGCCGCGTTGGTGACCATGTGCAATGCCTATCGCAACGGCGAAGCCGAGCCCACCTCGGAAACGCTGCGCCTCGCGGTCGAACACCGCAAGCTCGAAGCCGACGTCCACCGCTACCTGCCTTCGAACGGCGATGCTTCATGCGCCGACTATGCCGCGCGCCTGCAGCGCGATTTGGGTACGCAGACTTTTTTCATCTACGCTCGCGACATACAAGTCTTCAGCCCGCTTCTCTGGGAGCGCGCCCGTTCCGTGTTGCGTCCTCTGTTCGAACGGATCGGGATTCCGGCCGGACACGTGGAGCTCGAGCTCTTTTTCGGACGCTACGAATTCACCACCGGCGGCATTCATCGGGAATCGTGTTCGAACTTGCACTGCGTGCTCGAAGGCCGCAAGCGGATGCACATATGGCCGAACGACGCCTGGAAAGCGGATTCCACGGCAATGAACCGGGCCGACACCTATGCCGGCTATCTCGACGCCACCGACGTCGGCCGCCATGTCGCCGATGCGATCGCCCTGGACGGGCGGCCCGGCGATATCCTCTATTGGCCGGCGCAGGCGTGGCATGTGGGTGAAGCGCCCGAACTGACGTTGTGCATGAACATCGCTTTGTACATGGAAGGTCAGCCGGCCGACCTCGCCACCGGCATCGTGGCGGATCTGGTTTCCGAGCGCCTGGGCAGCGATGCCCGATTGAACGCCTACCCTACCCGCGACTCCGCCGACGGCACCGGCGAAACGCTTCCCGCGGCGCTGGAGAAAACGCTGGCGTCGCTGCGCGGCATCGGCAGCGATCCTGCCTTGTCGGGCGCAGTGGCCGCCGCGTGGCTGCGGCGCAAGACCGGTTTCGGATTCGAGAAACCGCCGCGTCGCGCCGCGGTGCAGGTCGTTCCCGACGATGCGATCTTTCGCGGCGACGTCGCATACCCGATCCGATGGATGCCGTCGGGCACCGCGGAGCTGGTTTACGCCGCCAACGGCCATACCGCCACGGCGCCGGCGACGCCCGACGTCCTCAGGCTGTTGCAGCGACTGAACCTGGGCGAGCCGGTTCGAGTTCAAGATCTGACGCAGGCCGGTCCGTCCGCGCGCGAACTGGCGGCCGTTCTGGGAGAACTGCTGACCATGCGCGCAGTCGCGATGAGCTGATTGCGGGCGCGCCTTCGGCGGCGGCAGGCGAGCCGCCCCTGTTCCCGGCGCATCGCTGCCTTGGCCGAATGCAGCGGAACGCAAGCGAACCGGCGCGCCGCGAATGGGCCGAAGGCCGAGCGCCGGAATGACCTGAGTCGGGCTGGAATCCGGCGCCTGTCTTTGGCTCCGGGTTTTGAACAGCAAGAGCCGGACGCGGTCGGGTTGCCTTGTTTCGCACGAGGCGCGATTGCGCGGTTTTCTTTCGCGCCGAACCCTACGAATTATTCCGAGTTCGCGCTTGGTTCTTTGTGCCGGAACGGCCCGTTCGCCAATTGTTTTTGTCTATTGAAATAATAATAACAATCGATTTTAACAATTAAGGTCGGAGCGCTAACGTTTCCTGGCTTTCACCCACCGGAGACTCCGATGCGCAAACGTACCATTTCCTTGATCACCTTGCTGACGCTGGCAACGTCCTCCCCGCTGGCGCTGTCCGCCGCCGCCCAGGACAAGCCGATGACCAACCAGGATTGGTGGCCGCAGCGGCTCGACCTCACCCCGCTTCGCCAGCGCGCCGCCGAATCCAATCCCTACGGCGGCACCTTCAATTACGCGGAGGAATTCAAGACGCTCGATCTCGCAGCGGTGAAGAAGGACATCGCCGCCGTGCTGAAGACGCCGCAGGCCTGGTGGCCGGCCGACTACGGCAACTACGGTCCGTTCTTCATCCGCATGGCCTGGCACAGCGCGGGCAGCTATCGCGTCGGCGACGGGCGCGGCGGAGCGAGCGGCGGCGAGATGCGCTTCGAACCGCGCAACAGCTGGCCGGACAATGCGAATCTCGACAAGGCGCGGCGCCTGTTGTGGCCGGTCAAGCAGAAATACGGGCGCAAGCTTTCCTGGGGCGACCTGATGGTGCTGACCGGCAACGTCTCGCTGGAAAACATGGGCTTCAAGACTCTCGGATTCGCCGGCGGCCGGCCGGATGCGTGGGAACCCGATGTGGTCTTCTGGGGGCCCGAGAAGAAATTCCTCGACGCGCAGCGATTCGATTCGAATCATCAGCTGCAGGGTCCGTTGGCGGCGACCCAGATGGGGCTGATCTACGTCAATCCGCAGGGGCCGAACGGCAATCCCGATCCGCTCGCCGCGGCGAAGGACATCCGCCAGGCATTCGGCCGCATGGCGATGAACGACGAAGAGATCGTCGCCCTGATCGCCGGCGGCCATACGTTCGGCAAGGCCCATGGCGCCCATGATCCCGAGAAATGCGTCGGCGCCGAGCCCGCCGCCGCGGGTGTCGAGCAGCAGGGCCTGGGCTGGGCGAACAAATGCGGCAGCGGCCACGGCAGCGATACCGTCACCAGCGGCTTCGAAGGCGCCTGGTCGGTGAACCCGATCGCGTTCACGACGCAGTACCTCGACAATCTGTTTGCGTACGAATGGGTGCAGACCAAGAGCCCGGCCGGCGCGATCCAGTGGATGCCCGGCGACAAGAGCACGGCGAACCTCGTTCCGGATGCGCACGATCCGAGCAAGCGCCATCCGCCGATGATGTTCACGACGGATCTGTCGCTGAAAGAAGATCCGGCTTTCCGCGCGATCGCTCTGCGCTTCAAGAAAAACCCGCAGGAATTCGCCGACGCCTTCGCCCGCGCGTGGTTCAAGCTCACTCATCGCGACATGGGGCCGCGTGCGCGCTATCTCGGCAGCGAAGTGCCCAAGCAGGAGTTCCTCTGGCAGGACCCCATCCCCGCCGTCGACTATGTCCTGATCGACGCCCAGGATGCCGCGCAGCTCAAGTCGAAGATCCTCGCTTCGGGCCTGACCGTTCCGGAATTGGTGACGACCGCATGGGCCTCGGCGGCGAGCTTCCGCGGTACCGACAAGCGCGGCGGCGCCAACGGCGCGCGCATCCGCCTCGCTCCGGAAAAGGACTGGGCGGTCAACGATCCGCCGAAACTCGCCAAAGTGCTGGCGAAGCTCGAAGCGGTGCAGAACGATTTCAACCGCGCGCAGAAGGGCGGAAAGAAAGTGTCCCTGGCCGACGTGATCGTGCTCGGCGGCAACGCCGCGATCGAGCAGGCCGCCAAGCAGGCCGGCCACGACGTGGCGGTTCCCTTCCAACCGGGACGCAACGATGCCGCGCAGGCGCAGACCGACGTGGCGTCCTTCGCCAATCTCGAACCGAAGGCCGACGGTTTCCGCAACTACTACGGTCCGAACAACAGCGCATCGCCGGCGGAAATGCTGGTCGACAAGGCGAACATGCTCGAGCTGAGCCTGCCGGAGATGACCGTGCTGGTCGGCGGAATGCGCGTTCTCGATGCCAACGAGGGACACTCCTCCCACGGCGTATTCACCCAGCGGCCGGGCACGCTGTCGAACGACTTCTTCGTCAACCTGCTGGACATGTCGACGAAGTGGTCGAAGTCGGCGCAGACCGAAGGCTTGTACGAAGGACGCGACCGTGCGACGGATCGGCTCAAGTGGACCGCCACGCCCGTCGACCTGGCGTTCGGCTCGAATTCCGAGCTGAGGGCGGTGGCCGAGGTCTACGCTTCCGACGATGCCCGCGAGAAGCTCGTGAACGACTTCGTCGCCGCATGGACCAAGGTGATGAACCTCGATCGCTTCTGATTCCCCAAGCCACGTCGCAGGCAGCCGGCGGCGCGAGTCGCGCCGCCGGTTCGCTTCCGGAAACGACGCAGGATATCGACCGTCGGCTCGCCGGCCCTTCGGCGGTTGGAGGTTGCCGACACGGCGAGCATTTTTCGATTCACCCGGTTCCTACGACGCGACGCGTTTCACCGATTCCGGTCGGCTTTGCGATTTCAGCCTTTCCCGGATCTGGTCGTGCATGAAGCTGGGAAAACCGAAGGCGCGGCGCCCGATCTGTTCCTTCCAATCCTCGCGAGTCACCCTGCCGCGGCAATGAGGCGTCGCGCAATGGCAAGCGAATTCGTGATCGAAGCTGAAGGTGTACGTCGCGTAGTCCATAGTGAGTGCTTCTCCACGCCCGATGTCCGTCAACGCCACGATGTGATCCAGGCCGTCATAGCCCAGGTTTCCGGCGCAGGAGTGGTTGATGAAATTGCAGGGATGGCGGACTTCGGCGTGACGGAACGTGCCTTCGATCCTCAGCGGATCCACGTTGTAGGCGAAACGAAGAAACAGGCTCCGCCGTTCCGCGTCGAGCGCGTCGATCTCTTCCGGTACGAGAACGGTGAAGCTGTTCTTCTCGTGTTCGTCCTGCCAGTCGTTCACCCCGAACAGGATCGTTCCCGCGGGAATCGGACGCAGGGCGATCAGCCCGCTGCCGAATTGGCATTCTTTC
Organism: uncultured bacterium; assembly: GCA_966424745.1. GTDB lineage: Bacteria > Pseudomonadota > Gammaproteobacteria > Xanthomonadales > Rhodanobacteraceae > Rudaea. The sequence continues at coordinate 5,009 of CBJLOV010000105.1, forward strand.
TTTTCGAAGTACTCGGTCATGGCAGTACGCCTTCGCTAAGAACCTGTTTACGATCTCGACGAAACGCCTGGGACGGCGCTTCAAGCCCTCCCCTTCAAGGGGAGGATTGGGTGGGGATGGTGTCAATACACTACGCATTTCGCACACCCCATCCCCATCCCGGCCTTCCCCTTGAAGGGGAAGGAGAAGTGCAGCGTCCACTCACGCACGTTGCGGGGAGATCGTGAACAGGCACTCAGGGAAACCGATTGCCGGCTCGTCTTCCCGGCGCAAGCACGCGGAGTGACGAGCGAAGACATTCCGCGGCTGGAAATCGGGCAGGCGGATCAGAAAAGAAACTTCCTCCAGTTCGATTCGCCCTTGATCAAGGCGAAATAGCTGACTTGGCGAAAACCCATCTGTTTTTTCAGGAAGGGATAGTCCGACGCGGCGTCCGCATAGCCGACGCCAGGCCAGTTTTCGATCGCGTCGACGATGAACGCGTGATAGGCCCTTTTGATCAGGAAGGCGTTCGTCCCGCCGACGAACAGCACGTAAAGGGAGCCGTCTATCTCGCAATACAGGATGAAGGAATAGTCCGCGCCCAGACGCAGCACCTGCAAATGCGTGTTGAAGAGCCGCGCCGCGATCAGCGTCTCGTCCAGGATCGACGAACTCCACAACAGCGAGTCGTCGCCGTACTTGGCGCGGTAGTGATCCCGGATCAGCGTCTGAATCTGCTCCGCGACTTCTTCGCGGCCGGCGTACCGGATCGCCTGCGCGTCCGCCGTTTTGGCGAGCGCCTTCCTGAGGTTGAGCCGGCTGTTGCTGTTGAGCTGCGCCAGGTAGCCGTCGTAGGTCAATTCCCGAAGCGGCAGGAGGTTGTAGCGGTGGAACTCGTCGTCGCAGACGTGATCGTTCGGCGCAAGGTTGTCGTAGGAAAGCCAGATATCGTCGTAGTCCGCCGCGACGCGATCGAGGATGTCCTGCACCTCCGCGCACGCGACGGTTCCCTGCAATCCGCCGCCGCCCGCGCGGTAAAAAGCATAGTGCTCGATGAGCATGGACGGCGTCGTGGCCTTGCGTCCGGACTCCTTGTACAGAGTGAAGCAGCCGTTGGAATTCCTCAACAGGACCAGGGTGCTCGGCGAGACGCGGGCCAATTCCAGATAGAGCCGGATCCGATCACTGCGTATTTCATGATCGTCGAGGATGCGCTCGATCGCGTCGATGTCACAGACCTTTTCGATCATTCAATATGCCGCGGATATGTTTGTGCAGAAATTTGGGCATGTTGTAGCCGTACTTTTCGGCAAGGCTTATCCAGTCGTTCTTCGTCACCCGGCCGCGGCAATTCTCCGCGCCGCAGGCGCACCAGAAGTCCTCGTCGAAATTGACCGCAAAACATCCGTAGTCGATGTGCAACTCTTCGCCCGGCGAAATATCGCGGTCGGTGACGACGTCGCCTTCGGAATCGAAATGGAGATTCGGCGCGCAACTGTGGTTGATGTAGTTGTCGAGCGTGGAAACATAGTCGATGTGCAGAGGACCTATGATCCGGTCGAAGTCCTCATCCAGACCGTAGCGATGGAAGAGCGCCCGCTGCTCTTCCGGCAGCGCCAGCACTTCCGCAACGCACAGGCACACCCAGCCCTCCATGCCCTTGTAGAATTCCTCGTTCCAGCTGCGGATGATCTTCGTCGCCGCGGGAATGAACCGAGTGGCGAACAAGCCGCAGCTTCCGTGCGGAGCGGGTCGCGTTGCGACGGCGGAAGCGGCGCGCCGCGGACCTGCAGCGCGCGAGGAAATGACCACCTCGTTCAGGCGTACGACGGAACATCGCTGCGCCCGGGGAGCGACCCCGATGTTTTTCGAAGTGAATGTCGAATCAACTGCGTATGAATCATCCTGGAGCTTGGTCTGAATACCTCGGATCAATCGATTCGTCGGCTTCATCGTCCTCGCACTCGTTATGACGTTCATAACCGGTGGCGGAGACTGCGCGCTTCCCATCGCTGGTGATTTCACGCAATTGCGATTACGCCAGAAAGGGGTTCCCCACCGCACCCCTCTCTGTAATATTGGCGTAAAAGATACTCGATCCAATCCCCCGTTTCTGACAACGAGTGCGCAAAAATCCGCGCTCCCCCGCCTTTCCTCCGTCATGTGCGGAATCGATCGCAGAACGCCCGAAAAGGACCTCGTTTTATCTTTGTGAAGAGAGGCGCAAATGGATATGCGCTTCGCCGCGGAAAGAAACCTCTGCATCGCGGCGGCGCCGATCGGTCTCGAACTTTTCCCGCGTATATTCCGGCACTCTCGTGCCGGCTGAAAAATCCATTGCGACGACGTTGCGCAATGGCAGCCGATGCCGACGGCGCGCAGCGACGAGTGCGGCGGTGGACGATCGTCGCCGACCCGGCGATTTTTCCTGCCGCGCCATCTTGACGTCGCCGCCGCGGCGACCCACATGAAACCCGCGGCCTTGGCGCCGTTCTTCCGGGAACTTGGCAATGCAGCTTCGACATCTGCGGACCTTCGTCGCCGTCGCTTCCGCTTCGAGTTTCACCCGCGCGGGCGAGAAAGTGCATCTGGCCCAGTCCAGCGTCACCGAGCAGCACGTGTCCAAGCGCTGGGACGGTTTCGGCGAGTTCGCCCGCAGAGCGCCGTACTTCTCCGGCGTGCTGATCATGCTGGTCGGGTTGTACGTCGGCTACCTCGGATTGCGCGCCTTGGCCTGACGCATCGAAGCGGCCGTCGTCGCCGGCTCGAGCGCTACACTGCTCGTGCCGAAGGTTTATCGAACGGACCAACTTCCTTGTTGCACGTACTTTTCCTCTGCAGCCGGAACCGGCTGCGCAGCCCCACGGCGGAACAGGTGTTTTCGGATTGGCCGAACATCGAAGTCGCGTCGGCCGGGCTGAACCGCGATGCGGAAAATCCGCTCACGCCCGAATTGCTCGACTGGGCCGACCTGGTCTTCGTCATGGAGCGCGTGCATCGCAGCAAGCTCTCCGCAAAATTCAGGCCTCATCTCGGCGGCAAGCGGATCGTCTGCCTGGAGATCGCCGACGATTACGAGTTCATGGACTCCGAACTCGTGCGGCTTTTGAGGGAGCGGGTCCCGCGTTTCCTGCCGTCCGCCTGATTCGCGGATGGCGGCCGCCTGTCGCGGACGCGCTTTCTCGCAGTCGAAGCCTGAGGGGTTTCAGCGGGCGCGAGGACACCGCGGTCGCTCATCTGCTGCAGCCACGACAGCGCATCGACGTACGCGAGGAAATGCTGCAGGTATCCCGGCGACAGCTCGCGCATCAAGGCGATCGTGCGGTGCACGAGGGCGCCGGAGTTGAGCGGGCCTGCGTCCGCGGGCACTTGTTCCAGCGACTGCCGCAGCTGACTTTCGGCGCGAAGTTTCGACCAGATCTTGCGGAACTCGCCGAGCGCGTCGAGCTGCCCGGGCATCGCCGCCCGGGAAGCCGCGTCGTCCGCGACGGCGATGGCGGACGGCTTGGCGCGGTTGGCGGCGTGCTCGATCAGCCCGCCCAGCGCGGTGACCGCAGACACGGATGGCGTTGCCGGGTCGGCGGCGTTGCCGAGGCTCGGCGCCGCCGTTTCGAGATCGCGGGCATAGGCTTCCATCAATGCGGAGAGCCTGTCGTCCAGAATGCGCCGCACCTCGCCTTCGCGATCGGCCGCGCGTCTTGCCAGCGCCTCGATGAAATGAAAGCGGACGGGATCGAGGCGATCGGCCCGGCGCTCGCGCCAAGCGTCCAGCCTCGCCCGCGCGCTCGTCCCGTTATGGCTCATGAGCGGTCGCCGCGGCCGTCGACGGCTTCGGTATGGGAGCGATTTCAACGCGCCGGTTCTTGGCCCGCCCTTCCTCGCTGGCGTTCGAGCCGACCGGTTGTTCCGCGCCGAACGCGGCGGCGAACACCGAGGACGCCGGGACGCCTTCCGCGATCAATGCCCGGGTCACGGTCAGCGCGCGCTCGGCCGACAGTTCCCAATTGTCGGAGAACAGAGGATTGCCCTCGCGCACCTGGCGGTCGTCGGTGAAGCCGCTGACCATCAGGATTTCGTCGCGCGATTTCAGATAGTCGGCGAGCGGGCCGGCGAGGCTCTTCAACAACTCACGTCCCTCCGGCTGCAGCCGATCGGAGTTCAGCGCGAACAAGACGTTGCCGCGAATGCCGATGCGCCCGTCGACGAGCGTCACCCGACCGGCGGCCAGCGGCGCCGCCAACACCTGCTCCAACGTCTTGCGACGTTGGGCTTCGGCCTCGCGCTGTCTGACCTCTTCGTCGAGCCGGCTGGAAAGCTGTATCTGCACGCCGATCATGCCCACCAGGATCAGGACGAACGCACCGAGCAGCACCGACATCAGGTCGCCGAAGGCGGCCCAGATCGGCGCCGCCGACTCCGTTTCGATTTCGATTTCGCCGCTCATGCGGCCTCGAGTCCGGCGGACGCGCGCCTGCCGGCGAGCTGGTGCATTTCCTCGATGATCTGCTTCTGCGAGAGCATGCTCAGGTCGATGACTTCCCGCGCCTGCGCCACGTAGTAGGCGAGCTGTTCGTCGCTGCGCGAAAGCGATCCGTCCAACGCGGCGGCGATCTGCTGCAGGCGCTCCATCAACGCTTCGTTCGACCTGCCGAACAGCTGTACCGCCGCGCCCATGGCTTCGCCCAGGCTCGCCACTTCGACGGCGCTGCCGGACACCTGCGCGGCCACGGCGCCGAGCTTGCCGGTTTCGGCTTCGATATGGTCGGTGAAGCGCGTGCCGACGCGATCGAGCAGATCGGCCGACGTGCCGACGAGCGCGTCGACCGCGGCGCGCTGCTCGGTGGACGCGTGGTTGACGGCGTCGAGCAGGGTTTCCAGCGTGGCGAGCAGGCGGCTGCGCTCCTCCAGCATCGCGGTATCGCGGACCATGCTGTCGGACAGTTTCTGGCGCAGCTCGGCGACGACTTCGGCCGCGGCCTTGGGTGCTTCCGAAGCGGCTTGGACGAGACGGGAAATCTCGGCGATCGTGTCGCTGGCGTGCGTCCGGGTCTGGGCCGAGATGTCGCCTGCGGTGCGCGCCAGCGCATCGCAGATCTCCTGCTGCCGGTTTGCGACGCGCTCGCCCGTCCGCTCCCATTGCGCGTTCAGCGCCGACGTCATCGAACCGAAGGTCTCGGCCCACGTTGTCAGCCGCGCCTGGTCGCGCGATTCCAGGGTCGCCTGCAGATCCGTATGCGACTGATGCACGACGCGGACCAACGCGGCCGCGTGTTCTTCGAAGTTCGCCGCGGCCGCGGCCAGCGCCTGCTGATTGCGCGCCGCGAGGTTGTCGTTGGCGGCCTCCTGCCGCGACAGCGCGTCGGTCCAGACGCTCGCCGCATTGCCCGCCGCGGCGTCGAGCCGCTGCGATACGTTTTCCAGCAGACCGGCAGAGCGCTGTTCGAAGGTGTCGGCGAATCCTTTCAGCGAAGAACGCAGATCCTCGCCGAACGCGGCATTCGTGTTCCGATGCTCGGCCAACGCGGCGTTCCAAATCCCCGCCACGGTGGCGGCACTCGTCTCGAAGCCGGCCGACAACCCCTGCAGCTGCCGCTGCACGGCCTGGGTGATCGTGTCGTGCACGGCGGCCGTTTCGCGCGCGATGGCGGCCGCCGTGGCCTGCATGACCGGCTGCAGCGCCGCGCCAACCGCGCGCGCGCTTTCGGCAACGCTCTGCTGCAGCGACTGTTCCAGCGACACAGCGAGGCGCGTATAGGCGGCTTCGGTCTTCGCGTGGAAAGCGTCGAGGCCGGCCCGCTGCCGCTCGTTCGCGGCGATGCTCTGCTGCTCGATGGCCGCCATCATCGCCTGCAGCCGATCGACCAAGGCCGGCATCGACTCGGTCTGCCGCTGCAGGAGTTTGAACGCTTCCTCGCGCTGATGCGCCGGCGAGTAGATGCGCAGCGTCGTCGCGATCTTCGCGTCCAGCCCCTGCACCGCGCGCAGTCTTTCGCCGCGGCACAAGGCCGACAGCAGGCCGAGCATCGCCGAACTCGCCACGCCGGCGATCGAAGTGCCGAAGGCGAAGCCCAGTCCCTTGACCGGCGCGGCGAGCGATCCCCGCACCGCCTGCAGGTCGGCCGCGCTTTCCAGCGCAAGACCGGTGCCGCGCAGCGTCGCCATCATGCCGAGCAAAGTGCCGAGCATGCCCAGCAGCACGAGCAGGCCGACCAGGTACGGCGTCAGCTGCGGCATCGGCAACGCCGCGCGCTCGCCTTCGATGCGCAGACGCACCGCATTGCGCAGGTCGGGATGCAGGCACTCCAGCCAGGCGCCGAGGCCGGACGGCGCGGCGGCCGAGTCCGCAACCGCGCGCTGCAGCGTGGAGGTGGCCTGCCGATAGCGATACAACTCCAGCCCGCCCGCGAAGTAGCACGCGGCGATCAAGACCACCACGGCGGTCGCCAAGGGATTCGAACCGACATAGGCCGCGCCGACCCAGCACACGGCGGCAAGGCCCACGAAGAACACAGCAAGAAGAACAAGATTTCTCAACGTCACGTCCCAGTCAATTGGTGCGAAGCGCCGCAAGCAAGGCTTCGACCGGTTGAAAACGAACATCCAGTTCGGCGAGCAGCACGCTCTGCATGTCCCTGCGAAATACCTCCAGCCACGCGCCGTGTGGCGGCGCCGGTGCCGCCTCCGCCTCGCCCGCGTCGGCCTGCGCCTTCGATTCCGCCCGGCGCAGGCGTTCGAAATGTTCTCCGAGCAAGGCGGGCACGGCGGCCAACAATTTCTGTTCGCGCGCACTCAACGCGAGCTCCATCGCCGCGTCCAGCGCCGCGAGCCGGGCCGTGCCGGGCGTCTTCGCGGCGAGCGCCTCGCGCAGGCGGCCGCGCAGATTGCCGGTGGCCGCCAGCATCTTGCGCTGGAAAGCGAGATAGCACTGGCGAAACTCCGCGAAATCGATCTCCACGTTCGCGCCTTCTTCGACGAGCGAACGCGCTGCCGCACTGCGCCGCGCGACGGCCAGTTCGGGGGCGCCGGCAATCGCGCGCTCCAACACGGCGCGCACGCGGGCGCACTCGCCCTCCTCGCCCGCGTCCGAAGCCGCCGTCTCGGGGACGGACTCGGACGGCTTGCCGTCCAGCGCCGTGGACAACGCAATCGCATGAGTCCAGTCGAGCCATTGAGCCAGCCGGTCCGACAAGGACTGGCTGGACGGCGGAGCGCCGACGTCGGTGAGGCGCGCGAGTAAGCGAATGAAGGTCGGGCCACGGACCATCGTCCGTTGTAAAGCTTGCACCATGCTGCCGACTGAAAAACGGCTATTTTACACGCGAATGACACGCGGCCGGCTGCTTATCCCAAGTCCTCCGGACCGGCCGCGTTGGCGACGCCCCCGGCGACAGCCCGGCTTAAACCAAACTTCGGCGCGCGCGCATCTTTTTTTCGTCCTCGCAGCGAAAGGAGCGTTTGCCGGTGAAGCCCGCGATTCGATTGCCGGCGTTCCTCGTCGCCGTGCTCTTCGCCGCCGGCGCGTCCGCCGCGCCGCGCATCGCCCCCTGGGGCTTCGACCTCGCTGGCATGGACCGCACGGTGAAACCGGGCGACGACTTCGTCCGCTACGCGGGCGGCGCCTGGATGCGCAACACGCCGATCCCGCCCGACCGTGCTTCGTGGGGTCCGTTCTTCGCGCTGCGCGCCGACGCGGAGACCGAGGTCAAGGACATCGTCGACGAGGTCGCGCGCGGCGTGCATGCACCCGGGTCGATCGAACGGAAGATCGCCGATACCTACAACGCCTATCTCGATACGGCCGCGATCGAATCGGCCGGACTGGCGCCCGTGCTCGCCGATCTCTCGGCCATCGCCGCCGCCCGCTCGCCTGCCGATGTCGCACGTCTGATGGGCCGGCCCGACCTGCGCGTCGGCGGCCCGCTGTCGATCAGCCCCTGGGCGGACGCGGCGAACCCGGACCGCTACGCCGTCAACATCGTCCAATCGGGCCTGACCCTGCCCGACCGCGACTACTATCTGCGGGACGATGCCAAGTACGTCGAAATCCGCGCGAAATTTCGCGCCTACGCGGAAGCGATGCTGGCGCTCGGCCGTTACCCGCAACCCGGCCGCGCCGCGGATGCCGTGATCGCGATCGAGACGGCCATCGCCCGGCTGCAGTGGCCGCGCGAGAAGCGCGCCGATCGCGATCTGACCTATCACCCCAAATCACGGGCGCAACTGAAGGCGTTCGCGCCCGACTATCCCTGGGAGGCGGCGCTCGGCGCGCTCGAGATTCCGCGGCAGGACTTCTTCGTCGTCAAGGAGGATGAAGCGATCCGGTCGTTGATCCGGTTGTTTGCGGAGACGCCGGTCGCAACCTGGCGCGCCTACATGACGTTCCGCTATCTCAATGGCATGGCCGATCTGCTGCCTGCGGCGTACGACGATCTCGCCTTCGATTTCAACGGCCGCACGCTGTCGGGGCAGCCGCAGCAGCGCGAGCGCTGGAAGCGCGCCGCGGGCGCACTCAATGCCGCGCTCGGCGAAGCGGTGGGGCGGTTGTACGTGCAGCGCCGCTTCACGCCGGCGGCGAAAGCGCAAATCGCCGCCCTCGTCGAGGATCTGCGCGCGGCATTCCGCGCCCGCATCGGCGCCTTGACCTGGATGTCGCCGCAGACAAAAGCCGAGGCGCTGAGGAAGCTGGCGATGCTGCGCGTGAAGGTCGGCTATCCCGACGTCTGGCGCGATTACTCGGGTCTCGAGGTTCGCCCCGGCGATCCGGTCGGCAATCGCAAACGAGCCCTGCTCTGGGACTGGCGCCGGCGCATCGCGCGCCTCGGCCGGGCAACGGACCGCGACGAATGGGGAATGACGCCGCAGACGGTCAACGCCTACTACAACTCGTTCTTCAACGAGATCGTGTTCCCCGCGGCGATCCTGCAGCCGCCGTATTTCGACGCGGACGCCGACGCGGCCGTCAATTACGGCGGCATCGGCGGCGTGATCGGGCATGAAATGGGACATGCCTTCGACGACCAGGGCGCCAAGACCGACGGCCGCGGCGCCCAACGCAACTGGTGGAGCGAAGCGGATGCGGCCCGCTTCAACACCCTGACCGCACGCCTGGTCGAGCAGTATTCGCGCTACGAGCCGCTGCCGGGCGCCCACGTGAACGGACGCACGACGCTCGGCGAGAACATCGGCGACAACGGCGGTCTGGGCATCGCGCTCGAGGCGTATCGCATCGCCCTGCACGGCGGAAGCGCACCCGTTCTCGACGGTTTCAGCGGCGAGCAGCGTTTCTTTCTCTCCTGGGCGCAGGCCTATCGCGAGAACATCCGCGAAGAGCAGCTTCGCGCCGATCTCGCCGCCGATCCGCACAGCCCGCCGAGCCTTCGCGTCAACGGCGTCGTGCGCAACATGGACGAATGGTATGCCGCGTTCGGCGTAAAGCCCGGCGACGCGCTGTATCTCGAACCCGACGCAAGGGTACGGATTTGGTAGCGGCGAACGAAGCAAGCGGCGGAGCGGGATCCTGGAGCGCCGAAGACGGGCGGCTTGATCGCGGCGCGGTGTCCGACCGCTGAAAGACGGGTAGGGAAATTCGTCTCGTGCCTCGCTAGTATCCGTCGGCATGGTCAGGTCACGCGACAGGGGGCGGCCGCCCCATCCGGATGTGCTTACCCCTGCCGAGTGGCGGGTGGCGGAATGGGTGCGGCATGGGCTGACGAATCGCGCGATCGCGATGAGACAGGGCGTCACGCTCGATGCCGTGAAATACCATGTTGCGAACGTGCTTTCCAAACTGGGACTGCATCGGCGGTCGGATTTGCGTCGTTGGACCGGCGTGCGCGTCGACAGCAATCTTGCGATCAATCCACCCATACAGGGAATCGGAACGATGAGTCTCGAACTCGGACAGGTGGCGCGCAGCGTTCAGGACATCGACGCGGCGACGGCGTTTTTCCGCGACGTGGTGGGGCTGCGACATCTCTACACCTTCGGAAAACTGGCGTTCTTCGATTGCGCGGGCGTGCGCCTGTTCCTTTCCGAAGGCGAAGGTACGGCCGCCTCGATCCTCTATTTCCGCGTCGCCGCCATCCATGCCGCGCATGC
>CBJLOV010000106.1:0-14905 GCA_966424745.1 uncultured bacterium
GCGCCGCTGCGCGGCTCCTCGGTATAGAACTCTTCCACCGCTTCGGCATGCGCGTTTTCTTCGGCGCGGGCTATGAAGCGATCGAGGGTTTGCGGGCCTGGCATGGACTCGGTTCTCGCGAATGCACAGGATCCCGAGCCGCGATCCGCGGCCCGGTTTCCTGGCATGCGTCCGCGCCGACGGGATTCAAGCAGCGTCGTCGATGCGTGTGGCCACCGCGACGTCCCGCCACTGCGCAAGGTCGAGCAGCAGCGCTTCGGCATGGTTGCGCACGGCGTCCACCGCATCGGCGCCGAGCTGCAGGCGCAGCGGCGTCTTCGCGGCATTGAGCGCCTTCTCGATCGCGGCGGCGGCCTTGCGCGGATCGCCCTGCTGGCTGCCGTGCATGCCGTTCGCCATCGCGCGCGTGCCGCCGACCGTCGCTTCGTACGCGTCGATGACGGGCATGCGCCGCGTCGCATCGCCCATGAGCTCGGTGCGGAACGCACCCGGTTCGACGATGAGTACCTTGATGCCGAACGGCGCCACTTCCGCCGCGAGCGCTTCCGATACGCCTTCGAGCGCGAACTTCGACGCCGAGTAAGCGCTGAAGCCGGCGAACGACAGCTGCCCGCCGAGGCTGGAGATGTTCACGATCGCTCCCGAGCGCTGCGCGCGCAGCACGGGCAATGCCGCCCGGGTCACGGCGACGGCGCCGAAGAAGTTGGTGTCCATGATCGCACGCAGCTCCGCCTCCGGGGTTTCTTCGAGGGCGCCGAGCACGCCGTAGCCGGCGTTGTTGATCAGCACGTCGATGCGGCCGAATCGGGCGACGGCGGCGTCGATGGCGGGTTCGATCTCCTGCGTTCGGCTGACGTCGAGGCGGACGGCGAGCACGCGGTCGGGCGCAAGGGCGACGAGGCCCTGCAGCTTGTCGACGTTCCGCGCGGAGGCGACGACGTTGTGGCCGCGGCCGACGGCGTGCTCGGCGAAGGCGCGGCCGAAGCCCGACGACGCGCCGGTGATGAACCAGGTTTTGTTCGATGGCATGTGATGGCTTTCCTTGAGTCTCGTATTCCGACAGCTTTGCGGTTTTCGATGTCGATACCGTTTCAGCGCTTCGGCGCGACCATGGTCTGGAAATAATCGATGCCCTGGCCCCACGCGCCGCCGTGGGTCTGCGCGATCTTCTGCACCTGGACGGCGCTGTCGCGGCGCTTCCAGTCGCCCTGCCATTCGAGCATGACGGCAAGCCAGGTCACCGGTATCGCGCCGGCCTTGATCATGCGCTGCACGGCCATCTCGTGCGACTCCTTGGACACGTCGCCGCTGGCGTCGACGACGACGTAGACCTCGTAGCCTTCCTTGAGCGCGGACAGCACCGGCAGGGTCACGCAGGAATCCGTCCACAGGCCGCTGACCAGCAGCTTCTTGCGTCCGCTCTTGGCGATCGCGTCGTGCAGAGGGGCATGCTGCATCGGATCGATCACGCTGCGGTCGAACGGTTTCACGTCGGGCCGCGCGTCGGTGAGCTGATGAAAGAACGCACCGCCGAACTGGTTCGCGCTGATCGTGGCGTAGAACGTCGGCACGTTGAACGTCTTCGCCGCCAGGCTCAGGCCCTCGGCATTGTTGATCAGTTTGCCGACGTCGATCGACTGCACCGAGAACACGAACTGCGGCTGGTAGTCGACCATCAGCACGGCGCTGTTCTCCGGGGTCAGCGGATCGAGCTGGCCGGCGTGGGCGGCGGCGTGCCCGAACAGCGCCAGGACGGCGGCGGCGACGGTCTTCGAAAATGTGCGCTTCATGAATCACTCCTGCGGAAAGACAACGGAACGAGCGGAACCGCGTGCGTCTTCTGCCGCGCGCGATTGGTGAGCACGATGCCGGCAAAGACCAGCGCGAGCGCCGGCCAGAACAGGGCATCGAGGGATTCGTCGAAGATCAGCGTTCCGGCGGCCACGCCGGTGAGCGCGATCACATAGCCGATCTGGCTGTACGCGGTGGCGCCGGCGACGCGCTGCAGAACGGAGCCGCTGACGTTCGCGGCCACCGTGACCAGGATCAACGCGGCGAGCAGCGCGGGCGACGACGACAGACTGGCCGTGCCGGCGTGCGCGGTGAAGACGAAGGCGGGCGCAAGCAGGGCGCCTTGCGTGGCGAGCCCGCCCGCGGATGCGGCGGCGGCGCCGAGCTGCGCCGGCCAGCGGCGCGAACGATAGATATTGCCGACGGCGAGCAGGATCGGCACGCCGAGCGCGAAGCAGAGCGCGAAAGCCTAGGCCGCGGACGCGGTGCGCGCGCGCGGCAGCAGCACCAGCAGCGCGCCGACGAGGCCGAGCGACACGCCGGCCAGCACGTTGGCCGAAGGCACGCGGCGCTCGATCGCGGCCGTCATCAGGGCGGTGAACATCGGCGAGAACGTGACGACGACGGTGAAGATCGCCGCCGGAATCCGCCCGAGCACCCAACTGCCGAGCAACGGCCCCGCGGCGAGCGCGATCAGCGCGGCGATGAGGAAATAGCGCAACACCGCGCCGTTCAACGGCGGTGCCGCGCCGCGCAGGCGGAGCGCGGCGAGCAGCAGCGTGCCCGCCCCGGCGAGCTGGGCGAAGGCGACGCTGATCTGGCCGATGCCCGCGCCGAGCAGCAGCTTGGTGAGGACGAAGCTCGTCCCGGTCAGGCCGCCGGTGAGGAGGGTCAATGCGATGCGTTGGAGCGTCGTGCGATTCATGTCGGAGCCGTTCGGGTCACGGTCGACAAAATAGCGGCGCGATCGCGTGCCATAATCCGCCGCCGCGCGGACACACTGTTTCTTCATGTCAACAATCGACGACTCGGCGCTCGACCTGGCCGGATTGATCGCCTTCGTGCGCGTGGCCGAGCTCGGCAGCTTCGTGCGTGCGAGCGAAAGCCTGCGTTTGTCGAAGGCCGCGGTCAGCAAACAGGTGTCGGCGTTGGAGCGGCACCTCGGCGCGCGCCTGCTGCAGCGGACCACGCGCCAGCTCAGCCTCACCGAAGCGGGCCAGAACTATCTGCGCCACGCGCAGGCCGCGGTCGCCGCCGCGCGCGCGGCGCAGGATGCGGTCGCCGACACGCAGACCGTCGCCCGCGGCCGGCTCAGGGTGACCACGCCGATGACCTTCGGCCTGCTCCACATCGCGCCGTGGGTCGGCGGCTTTCTCGAGGCGTATCCGCAGGTCGATCTCGATCTGCAGTTCGACGACCGCTGCAGGGACGTCGTCCTCGAGGGGCTCGACGTCGCCCTGCGCATCGCCGCCCAGCTCGATGCGTCGAGCCTCGTTGCGCGCCGCATGGGCGGCACGCGCGTGCTGCTGTGCGCCGCGCCCGAATATCTCGATCGGCACGGCCGGCCGTCGCATCCGAGCCAGCTGCATGCGCACGCCTGCCTGCATTTTTCCCTGACCCCGCTGGGCCGCGCGTGGGAACTCAAGCGCGACGAGGAAACCGTGCGCATCGCGCTGACCGCGCGCCTGGAAGCGAACTCGTCGATCGCGCTGCGCGCGGCGGCGCTGTCGGGTGCCGGCCTGGTGCGCATACCGGAGTTCGCGGTCGCCGACGACATCGCGTCGGGGCGGCTCGAGGCGGTTCTGCCCGAGTGGAGGTTCGCCGATCTCGGCATCTATGCGGTCATGGCCCGGCGCGTGTACGTGCCGGCGAAGGTACGCGTGTTTCTCGATTACCTCGCCGCGGTTTGGAAACGCACGCCCGGCTGGAGAGGCGAACGGCATCCGGCGAAGAGCGCCCGCTAACGAAGCGGTCGTCGTTGCGCACACTCGACGAAACGGCGCAGGGCCGGTCGGCCGGGGGTACGGCGATCACCGATCCGAGGCGTGCTCCAGTTCGGCGAGCAGCGCCTTCGTCGCAGCGGTGGCGACGAACGGCCGCCGCACGACGGCATGGATGCGGCGGCTCAGCGCGACGCCGCCGGGTTGGCACACCGCGATCGATTTGGCGCTCGGGAATCGAAGACCGAGTTCCGGGACGAAGCCGACGCCGAATCCGGCGGACACCATGCGCAGCAGCAGGTCGTAGTCGTCGACCGTGTGCGTGATGCGCGGCGTGAAGCCGGCGATGGAGCATGCGCGTTCGGCCAGATGATGATCGTCGGTGCCGCTCGAGCCGACGATCCAGTCTTCGTTCGCCAGGTGTTTCAACGCGAGCGGATTTCGCGCGCGTTGCCGCGTGCGCGGCAGCGCGAGCAGCACCGGCTCTTCGAGCAGCGGCAGCGTGGCGAGACCGGGGAGATCCGGTCTCGGTACGAGGTTGTAGGAAAAGACGATCGCGACATGACAGGCGCCGCTGCGCACGGCGTCGATCGCGGCGTCGGTTTCGTGCTCGCATACGATCGCCTGCAGCATCGGATGGCGCTTGCGCAGGCGGGTCATCGCCGGCAGCAGGCGCGCCTTGGCGAACGTGGCGAAGCAGGCGATGCGCAATGCGCCGCGCGGTTCCGTGCCCGCCGCGGCGAGGTCCAGCCGGGCCTGTTCCATGGTCTGCAGGATGGTTTCCGCGTGACCTGCCAGGCGCGCGCCTTCCGCGCTGAGGCGCAGGCGCCGGCCGACGCGCTCGAACAGCGGCACGCGCGCTTCGCGCGCGAGGACGGCCAGCTGCTGCGATACGGCCGAGGACGTGAGTCCGAGCGCCTCCGCCACCGCGATCATCGTGCCGCGGTGGGCGAATTCTCGAAGCAGACGCAAGCGGGCGGGATCGAACATGAAGCAGATCTTATCCGTTCTCTAAGTTTTGCGAAGTAGACCTGCACGATTCGCGGCGCTAGTCTCGATGCGTCGATCGGCCGCGTGCCGCGCCGGTCCGGCACATCGAGCTACGAGCACAGAGATGACCGCCATTGCCCTGTTGGGAATCCCGCACGACGACAACTCGTCGTACATGAAAGGCGCCGCGGAAGCGCCCGCGCCGATCCGCCGCGAACTGTTCTGCGACGCATACAGCCTGTGGAGCGAGACGGGCGTCGATCTGGGCGTTCCCGGCCGACTGGTCGATCGCGGCGACATCGTCTTCGATGCGGACGTCGATCCGTGGGAGCTCATCGAGCGTGAAGCGGGCTCGGCTTTGGACGCGGCGGGAGCGCTGATTTCCCTCGGCGGCGACCATGCGATCACGCATCCGATTCTGCGCGCGGTACGCTGGCGTCATCCGAAATTGACGGTCCTGCACATCGATGCGCATGCCGACATCTACGACGCCTACCAGGGCAATCCGCGCTCCCATGCCTCGCCGTTCGCGCGGATCATGGAGGAAGGACTCGCCGATCGCCTGATCCAGGTCGGCCTGCGCACCGTGAACGATCACCACCGCGACCAGTTCCGCCGCTTCGGGGTCGAGGTCTACGAGGCCGGGCGTTGCGACGGCAACCTCGATATCCGAATCGACACGCCGGTGTACATTTCCCTCGACCTCGACGGGCTCGATCCGGCCTACGCGCCGGGCGTGTCGCATCGCGAGCCGGGAGGCCTGTCGCCGCGGCAGGTGATCGGCCTGATCCAGCGGCTGCGCGGGCCGATCGCGGCCGCCGACATCGTCGAGTACAACCCGCGCTGCGACTTCGGCAACGTCACCGCGCTCGTGGCGGCGAAGCTGCTCAAGGAGATCGCGGGCGCGATGGCGCAGACCCGCGATGCTTGAGAACGCTTCGCTTTGGGCCGGTCAGTTCGCGCCCGAGCCTCGAAGCGGCACGCCCCAGACCGCGCTGACGTTGCCGCCGAGCCGCCACTCGTCGAACGGGCGGCGCGGCGCGATGAGCGCGGGAAGCCGGGCATCCCGGGTGCGCGCGTAGTAGGGCTCGATCCAGGCCAGTTCGTCCTGGAATGTCCACGGAAACAGCTCCTGCTTGATCGGCGTGATCCGGGCGAAGCTCGCGGGATTGCGCACCGACTCGATCACCAGGTTCGCCAGCCGGGCGATGGCGCGATCGTTTTCCTTGTACAGGTCGATGCCGCGCCGTTGCACCAGTTCCGCGGTGAAGACCAGCGGGATCAGCGCGAAGGTGTGATAGTGGAGGGCGCGGTTTCCGCGCTTCACTTCGCGTTCGAGCGAGCCGTCCGGACGGATGTCGCGTATGCCTTCGCGCGCGCGGATAAGGCCCGAATCGACGAGCTGCGGCCGATCGATCGCGGTGCCGATCGCGACCAGATTCAAACCGGCCCAGTAGACGAGATTGTTGTGCAGATGATTGATCGCTTCCGAATCGCGCGTGGCGATCGCGATGCGTTCGAGCCAGCGGTCGATCGCGGCGAACCGGCGCGCATTGGCGGCCCTGACCTCGCCCGGCATGCGCAGGATCAGCAGGGCGAAATCGGTGCCCGCCCACGAGCGCTCGTAATGGCCCTGGTAGCCGGCGATATGCCCCATGAGCGCATCCGCCTCGGCCCATTTCTGCAAAAGGTCGAGCACGCACGGCCAGCGGCCCGCGTCGGCCGATTCGTTGAGCTCGGCGATGAAGCGGCGCATCGGCTTCACCGCCTCCGCGTAGCCGGCCGCGTCGTCGTAGAAACCCGGCGGATCGATGGTCCGCAGCGGCGCGGGGACTTCGCAGGCGGCCGCCGCAACCGCCGTATTCGGAATCGCGCCGATGACAAGCAGGAGGCAGGCGAGCAGCCGGGCTGCCAGGGGAATCGCGGCGATCGCACGCAGCGGTCCGGTCGCGGTCTGCGGAATGGAATTTCGTTCGTCCGCTTGAGGCATCGGTTCGGATCCGCGCGTTGCTGTGTGTGGCATGGAGGAGTCGTGATTCGGAAGGAGAACGGAAAGCCGCGGACGGGCCGGTTGTGCCCGCCGTGAAGCGCCAACGCCCGCGAGGGCGGAGCTGCTTAGCGCACGATGAGCGATTCGGTTGACAGGCCGCGTCTTCGTTGCCGAGCGGGATCCGCGGAGCCTTGGCGTCGAGCGGGAAGACCGCCCGGGAACCGTCGAGCGGATGCGTGGATCGAAAAATCCACCGCCCCCCGTTTCAATATCTTAAACCAGCGGGGGCTTGCGGCAAGCCCGGGGCCGTGTTGCTCAATCGCCAGCCGAAATGAACCTTGGCGAGGAGCAGCGAGATGAGTGCACGGTTGTCGAAGCAGGGGTTGGACGCGAGCGGCGGGCCCGCGGTCGGGTTCGCGGTGGATCGGCGAGCCTTCGACGCGAAGGGGCGCGGTATGTGGGCGGCGATCGCCGCGATGCCGGGCGGAACCCGGCCATGAGCGCGCATGACGTGGTGATCGCAGGGGGCGGCCCGACGGGGTTGATGCTGGCGGGCGAGCTGGCCTTGGCGGGGATCGACGTCGCGCTCGTCGAACGGCGCGCCGACCAGGCGCTCGCCGGTTCGCGCGCGGGCGGCATGCACTCGCGCACGATCGAGGTGCTCGATCAGCGCGGCATCGCCGATCGCTTCCTCTCGCAGGGGCGGGTCTATCCGGTCGTGCATTGCTACACGACCGCCCTGGACATCGGCGACTTTCCGAGCCGGCACAACTACACGCTTGGACTGTGGCAGAACCACATCGAGCGCACTCTGGCCGGCTGGGTCGACGAGTTGGCCGTGCCGATCTATCGCGGCTGCGAAGTGACGGGCTTGGTCCAGGACGATGCCGGCGTCGACGTCGCGCTGGCGGACGGCCGATCGCTGCGTGCGCAGTATCTGGTCGGCTGCGACGGAGGGCGCAGCGTGGTGCGCAAGGCGGCGGGCATCGAATTTCCGGGCTGGGACGCATCGGCGAGCTGGCTGCTCGCCGAAGTCGAGACGGCCGAGGAGCCCGCCTGGGGTTTTCGCAAAGACGCCATCGGCAGCCATGCGATCGGCAAGGGCGATCGCGGGTCGGTCCGCATCGTGTTGAAGGAGCGGCAGCTGCGGCTCGACGGCGAACCGACCCTGCGCGACGTCAGCGAAGCGCTGATCGCGGTCTACGGCACCGACTACGGAATCCACGCTCCCGTCGCGATCTCCCGCTTCACCGACATGACGCGGCAGGCCGCGGCCTACCGCGAACGGCGCGTCCTGCTGGCCGGCGACGCCGCGCACGTGCATCCGCCGATGGGCGGGCAGGGGCTCAACATCGGCGTGCAGGATGCGGTGAACCTGGGCTGGAAGCTGGCGCAGGTGGTCAAGCGGACGTCGCCCGCGAGTCTTCTCGACACGTACCATCGCGAACGCCATCCGGTCGCCGCGCGCGTGCTGCGCAACACGATGGCGCAAGCGGCGCTCGGCCGCACCGACGAGCGCATGCAGGCGTTGGCCGACATGGTCCTCGAGCTGTTGAGCATGGACGAGCCGCGCAAACGCCTGGTCGCGGAAGTGTCGGGTCTGGGCATTCGCTACGACTTCGGCGAGGGACATCCGCTGCTCGGCCGCCGCATGCCCGACCTCGACCTGGTCACCGCCGAGGGTCCGCTGCGGGTCTTCGCCCTGCTGCACGACGCGCGGCCGGTGCTGCTCAACTTCGGCGAACCGGTCGACTTCGACATCGCGACATGGGCGGATCGGGCGCGCTCGATCGACGCCCGCTACACGGGGGCGTGGGAGCTTCCGGCGCTCGGAACGGTCGCGGCGCCTTCGGCCGTCTTGATTCGACCGGACGGATACGTGGCCTGGGTGGGGGAGGGAAGCCTGCAAGGATTCGCGGACGCGCTCGCCGCGTGGTTCGGGCCGCCTGCCGCGGCCGATTGAGCATTGCCGAATTCCGGACAGGCGATTTTCCGGAAGGGCGATAAGAGAAAAGATTGAACCGCGAAGGACACGAAGAAAAGCATCGAGGAAAAAACAAAGATCGGTTCTTCTTTGCGTACTTCGCGCCTCTTCGCGTCGGCGTCTTTGGATCTTGCTTGTCGACCCGGCGGACAAGTGGGAAGTCAGCGCAGGGGCACGATGAATCGCGCCCCTGCGCTGCGCAGTCGCCCTCGGTCTTTCGAGCCGATGCCGTCGGCCCGGCAAAGCCCGAAGGATCATTGGCGGACGTCAGTGATTGCCTTCGGGCATCAAGGACGAATGGTGGCTCGTGATCAGCCACTGCCTTCCGTCCCAGGCGTAGGTGTATGTGTACCGCGCCGCGACGCTGGTGCCGGTTTTCTTGAAGAAAAAAGTATACAACCCCGCGTCGAAGGCCGAGTTGCAGCCGATCTCGATGAAGCTGAAATCGATCTTGCCCACGGGCTGGTTCTCGAGGAAATGTTCGAAGTATTCCTCTTTCTCCGCGGCGGTGATGCGCGGCTTGTTCGACAGCGTCGGCAGCAGGATCGACCGCTCGGCGTAGTTGGCGACGACGAGGTGCGGGTTGCCGGTTTGCAGCGATCGGTTCCAGCGATCGAACAGTTCGGCGATTTCCCGCTCGGTCGTGGCGCGGCACTCCTCCGAATGCGCCGGCGTCGAGGCGGACTTCCGCGGCACGGTGCCGCAGGCGGCGAGCAGCACGAGGCAGGCAGCCCCGAGCATCGGATGGCAGGCGATCTTCATGGCAACGGTTCCCCCTGAAAGAACGTGCGTCGCGAAGCGATGGGCGATTGAAGCCCGCGCCGATGCTAAGCCAAAGCCTGCGTTCAAATCTCGATGCGGATCACAGTTCGCACAACCGCCGCGCCGCCTCGCCTTTCGCGGCGTACATCGCCATGACCGGACTCCGACCGTGCCCGTCGGCGTGGGCAATGAGCAAGATCCAAAGACGCCGACACGGAGAACATGGAGAAGAGTCGAGACTTCGATTCACTTTGCTCCGCGTTCTCCGTGGTTCAAGCTTCGTCTTTTGTCGGACGACTGCCCGAATTCGGCAGCACTCAACGGCGATGGCGCCGCTGCGGTCGCGTCACCTCCGCATCTCCGTACTGCCCGGGCAGCGAGGAGTGGAGCGAAAAATCGCGGATCAGTTGGAAGTATCCCGGCGCGTATCGGGTCGAGATCCGCTCGCCCGAGGAGTCGACCTCGAACAAGGTCATGCCGTGCTCGGCGTTGCGATAGTAGGCGATCGTGCAGTCGCTGCCGTTCGCGATCAGCGATTCGAGGCGCCTGCGCGTTTCCCGGCTCGGCGCTTCGAAGTCCTCCCCGCCCAATATCCACAGCTGCGGCGTGTGCAGAGCGCGCAGGACCGGCATCGGGTCGTAGTGCCAGGGAATGTGCCAGTCGAAATCCGGCGCCATCGCGCGCAGTTCGGCTTCGGACTTCGACAGGAAGAGATGCGCATAGTCGCCGCGCAGATCCTTGTACCAGGGCGCCGCGGCATAGCGCGTGCGCAGCCGGTCCAGTTCGGCGAAGCCGTCGGTGAATCCGCTCGCGAAGACGTTCTCGACCGCACGTGCCAGCGTCTGCGCATCGCGGATTTCTCCGCGCGAATACCCCTTTTCGCCGAGCTGCAGTTCGACCGACTGCTGGTCTTCGTCGATCGCGTTCACGGCCAAACCGAAGCAGACGATGACGAAGTCGACGGGCGTTCGCGTCGCCGCGAGCGGCGCCACCCAGCCGCCCTGGCTGCCGCCCTGGAATCCGATTCTGCCGGCGCGGGCGCCGGCGAGCGACTTCGCCGTCGCCACGGCGGCGACTGCATCGTCGGCGAGCTGCGAATAGTCCTGCGTGTAGGTGCCGCCCGAGCGGCCGGTGCCGCGCTTGTCGTAGACGAAGGCGCCGATTCCTTCCGCCGGCAGCATTCTCTGCAGCGAGTACGACTGCAGCGCCGAGTCGTGCTCGGAGCCGTGGATCAACACGACGATCGGGACTTTGCCGTCGCCCGGCGGCAGCACGAGCCGGCCGGCCAGGGTCGTGCCGCGACTTTCGAACGTGATCTCGCGCAACGCGAATTCGTGCCGCGCGCCGGACAGTCCGCCGAAGCGGATCGCATCTTTGCCGCAGCCGGCAAACGAGACGGTAAGGCCGTCGGCCTGCTTGCTCCAACCGCGGGTACTCGTCCAGAGGCCGTCGTCGCGGCGATGCAACGCGCCGGTCGAGCCGTCGAATTTTCGCCAGCGCAGGGCGTCGTCCGAGGTGGGCGCGATGTCGACGTTCGTGCCGTCTTCGAGCCGATAGTTGCCGACGAGACAGTCGTTCGCCGATTCGGCGAAGGCGGGCTGCGGCTTGAGCAAGGCGCACGTCGTGGCGAGCAGGAGCGGCAGGACGGAAAGCAGAAAGCGGGAGCGTCGCGGCATGATGGCGGATCCGGTTTCAGTGGGTGGGACCAAGCTCGATGCGCAGCGTGCCCGCTCCATGTTCGAGGAGGGAGCGGCCGACGCGGGCAAGTTCGTCGAGGCGGTCGACGATGGTCAGGACGGGATTGCCGCGCAGCGGCCCGAAGCCGCTGGCGAATCGCGTCTCGCCGTAAGGGATGAGTATTTCCGGCTCGCTGTGCCGTCCGGCGTAGAGCAGAAGCTGCCCCGGCCTGGGTTGTGCGATCGCGTTCTCCTCGGCCAACGGCGAGTCCTTCGGCCAGATCGTGCGCAGCGGCGACCAGACGGCCTCGCCGCTCCAGCGGGCGTGCAGCACGGCGCCGCGGTACGGCAGCAGCCGCATCAGCGCTCGGCAGCTGGCGCCGGCCTGGGCCGATTCGATCCTGGCGGGGAAGGTCGACGGGCCGATCGACACGGTCGCATTCATCGGGGCTCCACCTCGGGGTTGCGCTGTCATGGCACGCACGGTAGCGATCGATTCGCGCGGCGTCTTGGACGCATTCAAGGTGCGGCCCTCTTGATTCCGCGGCGAGTTGGCGGAAGATGCAACCGTCGAATCCCCGTCGATTCCTCCATCGAGCGTTGGCAAACATGTCCGTGCTGCGTACCTTCGGCGGCGCCTGCGTACGCCGGGTCATCGACCCGAGCCGCGCCGCCGTGGCCGAGCACGCCCATGCCTGGCCGATGGTGTCCCTGTACGTGATGGGCGAATACCGCAACGTCACGGAGTGCGGCGCGCAGGAGATCGCCGGCCCCTCGATGGTGTTCTATCGCCCCGGCGCCGCGCACCGCAACGTCGCCGGCGAGGCGGGGTTCGAACAGATCGAGATCGAGTTCGATCCGGCATGGCTGGGCGGTGCCTCGCTGCCATCGTCCGCGGTCTTGCTGCGCATCGGCGGAGCCTGCGGCGCGCTGGCGCGCTCGCTCGCCGGCGCGTGCGCGACGCCGTTGTCCGAAACGGATCTGCGCGCCTCGCTCCGTCGCCTCCTCGCCGCTGCGCAATATGCGCCCGCGGGGTCTGCGCGCGGCTGGGTCGGCGACGTCGCCGCCCGCCTGCGCGCGGATCCATGCCGGCGCGTCGGCGATCTGGCTCACGAGATCGGGCGCAGCCCGGCCTGGATCGGGCCTGCCTATCGCCGCTCGACCGGCGAAGGCCTGCAGGAAACCGCAGCGAGGATCCGCGTCGAACGCGCGGCGCGGCTTCTGCGCGAATCCGACCAGGGCCTTGCCGTCATCGCGGCGGAGTCCGGCTTCTGCGACCAGAGCCACATGAACCGAACCTTCCTGCGCGTGCTTGGGCGCTCGCCGACGGCGGTGCGCAGAGATCGCGAAACCTTCCGCCGCAGCGAGGGCGTGGACGGCCGTCCGCGCCCTCGATAGTCACCTCGTCGAAGACATCGCTACATCTTTCGCGTCGGCGAATGCCGCGGCCTACGGTTCGATCGGCAACCAGCCCTGCACGTCGACGACGAGGTCGGTGGGCGTGCGGCTGCCGTTGAAGATCGAGACCCTGCCGTTGCTGCCGACCTTGGCGAGGACCAGGTTCGGAATCGTGGTACCCGGATTGAGATTGAGGTTCGACGCCAGCGGCTGGGCCGAACCGCTCGGCCACACGGTGACGTAGCCGCCCGCTGCCGGCTGCACCACCGTGACATTGAGCACGACCGTGCCCACCGCGCTGTCGGCCGGCACGCCGCCGCGGCCGATCACCGCTAGATCGAGCGAGGCGTTGCTGGGCAGCGGACCGATCGCGGCGTATTGCCCGTCGATCGTGTTCTGTCCGCTGCGCGTGTCGAGCAGGCGCGCAGGTGCCAGCGCCGCGTAGCCCGAGCCGCTCGGGAACCAGCCCTGCACGTCGGCGACGAGATCGGTGGCGTCGGCGCCGCCGTTGAACAGCGATACGTTGCCGGAGCCCAGGCCCGAGATCACCAGGTTGGGGATGGTGAGTTCCGGGTTGAGATTCAGATTGGAAGCGTTCGGCTGCGCGACGCCGCCGGGCCACGCGGTGACGTAGCCCCTGCCGGCAGGCTGCACGGCGGTGAGGTTGAATATGACCGCGCCGACACCCGTGGCCGGAATCGGGGTACGTCCGGCGATGCCGAGATCGAATCGTCCGCCCGCGACCAGGGCGCCCGTGCCCTGATCCCGGCCGTCGGCCGTGGCATAGCCGCTGCGCGTGTCGAGATACCGTTGCGGCGCCATCGGCACGTAGGCGCTGCCGGCCGGAAAGTAGCCCTGCACGTCGACCACGACATCCTGCGCGGCGCTGCTGCCGTTGTAGATCGCCACGTTGCCGCCGGCATCGACCGGCGAGACGACGAGGTTCGGAATCGTGTAGCCCGGATTGAGATTGAGATTGGACGCGTTCGGTGCGCCGCCGACACCGGACCAGAGAGTGAGGTATCCGGGTTCGGTCGGAGTCACCGGAGTGACGTTGAGGGCGACGGCCACCACGCCGGCAGGGACGCCGGCGCGGCCGGTCACGGGCAGCCGATACGTACCGGCCGAGGCGATCGGGCCGGTGCCCTGAGCGGCGCCGTCGACCGTCGCGTAGCCGGCGCCGACGCGCGTGTCCAGCAAGCGCGCCGGGCTGAGTGCCGTGTACAGCGTCTTGCGCGGAATGGCGTAGTAGACGACGGCGTTGGCCTGGTCGCTTGCGTAGCCTTCGCCCGCGGCGCCGAGAACCTGCGCGCGAAAGACGAGTCCGTCTCCGCTTTCTCCGGCCGGCGGCATCCATGTCGCGGTCAGCGTCGTCGGAACGGCAGCGCCCGGCCACGGAACGGACGTCACCCAACCGTAGTTCTGCACCCAGAACCGCACCTGCGTGGCGGTCGGCAACACTTGTGCGGCGTCGATCTGCGAAAGGGCGAGATTGAAGCTGCCGTCGGCGTTGCGCGTGACCGAAAGGTTTGCCCAGAGCCGGCTCAATGGCCAGGGACCATAGGGATTGACCTCGGCCTGGATCGAATAGGCGCCCGCGGCTGCCGAGTTTTGCTGCACCTCCACGTCGTAGCTTTGCCGCCATTGCTCGGTGTTGCAGGCGCCCGGGGTGAACGCCGGTCCGCCGACAGCGGTGCGCGGATAGACACTGGGGTTCCACAGCCAGGTGCTGCCGGAGAAGCCGTTGGCCGGTGCGCAGAAATTCATGCGGACGCGGCGGTTGCCGCCGGAGCCGGTCAGCTGGAAAAACTGGCTCTTGCCCGCGATGGCCTGCGCCGAAATGTACGCAGGCACGGCGACGGTGGTCGGGGTCCACAAGTCCTGGGAAAAGCCCGAGCCGGTGTCCTGCAGCTTGTTGTAGCTGCCGTCGACGGTCGACATGAAGTCCGGCTGGATGTCGAGGACGACCGGTTTGCCGCCCGGCCCGATCGTCGTGCAGTCGGGGTTCGCATTGGGAAACCGGCTGTCGGCCCAGCTGCGCGCCGTCGACGAGACCGGCCAGTTGAGCAGGTCCCACAGGCAGTTCATGTTGCGGTTGGCCGCGGCCGAGTAGCCCTCGAAGAAACCGTCCAGCCGGTCCTGGTCGGTGGGATTGGATATCGCCGCCCTGCGCGCTTTCTGGAACGCGGTGTAGCGCGTTTCGACGCCGCGCCCGTAGAGATGGATCAGCCGGTAGAACACGCCGATCGGTGCGAAGTAGCCGTTGATCGCGCCGTTGCACTGCTGGTCGACCACGCAGGTCTGCCAGGAGGCCCCCGCGGTCTGCGCGTATTCGAACAATGCCTCCTCGTAGGAAACGTCGTATTCCTCCGGC
>CBJLOV010000107.1:0-14882 GCA_966424745.1 uncultured bacterium
TCGTCGTTCCAGTCGAGGTTGAGGTCGCCTTCCTTGGTGATCGACAGTTCGAGGAAGTTGTACAGGTTCTTCGCGTACAACTCGCTCGCGTGGATCGGCGCCGTTGCGGCGAGGTTGACCGGGCCGATGACCGTGACGCCGTTGCCGGTGACGATCGTCTTGCCGGCCTCGGTCAGCTCGCAGTTGCCGCCCGTCTCGGCGGCGATGTCGACGATGACCGAACCGGGCTTCATGCCCCCGACCATGTCCGCGGTGACGATGCGCGGCGCCCTGCGTCCCGGCACCGCGGCGGTGGTGACGATCACGTCGACGCCCTTGATATGCTCGGCCAGCGCGGCCTGCTGCTGGGCGCGTTCTTCCGCGGTCAGCTCGCGCGCGTAGCCGCCCGTCCCCGCGGCGCTGACGCCGAGTTCGACGTACTTCGCCCCGAGCGATTGGATCTGCTCCTTGGTTTCCGGACGCACGTCGAAGCCTTCGACCTGCGCGCCGAGACGGCGCGCGGTGGCGATCGCCTGCAGACCGGCGACGCCGGCGCCGACGATCAATACCTTCGACGGCCTGACCGTACCGGCGGCCGTGGTCAGCATGGGGAAGAATTTCGGGCTCGCCTCGGCGGCGATCAGCACGGCCTTGTAGCCGGCGATGTTCGCCTGCGAGGACAGCACGTCCATCGCCTGCGCGCGCGTCGTGCGCGGCAGCAGTTCCATCGCGAAGCTCGTGATCTTCGCGTCGCGCAGCGCCTTGATGCGCTCGGGCGCGAGATGCGGCTGCAGGTAGCCGATCGTCACCGTGCCGGGCTTGAGCGCGGCGATTTCCTCGAGCGTCGGCGGCTGCACGGTCAGCAGCACGTCGGCCTTGGCCAGCGCACTGCGCGCATCGCTCGCGATTTCGACGTCTTTGTATGCCGCATCGGGGAAGCTCGCCAGCGAACCCGCGCCGTGCTCGATCACGAGGTCGACCTGCTTGGCCTTCAGCTTCTTCGCCACGTCCGGCGTCAACGCCACGCGGCGCTCGCCCGGCGCGGTCTCGCGTACCGCGCTGATCGTAATGCTCATGCGCAAATCCCCGATGGGTGCCTGAGCCGCATCCTAGCCGAGCTCGCCAGGTTGCGCCATACGCGTTGCGCCCGATGCTATCCTGCGCGCCACCGTTCCCGCCGCGCCGATCGCCGTACCCGCATGTCCGCACTCGATTTCCTGAATAGCCGTCTATCCGTCCCTTCGCGCCAGCTCGGCGAACCTGCGCCTTCTCCCGAGCAACTCGAACGACTGCTCGCGGCGGCGATCCGCACCCCCGACCACGGCAAGCTGATGCCGGCGCGGCTCCTGCTGATCCAAGGCGGAACGCGGGCACGGCTCGGCGAACGCCTTGCGGCGATACGCCGCGGGATCGAACCCGGCGCGCCCGAAGCGACGTTCGCCAAGGATCGCGAACGCTACAACTTCGCGCCGCTGATCGTCTGCGTGATCGCGCGCGTCGACGAGCACCACCCCAAAGTTCCCGCGCAGGAGCAGATCCTGTCCGCCGGCTGCGTCGCCTACAACCTGCTGCTCGGCGCGCAGGCGCTCGGCTTCGGCGCGCAGTGGCTCACCGGCTGGGCCGCCTACGATCGCGAAGCCGCGGCGCTGCTCGGTCTCGCCGCGGACGAACGCGTGATCGGCTTCGTCCATATCGGCACCGCGCAGAAGCCCGCGATCGAAGGCCCGCGGCCGGAATTGGCGAAGATCGTCAGCGAGTTGAAGCTCGAAGGACTGAGGGCCGAGGGCTGAGGACGAAAAAGCAGAAACCCTTCATGCCCGAACGTTCCCGATCTTCAGCCCTCAGCCCTCGACCCTCAGCCCCCCCCATGCAAACCCTTCATCTGATCGACTCGAGCCTCTACATTTTCCGCGCCTGGCACTCGCTGCCGGACGAATTCCGCGACGTCGACGGCGCGCCGGTCAACGCGGTGCAGGGCTTCACCCGCTTTCTTTGCGATTTCCTCGAGCGCGCGCGGCCGACGCACGTGATCGCCGCGTTCGACGAATCGCTGGTTTCTTCGTTCCGCAACGCCATCTATCCGGAGTACAAGGCCAACCGCGAGCTGCCGCCGCCGGAACTGAAAGTACAGTTCAACTACTGCAAGCAGATCGCCGCGGCACTCGGGCTCAGCGTGCTCGCCGACGAGCAATACGAGGCCGACGATCTGATCGGCAGCGCCGTCGAAATGTCGCGCAAGGAGAATTTCCGCAACGTGATCATCTCCGCCGACAAGGATTTCGGCCAGCTCGTCGGCCTGCACGACGAACAGTGGGACTTTTCCAGGAACGAGCGTTGGGACGCACATGGGGTGAAGCAGCGCCTCGGCGTGCGCCCCGATCAGGTCGTCGATTATCTTGCGCTGACGGGCGATGCGGTCGACAACATTCCCGGCGTGCCCGGTGTGGGCGCGAAGACGGCGGCGACCCTGCTCGCGCATTTCGGCACGCTCGATGCGCTGCTTGCGCGCATCGAGGAAGTACCGTACTTGCGCTTTCGCGGCGCCGGACAGGCCTATGCGAAGATCAAGGCGCACCGCGAACAGGCCCTGCTCTCTCAGCGCCTCAGCGCGATCGCGCTCGACGCACCGATTCCCGACCGCGTCGACGCACTGCTCTGGCGCCAACCCGACCATGCAGCGCTCGACGCGCTGTTCGATCGCCTCCGCTTCGGTCCGCTCACGCGCTCGCGCTGCCGGCAGCTCGCGCCGGCGGCGTAGGCGCACGCCGCGCTACCGCGGCGGCGTTGCCTGCGTCTTCAGTGCTTGTCCGCGGGTGCGGGCGCAGGGGCCTGGCCGTCTTTAGGCTGCCCCGCACCGATGAAGCCCTTGGGCCGCGTGGTGCGCATTTTCTCGAGCTCTTCCGGCGTGAGCCTGGGCTGCGGCGGCATGGTCCGCGGCTTTTCATTCCACGCGTAGAGCAGATTGGTGCGGAAGACGTGCACCGGCTCGAGCTTGTCCGCGTCGGTCAGCACGCCGAGATCGCTGTACCGTTCCCTCTGGCTGTTCGCGATGAAGTAAAGGTCATCGCCCGCCACGGTGCCGGTGGTCGGCAGCTTGAACGCCTCCTGCGCCGCATCGAGCGGCTGCGCCTGGACGATGCCGTGACCGTCGCCGCCGAGCCGCAGACGCATCACGCGCTTCGGCGACATATCGCTCTGGATCGCCACCAGGGTGCCGTTGAACCAGTACAGCCCGGAAATGCCGCCGAGCGCGAGCTGATTCGGGTTGTATTCCACCGCAAACGGCTTGCCCTGCGCGAGGTCGATGCCGAACAGGCCCAGGGCCGTGTCGGCAAAGTACAGCGTGCGCCCGTCGGCGGACACGGCGAGTCCGCGAATGCCGGTGAGCACCGGATTGCCGGCGACGAGTTTCAATTCGCCGCTGTCGAGCTTGTAGATCTGCTGCACGACGCCGTCGGCCACATACACCTTGCCTTGCGCGTCGATCGTGATGCTCGACAGGATGTGCTTGCCGTTCTCGACCGGCAGGATGGTCTTGCGCACGAACTTGCCGCTCGACAGGACGAACTCGTACACGCCGGCCTGGCCCGCCATGGCGGCCTCGAAATGATTGAAATGCGCCACGCCGTTGCTGATCGCGTAAAGCCGGTCGTGACCGACGTCGACGGCGAGGCCGAATACGGCCATCAGTCCGTTCGCCGCATCGGCCTTGATGAACTCCTTAAGTCCGCCCTTGCCGTCGGCGAGGTAGATGCCGCCGTCGCGCACGCTGCCGGCGAGGAACTGCTTGCGCTTGGGATCCCAGGCGATCGACTCGAACAAGGTGTCGCCTTTCGGCAGATCGAAGGCGACCTTGCCCTCGCCGAACGGTTTGTTGTTGTCGGCGAGCGTTTTGACGATGTAGTCCCAAACCTTGGTACCGTGCGCGCCTTCGAAACGCGGGTCCTCGCCGATATCGTAGGAGTAGCCCTGGTTGATCAGGCGCATCAGCGTGTCGTAAGCCGGGGTCTTTTCGTCCTGTCCCGCGTAGGCCATCGCCAGCTGCAGACGCAGGTTGCCCGAATTCGGCAGCAGCTGGGTCAGGCGTTCGAGCGTCCAGGTGAACCGCTCGGCCTCGCCCGCGTCGGAGTAGATCTCGCCGAGCTTGCCCAGCGCATTCGGATCGCGCGACTCCATGATCTGCTCTTTCGTCAGCGCCATCGCTTTTTTCACCATTTCCGCCTTGGCCGCCTCCTCAGGCGTCTGCGGTTTTGTCGGCGCCGGCGCCGGCTGCTGCGCTTCGGCCGCGGGCGCCGGCGCTGCGGCCGGTGCCTTCTCGGCCGGCTCGGTGCCGGGTTGCTGCGAGCACGCGGTCAGGGCGATCGCGGCAATCAGAGGATAGAATTTCGTTTTCATGGCGTCTGGTCGAAACTGGCCGCGCTCGCGCGGCCGGAGGTGAAATGGGAATCGGAATCGCGCTGGGACCGCGCGATGCGGGTAAAGTTCGTCGAACCGCCGCGCTCACGGGCGGCACAATCGGAAAATTGTACACGATGGAAAAAACCGAGGTGCTTTACCAAGGCCGCTGGCTGCGCCTGCTCAAGCGCGGACGCTGGGAATACGCCGAACGCACCAACCCCGGCGGCGCGGTCATCATCGTCGCGGTCACGCCCGAAGACCGCGTCCTGTTCGTCGAACAATGGCGCGAGGCAATCCGCAGCAAGACGATCGAGATGCCCGCCGGCCTGATCGGCGACATCGCGGCGAGCCACGACGAGTCCGCCGTCGCCGCGGCCCACCGCGAGCTGCACGAGGAAACCGGCTACCGCGCCGGCCGCATCGAATACTTCATGGAAGGCCCCTCGTCCTCGGGCATGAGCAACGAGATCATCGCTTTCGTCCGCGCCTACGATCTCGTCCGCGAGCACGCGGGCGGGGGCGACCCTACCGAGAACATCGTCGTGCATGAGATCCCGCGCGCCGACGCGCCGCGATGGCTCGTGCAAAAGATGAACGAAGGTTTTTCGATCGATCCGAAACTGTTCGCCGGCCTGTACTTCCTCGAACACGGCGAAACCGTGCTGCGCAAATAGAGACCGGCTACTTCGCTTCGAGCTTGTTGCCGCGCCGGACGCCCGAGATCTCGACCTCGCCGGCCGGCACGACGCGATAGCGCACGCGCACCGTACCGACCTGCGGATGCGCCGCATCGCCGCCGGCGTAAAGCACGCCGTCGACCACGCTGAACGTCGCCTCCATGTTCGGCGGCAGCGCGTCTGCCTTGACCGGGTAGTCCACGGCCGGACGGCCGTCGAGCAGCCTGGGGTCGACGATCAGCTCGCCGAGTCGGATCTCGCCTGCGCCGAAACGCGCATCGGCGAACGGTGGGGCCGGATTCTGGTGCCCTTCCGCCACGCGGAATTTGCCCGAATCGATATGCGGCCCCGACCAGGTCTTCTCGTACCGGCAGTTCGCGCCGTCGCAATGCTCGGTCCACTGATACATTTCCACGCTGCGCAACAGCGCGACGGCATCGGCGGCGATGCCGAGCTGGGTGTCGTGCGCTGCATGGCGGATGATCAGCTTGCCGCTGGTTTTGACCGGCACCGCCGCTGCGTTCGCGGCGGCCGACGGCGAGCTGCCTCCACTCTGCGCAGGCAGCGGCAGCTCCGTGCTGATCGTCGATGCGGCGGACCGCAGCCGCGAGCGATGCTGCCATGCCCACGCGCCTGCGAGCAGCAGCAGGATCAGCACGACGATCGCTGTGATCCTGCCCGGCGAGATCGTCTGTTTGCGTTTGCGTGGCATGTACGAAAAAGACAGAAGCGGCTAACGCGGATAGAAGCGGATTTACGCAGATAAGAGCGGATAATTCAAATGTTCTTTCCGCTCTTATCCGTTTCCAATCCGCGTCGATCCATGCCAAAGCACTTGATCTTCGACCCGGCTACTCGACCGTGGCCCCGCCCGAACTCTGGCGCGGATCGGTACCGGCGTGCAGCTTGCCGGTCCTGCGGTCCCAACTCACCGCGTTCATGAAGCCCCAGGTCCGCTCGGACTCGCTGACCTTGTGCCCCATCGCTTCGAGGGCCTTCACTTCGTCGGCGTTGAACGCACCCTTCTCGACCGAGATCACGTCGGGCAGATACTGATGGTGGTAGCGCGGATTGCCGACGAACTTCTCCGGCGTCTCGCCGTCGACGAAGGCGAGGATGCCTTCGAGCACCATCGTGATGATGCGGCTGCCGCCGGGCGTGCCGATCACGCCGATACGGTCGTCGCCGACGACGAAGCTCGGCGACATCGAGGACAACGGCCTGCGCCCCGCGGCCGGCGCGTTCGCGTCGGTGCCGACCACGCCGTAGACGTTCGGCTTGCCGGCGACGAGGGCGAAGTCGTCCATCTCGTCGTTGAGCAGAAATCCGGTGCCCGGCACGACCATGCCCGCGCCGAAGACGAAATTCACCGTCTGCGTCGCCGAGACGCGGTTGCCGTCCTTGTCGATGATAGAGAAATGCGTGGTATGCGGCCCCTGCGGCGGCGTCATGTACGGCGGCAGCAGATCGCTCGGCGTCGCCTTGTCCGGATGGATCGTCGAACGCAGGCCGGCGGCGTACATCGGGCTCGACAACTCTTCGAGCGGCATCTTCACGAAATCGGGGTCGCCCAGGTACTGCGCGCGGTCGCGATAGGCGCGGCGCATCGCTTCGACGATCAGATGCACGCGGTGCGCGCGATCGAGCTTGGCCAGATCGTAGCCGGCAAGGATATTGAGCATCTCCTGGATCGCGATGCCGCCCGACGACGGCGGCGGCGCGGTGACGATCTGCCAGTCGTGGTACTTGAACGAAATCGGCTCGCGCTCTTTGACCTTGTAGTTGGCGAGGTCTTGGAGCGACCAGCGTCCGCCGTTCGCCTTCACGTCGTCGACGAGTTTCGCGGCGAACTCGCCGCGATAGAAGCCGTCGTTGCCCTTGGCCGCGATCAGCTCGAGGGTCTTGGCGATATCGGCATTCTTGAACACCCAGCCGACCTTGGGCACTTCGCCGTTGTCGAGGAACAGGGCTTTCGATGCGGCATAGCGCTCGAAGATCGGCTTGCGGTAGCGCACTTCGTCGACGAAGCGCTTGTCGACCGCGAAACCGGTGCGCGCGATGCGGATCGCCGGCGCCAGCGTCTTCGCCAGCGGCAGCTTGCCGTAGTGCTCCGCGAGCCAGACCAGGCCCGCCGGCTCGCCCGGAATCGCCGCCGACAGCGGACCGTTGAGCGAGTGGTCCTTGTCGAGATCGCCGTTCGCGGCGAGGTAGTCTTTCGGGTCGACCGCGGCCGGCGCGGTTTCGCGCGCATCGACGAAGATGTCCTTGGCGTCGCTCTCGCGATGCAACAGGAACATGCCGCCGCCGCCGATGCCCGAACTCTGCGGCTCGACCACGGACAGCGCCGCGGCCACCGCGACGGCGGCGTCGAAGGCGTTGCCGCCCTGCGCGAGCACTTCGAAACCGGCCTCGGTCGCGAGCTTGTGCGCGCTGGCGATGGCCGCCCGGCCCGGACCGCGGCCGGCGCTCGCCGCCGCCGTTTGCGCCGGCACGGCGGACACCTGCGGGCTGCGCGCCGCATCGTGCGTTGCACAGGCGCCGAGCGCCATCGCCAGCGCCGAAACGCACAAAGTATACAAATGCCTGCTACGCATCGTTCTGCTCCGGTTTGGAACCCTGACCCGAGGTCAGGGCACGATATTTATCGAGGAGGGTATCGTGCGATTCCGCATGGTCGGGATCGACGATGATGCACTCGACCGGACACACCTCCACGCATTGCGGCGTGTCGAAGTGGCCGACGCATTCGGTGCAGCGCGAAGGGGCGATCTCATAGATGACCGGGCCCAGCGCAATCGCCTGATTCGGGCAGACCGGTTCGCAGACGTCGCAATTGACGCAGGTATCGAGAATCTTGAGTGACATCGAACTTCGGAAAAAGCGACCCCGGCGACGGACGCCGGGGCCCAGATTGCACGGTTGCAGATCTGCTGGCGCCTTCCCTGGAATCCAGGCCCGGCGTCCGCTGCCGAGCCGGTTCGGCGGCCTGCGCCGCCGCGCTTACTTCAACTCGACGAAGTAGTACGTCGCGCCGGTTTTCTCGATCGCGGGCTTGACCCGTTCGGAATCGGCCGGCGCGCCGATGAAGAGGATGAACACGCCCTTGAACGAACCGTCCTTCGCGTCCTTGAACGCGTCGATCGTCGTGTCCGCGGTGTAGGTCGAGTTCGGTCCGCCGAAGGCCATGAACGCGCCCGGCAGCACGCCGCGCTGCACCGTGGTCTGGATGTTGTCGAGGCCGTTCTGGCGATCGGCCTTGGCCGCGTCGTCGTCGCCGGCCGGGATGTAGTAGATATAGGGGTGATTGGTCTTCACCGTCGCCGCGTTGTCGCGCAGGAACTTGGTGATGACCGCCGTGAAGTAGGGCTTCCACACGGCCTTGTCGACCGTGTCCTTCGGCATCACCAGCGCCTTGGCTTCCTTCGCCAGCGCGTCGGCCTTGGCGGCGGCTTCGGCGGCTTTCTGCTTCTCCTCCTCGCTCGGCCCGCACGCGGCGAGCAGCAGCGCGGCGGCGAGCGCCACGATCATGCGGAAAGTATACTTTTTCATTTCATCTCCCGTTACTGACTGCAGAATAATTGGTCGGACGCGAAACCGGGCATCCTGCCGCGGTTCGCAGATAAACGGTCGCGGCAAAGCCGCGCCACGTTTATCGAATCAAGCTTCGCTTGATTCGACGGCGCATCCGTGTGCCGCGACGGTTCGTCGAACCGCCTTCAGACATGCCCCCAGCGCCTGCCCAATGCCTGGCGCACCGCGGGATGGACGAAGCCGGACACGTCGCCGCCGAGCCGCGCGATTTCGCGCACCAGCGAAGACGAAATGAAACTGTACTGCTCCGCGGGCGTGAGGAACAAGGTTTCCGCGCGCGGGATCAAATGCCGGTTCATGCTCGCGAGCTGGAATTCGTACTCGAAATCCGACACCGCGCGCAGGCCGCGCAGGATCACGCCGGCGCCGGCTTCCTCGACGAAATTCGCCAGCAGCGAGGAAAACCCGCGCACTTCGACGTTCGGAATCTCCGCCAGCGCCTCGCGCGCGAGCGCGATGCGCTCGTCGAGGCTGAACCCGGGCCCCTTGTTCGGGCTTTCCGCCACCGCGACGATGATGCGTTCGAACAACGGCGAAGCGCGCATGGTCAAGTCGACGTGTCCATTCGTGATCGGGTCGAACGTGCCGGGATAGATCGCGATGCGCGCACGTTCGGCGGGAATGGTCGGGTTCGGCATGGATCGCATCCAGCGTGGGCGGCTTTCAACTGGCGGCTAGCTTAGCCGATCGGCGATACAGCGCATAGCGCACGGCGCCGGCGCGGCCCTCGCGATGCAGTTGCCAGGCGCGCGGAAGATCCAGCGCCCGTTCGACGGGCGATTCCACGTAGATCAGCGCGTGCGCGGACAGCCACGCATGCGACTCCAGCAGCCGCGCCGATTCGTTCCACAGATCCAGCGCGAACGGCGGATCGACGAAGACGACGTCGTAAGCCTGTTCGGGCTCCGCGCCGAGCACGGCCAGCGCGTCGCCGCCGCGCACGCGACCGGCTTCCTGTTTGAACCGCACAAGGTTGTCGCGCAGGGTCTGCGCGAGGCGTGCATCGCGTTCGATGAAGTCGACGCGCGCCGCGCCGCGCGACAGCGCCTCGATGCCGAGCGCGCCGGTGCCGGCGAAAAGATCCAGGCAGCGCGCGCCGTCGATGAAGGGCGCGAGCCAGTTGAACAGCGTCTCTCGCACGCGGTCGGGCGTAGGCCGCAAGCCGTCGAGATCGGCCACGGTCAGCTTCGATCCGCGCAGATTGCCGCCGATGATGCGCAGCTTGCCGGTGCCGTCCGCGGGCCGTCGACGGCTTGAATCGGACCTTATCGGCACAAAATCCCGGGCGGCGCGAGTGGTAGCATGGCGCCATTGTCTTTCAATTCGTGTCGAAGATGTTCAAGTTCTGGAAGAAAAAGCCCGCCGAGGAGAACCGGGAACCGGGGATCGCAAGCCAAAAACCGGATGAAAGCGCGCAGGATGCGCGGGAAGCGCGCATGGCGATCGATGCCGCCGACGATCCGCTCGATGCCGATGCATCCGCGCCGGCGAACTTGGACGACACGGCGGCGTCGCCGGCCGACCTGCCTGTCGCTGCGCCCGCACCGGCCGCGCCGGTCAAACGCTCTTGGCGCGAACGCCTCGCCGGCAGCGTCTTCAACCGCAGCATCGGCAGCCTGTTCGCGCGCAAGCCCAAGCTCGACGACGCCCTGCTCGACGAACTCGAAACCGCCCTGATCGGCGCCGACGTCGGCGTGGCCGCGACGACCGAACTCGTCGAAGGCCTGCGCAAGCGCATGGCCAAGCGCGAATTCGCCGATGCGGACGCCATGCTCGCCGCCCTGCGCACCGACCTGGTCGCCCTGCTGCAGCCGGTCGCGCGGCCGCTGCACATCGATGCGTCGAAGCGGCCGTTCGTGATCCTCATGGTCGGCGTCAACGGCGTCGGCAAGACCACGACGATCGGCAAGCTCGCACGCCGGTTCCAGAACCAGGGCCACAGCCTCGTGCTTGCCGCGGGCGATACCTTCCGCGCCGCCGCGGTCGAACAGCTCAAGACCTGGGGCGAACGCAACGACGTCGCCGTGATCGCGCAGGGCTCGGGCGCCGATTCGGCGAGCGTGATCTTCGACGCGCTGCAGTCGGCGCGCTCGAAGCAGCACGACATCCTGATCGCCGACACGGCCGGACGCCTGCATACGCAGGCGGGCCTGATGGACGAGCTGGCGAAGATCCGCCGCGTGCTCGGCAAGCTCGACGCCGAAGCGCCGCACGAGGTGCTGCTCGTGATCGACGGCACGACCGGTCAGAACGCGGTCAATCAGACGCGCCAATTCCGCGCGGCGATCGGGGTGACCGGGCTCGTCGTCACCAAGCTCGACGGCAGCGCCAAGGGCGGCGTGGTGTTCGCGCTGGCGAAGGAATTCGGCCTGCCGATCCGCTTCGTCGGCCTCGGCGAGACCGTCGAAGACCTGCGCGAATTCGAGCCGGCCGCCTTCGTCGACGCTTTGCTTCCTGTCTCTCTTGGCCAAAGCGATGGATGACGGCTTGCTTTGCCGCGAAGGACTCGAAGGACACGAAGGCAAATCCGAGGAAAGCAAGAATCAAGAAGCACGAGAGGAAAAATTCAAAAATCTTCCTTCGTGTCCTTCGTGGTGAACACGACTCGCATGCCCGACAAATTCGCCACAGATCTGCTGCACTGGTTCGATGCGCACGGCCGCCACGACCTGCCCTGGCAGCATCCGCGCACGCCGTATCGGGTCTGGCTGTCGGAAATCATGCTGCAGCAGACCCAGGTGGCCACCGCCGCTCCGTACTTTTTGCGCTTTGTGGAAAAATTGCAAAGTATAAAAGAGCTGGCCGGCGCCACTGAAGACGATGTCCTCGCGCTGTGGTCGGGACTCGGCTATTACAGCCGCGCGCGCAATCTGCATCGCGCCGCGCGGCTCTGCGTCGAGCGCCACGGCGGCGAGCTGCCGGGCGACTTCGAAGCGTTGATCGCGCTCCCCGGCATCGGCCGCTCCACCGCGGGCGCGATCCTCGCCCAGGCATTCAACCGCCGCCAGGCGATTCTCGACGGCAACGTCAAACGCGTGCTCGCGCGCTTCCACGGCATCGCCGGCTGGCCCGGCGAGAAAGCCACCGAGAACCGCCTCTGGGAGCTGGCCGATGCGCATACGCCGAACGAGCGCGTCGCCGACTACACGCAGGCGATCATGGACCTCGGCGCCGGTCTCTGCGCGCGCGCAAAGCCGCGCTGCGGCGCCTGCCCGCTGCAGGCCGGCTGCGTCGCCCGCCGCGACGGCCAGACCGCCGCCCTGCCCGTGCGCAAACCGGCGAAAACGCGGCCCACGCGCAGCACCGTCATGCTCGTGCTGCGCGATGCGCAAGGGCGCCTGCTGCTCGAACGGCGCGCCCCGAGCGGCGTCTGGGCCGGGCTGTGGAGCCTGCCCGAAGCCGCCGACGAAGCCGCGGCACGCGAGGAAATTTCGCGCGCGCACCGGCTCGACGCGGACGAGATCCTCTTCCGTCCGCTGCCGCCCTTCGTTCACGGCTTTAGCCACTATCAGCTCGACGTCACCCCGCTCGTGCTCGATATCGAACCGGCGAACGCCGTCGCCGACGACGGCGACCGGCGTTGGCTGCATCCGCGGGAAGCGGCCGCGCTCGGCCTGCCCGCCCCCGTGCGCAAGTTGATCGAGTCGCTTGCGCGACGGCATTCCCGTGAAGACGAGGCTCCCGACAGCCGTCGGGCCAGCCGTTCGGATCCCGCCTCCGACTTTGCCGAGGACCGCAAGGATCTCAGGCAAAAATCAAGAACCGGATTTCCGCCTTCGCGGTAATGACGAACGAGAATCGAGGAACCGCCATGTCCCGCACCGTCTACTGCGTCAAACTGCAGCGCGAAGCCGAAGGCCTCGCCTATGCGCCGTATCCCGGCGAACTCGGCAAGCGCATTTTCGACAACGTCTCCAAGCAAGCCTGGTCGCAATGGCTCGCCCACCAGACCATGTTGATCAACGAGAACCGCCTCTCGCCGCTCGACCCGAAGGCGCGCAAGTTCCTCGAAGGCGAAATGGAGAAATATTTCTTCGGCGATGGATCCGCCGCGCCGCAGGGCTATGTGCCGCCCGAGCACTCGTAGGGGCGCGATTCATCGCGCCCGCTCGTGCCTCCCACGCACTCCGGAAGCAAGGCTCGATAAACCGCGCCCCTACGGCGGCACCGTTTCGGCAACAAGTTCGCGCATCTCGGGCCGCAAACGACCGAATACTCCGCACTTCACCCCGGCAAGCACCTTGAGCATCTCGCCGCGCAGAATCGGCGCGCGGCCGAGCGGGCCGAAGAACGCGTCGCGCAGGCGCGCAACCGTATCGTGGTCCGATTGGAAAAGCGGCGTCAGCCAGCGGCTGATGAACTGATAGATCGGCACGTGCGCCCGACGGGTGCGCGCATAAGCCGTCAGGACGGCGGCGACGTCTTTCGCGCTCGCGACGGCCGCAGCCAGCGCCTGCGCATCGAGCAGGGCCATGTTCGCCCCCTGGCCGAGTTGCGGACTCATCGCATGCGCGGCGTCGCCGAGAAACACCACGCGTCCGCAATAAGGCCGGCGCATCACCACGTCGCGATAGGAAGCACGCGCGAATTGCGCGTCGCTCCGTTTGTCGTCGAGCAGTTCCGCCGCTTCGGGCCAGTAGTCGCGCACCTCGGCCTTCCAGGCTTCGAATCCCCGCTCCGGCCAACGCGCCATCGCATCGCCGCGCAGGCTCCAGAAGAAGCTGACCCGATGCGCCGCGGCGTCCTCGCCGGGCAAGCGCCCCACCGGCAGCACGCCGCACATGCGATGCGCCAGTTCGTAGCGCTGCGCGAGTCGGCCGTCGAAGCGGCGCGACGGGTCGGCGCACAGGCACCACACCGCGCCCCAGGGGTAGACGCGGTCGCGCACGCGCGGCATCAACGCGGTGCGCAGCGCCGAGGCGGCGCCGTCGGCGGCGACGATCAGATCGAACGGTCCATGCACCCGGCCTTGCGCATCGCGCAGGCTGCGGCCGTCGGCGGCGATGCCGACGATCTCGGCTCCGCTGACGATGCGATCCGGGTGTCCGAATCCGCTCTTCAGCAGCTCGAACAGCGCGCCGCGCTGCATGCCCAGGCCAAACCATGCCGGACTTAGATCGCGATAGCGCATGTCCATCACGCCGCGGCCGGCCCGGTTCGTGCCGAGCAGCCGATGCACCGGCGCAGCGCAGGCCAGCGCGCGATCGAGCAGACCGAGATCGGCGAGCACCGACATCCCCGTCGGCTGCAACAGAACGCCCGCCCCGACCGGCCCCAGCTTTCCGCTGCGCTCGAACACGCGCACGCGATGCCCCAGACGCGCCAGATAAACCGCCGCCGCCTGCCCCGCAGTGCCGTAACCGACGATCGCGATATCGAATTGCTTCCCGCTCATGCGCGGGAGGATGACATACATTCGCCGGGTTGCCGCCGTGTCCCTCTGCCGCTCCGCCACCCCAACGCCCGCGGTTTCGCCCGGCTGCGGAGGCCGTCTCGCTCCGCGCCGCTTTCGATCGCCCGGAAACCGATCAGGACTTCGGCTTGTTCTCGCGCGCCTGCTTCCGCATCGCGCCGTAGTCGATCGGCCGAATTTCCTCGATCTTGCAGCGCTCGCCGTCGGCGATCACGAAATCGAACGCCCGGCTGACCGCATGCCGCTGGTTGGACGTCACGGCGATCGCCCGCGCCCATTCGAGCTTGCTGCACGGCTGCGCGACCTTGAGCAAATAGGCGTTCTTCACCGTCGACCAGACCACGACCTTGTCCGGCCCGACTAGCTCCCATTGATAGAGCGACCAGAACGGGAACTCGTCGACCGGCGCACCGGCGAACGGCAGGTAGCGCTCGAGGTTGCGCTGCTGCGTCTCGCGCGTCTGCGCACGGGCGCCGGCCGCGCCGAGCGCGGCAAGGACGAAAACAAGGAGAAAAAGAACTCGTCTCATGGCCTGTCTCCCGAAGACGCCTATCTTGATTCTCAGACGAGCGGACGCCCGGCACGGTCGCAGAAACGGGCGCAGCACTCGTGCACCGATATGCGCGCCGAGCGTGCGAAAAGGCCGGCTCCACGCGCCGGCGGCCCCGACAAACCGACGCCGAACATCGATCGGCTTGACGCGGCCCTCGTCAGAGGGTCTAATACGCGACCTTCCGCGCCGGCCTCTCCAGGCCGCGCCACGAAAATCCTGCGATTTCCGGCCAGGTAGCTCAGTTGGTAGAGCAGGGGACTGAAAATCCCCG
>CBJLOV010000108.1:0-14820 GCA_966424745.1 uncultured bacterium
AGGGATGTGAGCTGAACGGCATCAGGCCGTGAAACAAACCGGCTCCGTCGCAAACGCGGGAATTAAAGACGGCGGCGTCTCAGCCGCGTTGCTTCAATTCGAGCGCAATCACCGAACCGTCGCCCTGTGCCTTCTCGAAGCGCAGCGGCAGGATGCCGGCGGACGGGGCGTACCAGGAACGCGCCTTGCCGGGCATATCGTCGCGTTCGTAGCGAACCGTCTTGAAGCTGCCGGCGGGAATCTCGATCGTTTCCTCGCCCTTGACCGCGAAATGCTGCGATTCGACGTGATCGCGTCCGGCGACCGGTACGGTCAGGTCGCGTTGGCCGCTCGCCGCGGCGGCGCCGAGGACGAGGGTGAGATTGGTGCGGTCGAGCGCATTGGCCGGGATCGCGTAGTCGAAGTTCGATTTGCCGTCGCGCGAATGCGCCTGCTTGGCGGCATGGTCGAAGTCGATGCGCTTGACCGAGCTCTTGAACGTCGCTTCCTGCTTGTAGTCGTAGCGAATGCTTTCCACCTTGCCGCCGTTCCAGCGGAAGGTGGACTCTTCGCGGATGTTCAGCCCGACCAGCCGCGCCGTACCCGACGTGCCCTGCATTTCGCTGCGCAGGGTCCAGGTGCCGTCGGGATTGGAGCTGAGCGTGTAGTTGGCGTCGCCGATGGGCTTGCCGTCGCGCACGACGGTATAGACCGCGCTCGCCGGCTTGAGATCGGCGGCCTGCGCGGCGCAAGCGGAAAAAGCGAACAGAAAAGCGAGTGCGAGCTTGGACATGGAAGAAACGGCCGCGCCGTCGGAATCGAACAATGCGGCGAGTCTGCCGCGCCGCGACTGAACGAATCCGGTATCGCCCGGCGTCAGGCGAGCTCGCCGTTCGCGTCGAGCCGCAGCGGCGCCATAAGCGCTCGTCCGCGCAGCAGAACGCGATTGCCTTCCAGGGTCACTTCGCCGGCGGCGATCGATCGCGTCGTCGCGATGAGCAGGCGGTGTTCGAGCGGCAGCAGCCGTGCGGCGAGCGACTCGGGCGTATCGCCCCTTTCGATTTGCACGGAGGCCTGCGCGATCACCGGCCCGCCGTCGAGCTCGGCGGTGACGTAGTGCACGCTCGCCCCATGCTCGGCGTCGAGGGCTTCGATCGCGCGTGCGTGCGTGTGCAGGCCCGTGTATTTCGGCAGCAGGGAGGGATGGATATTGATCATGCGACCGAGCCAGGGACCGACCACCGCGGGATCGATGATGCGCATGAAGCCGGCGAGCACGATCAGGTCGGGCGCGAATTGCGCGACGCGGCCGAAGAGCGCCTCGTCGAAGTCTCTGCGGCCGGCGTAGTCGCGCGGCTTCAGCGCGATCGCCTCGATGCCTGCTGCGCGCGCGAGTTCGAGCGCGTGCGCGGCAGGCCTGTCCGACAGCAGGGCGACGAGGTCGATCGAGAGGTCACCGCGGCGCTGCGCTTCGACGAGCGCGGCGAAGTTGCTGCCGCGGCCCGAAGCAAGGACGACGACGCGCAACGGCCGCGGGCTGGGGACTGGGGACGGCATCGGAGGTTCAATTTCCGGCAATCGGCGAGCTCGCCGTCAAGGCGTCGGGCGCTCGGCGTTTTTTGCTCTCAGCCCTCGGTCCTATTCGATATGCACGCGTTCGTCGCCGCGGGCCGGCACGATCTCGCCGATCGTCCACGCGGCGAGATTCAAACCGGCGAGACGCTGCAGCATCGGCGCCGCCTGGTCGCGCGCGACGATCAGCGTATAGCCGATGCCACAATTGAACGTGCGCCACATCTCGGCCTGCGGCACGTTGCCTTCGCGCTGCAGCCAGTCGAATACGGCGGGCAGTTTCCAGTTCTTGCTGTCGAGCGCGATGCCGAGCCCTTCGGGCACGACGCGGATGATGTTCTCGGTCAGGCCGCCGCCGGTGATGTGGGCCATTGCGCGGACGGAGGGCTGGGATGAGGGTTGGAGCAATTCCAGGATCGGCTTGACGTAGATCGTGGTCGGCGCCATCAACGCGTCGCCGAGCTTGACGCCGCCGAGGTCGAGGTCGAACGGGTTGCCCGCGCGCGCGAGGATCTTGCGGATCAGCGAGTAGCCGTTCGAATGCGGTCCGCTGGATGCGATGCCGATGATGGCGTCGCCGGCCTGTACCTTGGCGCCGTCGACCAGGGCGGCCTTCTCGACCGCGCCGACGCAGAAACCGGCGAGATCGTATTCGCCGGGCGGATACATGTCGGGCATCTCGGCGGTCTCGCCGCCGATCAGCGCGCAGCCGGCAAGTTCGCAGCCCTTGGCGATGCCGCCGACGACGGCCACCGTGGTGTCGACGTGGAGCTTGCCGGTGGCGAAATAATCGAGGAAGAACAGCGGCTCCGCACCCTGCACGAGCACGTCGTTGACGCACATGCCGACGAGATCGATGCCGATCGTGTCGTGGCGGCCGAGCTGCTGGGCGAGCTTGAGTTTGGTGCCGACGCCGTCGGTGCCGGAGACGAGGACCGGATCCTTGTAGCGGCCGGCCAGTTCGAACAGGGCGCCGAAACCGCCGAGGCCTGCCATCACTTCCTTGCGGAAGGTGCGCGCGACGAGCGGCTTGATGCGTTCGACGACTTCCTCGCCGGCGTCGATGTCCACGCCCGCGGCGCGGTAAGTCAGGGATTCTTTTTCGACGGACATGAATGCAGGCGCCACGGAAACAGGCGCGCATGATAGACGTTGCCATCTCGATTGGGCAGTATGTAGGCATGTCGAAATCGAGATTGAGTCGTCTGGTCCTGGGATTGGCCGCCAGCCTTGCGTCCGTTTTTGCCGTTGCGGCAGGGGTTTACACCGGCACCGCGCCGGTCGCCTCGCAGTCCGACCAGGACCGCGCGGCCGCCTTGCGCACCGCCCTGAGCCAGGCCGTGACCCAGGCCGCCAAGGGCGACGCGGCCGTGCTCAAGCGGCCCGAAGTGGCGCGCGCGCTGACCCGTGCCGAGCGCTATGCGCGGCAATACACCTACCAGCCCAACAGCACCCCTTCCGAAGCGGGCAAACCGCCGGCGAAGTTCCTCCTGGTCGCGCAGTTCGACGCGGTGCAGATCGACGCGCTCGTGCGCGATCAGGGCGTTGCCGCCGCTCCGGCCGGCACCGCAGCCTCTGCGACGGGTGCGACGAATGCCTTTCCGGGGGCCACCGCGGCCGGCACCGCATCCACCGCCCCCGCCGCGCCATCCGCCGGCGCACCTGCGGACGGTACAGCGCCGCCGGCGGACGCGGCGGCCGCAGCGC
The DNA here is from genome assembly GCA_966424745.1 of uncultured bacterium. Classification (GTDB taxonomy): domain Bacteria; phylum Pseudomonadota; class Gammaproteobacteria; order Xanthomonadales; family Rhodanobacteraceae; genus Rudaea. Next base: position 3,259 of record CBJLOV010000108.1, read on the forward strand.
CGCCGGCAGGCGTCTATCGCCTGTGGTTCAGCGGTTTGCGCTCGGCCGAGGATTATTCGCGCCTGGTCGGCTCGCTCAGCGCCAATCCGGAAGTGCGCACGTTGCGCGTGGAGCAGGCGCACGGCAACGTGCTGCAGGCGCGCATCGAGACGCGCGGATCGCTGCAGAACCTGACCGACTCGCTCGATTCGACCCGGCTCGCGCACCCGACGAACACCAAGCCGCCGGTCGAAGGCGTCGATGCGGTACTCGACTTCGAGCCTTGACCATGTCTCCGCCGGCGTTCATCCGTGCGGACCGCGTTGGACCCTAGCATGCCGTCCGCGTCGAACAGTCCCTCTCCCTGGCGGCACTTGCCGAACGCGATCACGCTGACGCGCATCGCGCTCGTTGCGCCGCTGGTCTGGCTGATCGCGAACCATCGTTTCGAATTCGCCCTCGTCGTCGTCGCGATCGCCGGCGTGAGCGATGCGCTCGACGGCCTCCTGGCCAAACGCTTCGGCTGGCGCAGCTGGCTCGGCGGCGTGCTCGACCCGGTCGCGGACAAGCTGCTGCTGATCGCCTGTTTCGTCTCGCTCGACCTGGCCGAGGTGATCCCGGACTGGCTGATGTGGCTCGTCGTCGGCCGCGACCTCGTGATCGCCGCGGGCGCGACCGCCTACCACTTCCTGATCGGGCGCGTCGTGCCGCAGCCGTCGGTGCTGTCGAAGATCACCACCTGCATCCAGATCGTCTGCGTCCTCGCCCTGCTGCTGAAGCTGAGCGGCGCGCTGCCGCTGCCCGACGCAATCGATGAGACGCTGGTCTGGCTCACTGCGCTGGCGACGGCGGCGAGCGGCATGCACTACGTCGTCGTCTGGTCGCTCAAGGCGCTGCACGCGGGAACAAGAGAGGACGCATGAACCCGATCGCCAATCTGCGCTGGCAAATGCTGGCCCTGTTCGTGCTGCTCGTCACGGCGCTGTATTTCCTTTCGCCCGTGCTGACTCCGTTCGCGATCGCGGCGATGTTCGCCTATCTGTTCGATCCGCTCGCCGATCTGCTCGAACGCTGGAAACTCTCGCGCACGACGGCCGTCGGCATCGTCTTTCTCGCGCTCAGCCTCGTGGTGACCCTGATCCTGCTGCTGCTGATCCCGTATCTTTCGCGCCAGGTCGCCGCCTTCATCGGCCATCTGCCGCAGTGGCTCGCATGGATGGAGAACGTCGCCCTGCCCTGGCTGCACGAGCGCTTCGAACTCGATTTCGAAATGCCCGACATGCAGAAAGTCATCGCCGTGCTGCAGAACAACTGGAAGGAAGCCGGCGGCCTCGCGACGACGATCGTCGCCGGCGTTTCCAAGTCCGGCTTCGCCGTGGTCTCGTGGATCACGCGCCTGGTCGTGATCCCGGTGGCGTTCTTCTACCTGCTGCGCGACTGGGACGTGATGGTCGCGAAGGTCCACGACCTGCTGCCGCGCTCGATCGAACCGACCGTCTCGCGCCTCGCGCGCGAGGCCGACGAGACGTTGTCGGCCTTCGTGCGCGGCCAGCTCTCGGTGATGATCGTTCTCGGCATTCTCTACGGAATCGGCCTGTGGGCGGTCGGCATCGACGTCGGCCCGCTGATCGGCCTGATCGCCGGCCTGATCAGCTTCGTGCCTTATCTCGGCAGCATCACGGGTATTCTCATGGGCGTGATCGCCGCGCTCGTGCAGTACGGCGACGTCACCCATGTCCTCCTGGTCGCCGCCGTATTCATCGTCGGCCAGCTGGTCGAAGGCTATGTGCTGGTGCCGCGCCTCGTCGGCGAAAAGATCGGCCTGCATCCGGTCGCGGTGATCTTCGCCGTGCTCGCGGGCGGCGAACTGTTCGGTTTCCTCGGCGTGCTGCTCGCCCTGCCGGTCGCCTCGGTGCTGATGGTGCTGCTGCGCTACGCGAACGAACGCTACCGCGAGAGCGAGCTGTATGCCCACGCCGCCGCGGTACCCAGCGGCCCGCACCCGGACGCCGGCGAACCGTTTCCGGAAGCGCTGGCGTCGGAGGTGCAGCCGAACATCGAGGCGCCGGGCTCGTCCGTAGCGGGGCAGTCCGGCGCACGCGATCCGGACAAGACGACGTGAAACCGGATCAATTGCCGCTGGCGATGCGCTGGCCGCCGCAGCAGCGCTTCGAGAGCTTCCACGCCGGCGAGAACGGTCCCGCCATCGATCTCGTGCGTCGCGCGGCGACGGACGCCGACGCTGCCTGGGTCTTCGTCGCCGGCGCCGCGGCCAGCGGCAAAACGCATCTCCTGATCGCCGCCTGCGCCGCGGCCAGCGCGGCCGGCAGACGCGCGCAATACCTCTCGCTGCGCAGCCTGCGCGGCGGCGCGGCCGATGCGATCCGCGCCCTCGGCGGCAGCGACCTGCTCGCACTCGACGATCTCGACGGGATCGCGGGCGACCGCGAGGCCGAGCATGCGCTGTTCGATCTCTACAATCGCTGCAAGGCCGAACTGCGCACGCTGCTGTTCGCCGCATCGCGCGCGCCGGCCCAGCTCGGCATCGGCCTGCCCGACCTCGTCTCGCGCCTGTCGGCCTGCACACAGGCGCCGCTCAAATCGCTGGCCGACGAGTCCCGCCGCGAAGTGCTGAGGGAACGCGCCTCCGCGCGCGGCATCGAACTCGACGACACGGCGCTCGATTGGCTGTTCGCGCGCACCGAACGCGATCTCGGCAGCCTCACCGCGCTGCTCGACCGTCTCGACCGCGAATCGCTCGCCGCCAAGCGGCGCGTGACGGTGGCGTTCCTGCGCAAGCTGTTGGCGTCCTAGCACTCGCCGCTCAACCGCCGGTTCTGCCGCCGCTGCGAATCGCACCCGCGCGGGAACCGCCGGCCGACCAGCAACAAATCACGCCCCTCAGCCCGCGTTAACGGCGACTGGCTGTAGAATTGCCGGCCACGAAACCGCCCGCCGCCCCATGCTGCCGACCGATCTCCCCGCCGACATCCTGCAACGCGCCGCCCGCATCAAGCTGGCGGTATTCGACGTGGACGGGGTTCTGACCGACGGCCGCCTGTGGTACGCGGCCGACGGCAGCGAGATGAAGGCATTCCATGCCCACGACGGCGCCGGGATGAAGCGCCTGCTCGCCGCGGGCATCGAGATCGCCGTGATCACCGCACGCACCAGCCACGTCGTTTCGGTGCGCATGGCCGAGCTCGGCATCGTCCACGAATACCAGGGCCGCTCCGACAAGCTCGCCTGCTTCGAGCACCTTCTCGGCGCGCTCAAGCTCGCCCCGGAAGAGGCGTGCTACACCGGCGACGACATGGTCGACTTGGCGCCCATGCTGCGCGCCGGGCTGTCGATCGCGCCGGCGAACGCACATCCGCTCGTGCGCGAGCGTGCGCTGTGGCGCACCCGCATGCGCGGCGGCGACGGCGCGGCGCGCGAAGTCTGCGACCTGCTGCTCGCCGCGCAAGGCAAGCTCGACGTGCCGTCAGCGCCATGATCGAACGCCGCACCCTGCTCGTCATCGTCGTTCTCGCCCTGATCGCCTTCGCCGCGTGGATGGAGGTGTGGCTGATGCGCGCGCGCAGCGCCAGCGACGATTTCGTCGGCCCGCCGCGCTCGGACTACACCCTGCGGAACTTCACCCTCGACGCGCTCGACCAGGCCGGCGCGTACTCGTTCAGCGTGACCGGCCCGCGCATGGCGCGCCGCGGCGACGACGGCTCGATCTACGTCACCCTGCCCGACTACGAGATCATCGACAACAGCGGCAACACCTGGAAGGGCACGTCCGAATCGGCCTGGGTCGACAAGGACGGCAACGTGATGAAACTCGAAGGCGCGGTGGACATGCATCGCGTGCCGAACGAAACGGTGCAGCGCGTTGACGTGCTCACGAGCGACCTGACGATCACCACCGATCCGAAGCTCAAGGACGCGCAGGGCCGCCCCCTCGCCGACGCCCCGCATCGGGACAAACGCATGGAAACCGCCGCCCTGACGACGATCTTCGAGGCGGACACCGTTTCGCACAGCATCGGCATGAAAGCCGACATGGACCTGAAGACGATGGAACTCCTGTCCGACGTAAAAATGATTTCACTACCGAGGGACCACTGATGACGACGGGGAAGATCGCCACCGCGTGCGGCATCGCGGCGCTGGTTCTGGTCAGCCAGGCATTCGCTCTGAAATCCGACAAGGATCAGCAGGCGGATATCGATGCGAAGTATTCCAAATCGGTGCAGAGCAAGACCGGGGCGGCGAACGACCCGAACGTCACCGATTTCGACGGCGACGTCGTCATCACCAAGGGCTCGATCAAGATGACCGCGAGCCACGCGACCGTCTACCAGATCCCTTCCGGCGCGAACGATCCGAACGCGGGCAAGATCGCGCGCGTCATCCTGACCGGCAAGCAGGCTCACCTGCAGCAGGTGCACGACGGCGACTGTTCGCTGGTGACCGCCAACGCCGACAAGATCGACTACAACCCGCTGACCAGCATCGCCGAGCTGTTCGGCGGCGTGGTTGTCACCCAGCAGGGTCACGGCGATTCGCGCAGCGAGCACATGATCTACAACACCGACACGAGCGACATGGAATCCGGCAACAAGGCCGATCCGGCCAGCCGCGTGCACATGGTCATGGAACCGAAAACCCCGCCGCCGCCGCCGAGCGCGAACAACTGCGGCTTTCCGACCGGGGCCGCGCCGGCCGCCGCAAAACCCGCGGACAAGCCCGCCGCCGCGCCGACGAAACCTGCGGAGGCAAAGCCCGCGCCGAAAGCGGACGGCGACAAGAAGCCCGCCGCCGACAAGAAAACGGACGGCACGCGCTGATGCTCAACGCGGTCGGTCTGCAGAAAAGCTTCAAGGGTCGCACCGTCGTGCGCGACTTCGAGTTCACGCTCGAGCAGGGCGAGATCGTCGGCCTGCTCGGCCCGAACGGCGCCGGCAAGACGACGACGTTCTACATGGTCGTCGGCCTGATCGGCGCCGATGCGGGCCGCATCACGCTCGACGAGCACGACATCACCGCGATGCCGATGCACGCGCGCGCGCGTCTCGGCGTCGGCTACCTGCCGCAGGAGCCGTCGGTATTCCGCCGCCTCACGGTCGAGGAGAACGTGCTCGCCATCCTCGAACTGCGCCACGACCTCGATGCCGACGGCCGCCGCCGTGAACTCGAATCTTTGCTCGACGAGCTGCAGATCTCGCACATCGCGAAGTCGAAGGGCCAGGCGCTGTCGGGCGGCGAACGCCGCCGCGTCGAGATCACGCGCGCGCTCGCCGCGAAGCCGCGCTTCATGCTGCTCGACGAACCGTTCGCCGGCATCGACCCGATCTCGGTCGTCGAGATCCAGCGCATCGTGCGCCAGCTCAAGGAACGCGGCATCGGCATCCTGATCACCGACCACAACGTGCGCGAGACGCTCGGCATCTGCGACCGCGCCTACATCATGAGCGACGGCGCCGTGCTCGCCAAAGGCTCGCCCGAGGACGTGCTTGCGAACAAGCAGGTGCGGGAGGTGTACCTGGGCAAGGAATTCCGCATGTAGTTTTTTTTAGGGCTAAGGGCTGGAACGTCAATCGTTATCGCCCCCCATTTGCCGGACAGCTTTTGGCAAAATGCCGCAAGAACCACTACGCTCCTCAGCCCTCAGCCCTCAGCCCTCGCCCTCCCATGTCCGATCCCTTTCTCGACGCAGCGATAGAAGAAGCCGAACGCGGACTCGCCGAAGGCGGTATCCCGATCGGCAGCGTGCTCGTCCACGAAGGCCGCATCATCGGCCGCGGCCACAATCGCCGCGTGCAGAAAGGCAGCCCGATTCTGCACGGCGAAATGGACGCATTGGAAAACGCCGGCCGCCATCCAGCCAGCGTTTATCAAAACTCGACGATCTACACGACGCTGTCGCCGTGCTCGATGTGCTCCGGCGCGATCGCCCTCTACGGCATCCCGCGCGTGGTGATCGGCGAAAACGTCACCTTCCTGGGCGAAGAGGACTGGCTGCGCGGCAAGGGCGTGCGGCTCGACGTCGTCAACGATGCGCGCTGCATCGAATTGATGCGCAAGTTCATCGCAGCGCGCCCCGAACTTTGGAACGAAGATATCGGCGTGTAGGGGCTCGATTCATCGAGCCCGGCTTGAAGGTGTGCGGAAAAAGCAGGGCGCGATGAACCGCGCCCCTACTTCGAGGCTTCCGAACGCAGACTGATATCGCCCGCCTCAGGCAAGTCTTTCGCCTGCCATCCGCCGCCCAGCGCCTTGACCAGGCCGACGCTGTCGTTGAGCCGCGTACCGCGCAAGGTGATGGCGGCACGTTCGTTGCTGTACGCGGTGTTCTGCGCGGTGATGACATTGAGGTAGCTGACCAGGCCGGCGCGGTACTGGTTGATCGCGATCTTGAGCGATTGTTCGGACAGCCCGACCGCCTCGTCTTGCGCCTGCGCCTCGTCGGCAAGGATGCGCAGCGCGGCGATCTGGTCTTCGACGTTTTGGAACGCGGCAAGCGACACCTGGCGATAGTTGGCGACGGCGGCGTCCCAGCCCGCGCGCGCCTGCGCGTTCTGCGCGCGGCGCGCTCCGCCGTCGAACAGGGTCTCGGCGATCTTCGGCCCGATCGACCAGTAGCGGCTCGGCGCTTCGAGCAGCTGCGACCAGATCGAATTCGAATAGCCGCCGCTGGCCGACAGCGTGATCGAGGGAAACCACGCCGCCGTCGCCACGCCGACCTGCGCGTTCGCCTGCGCGGCCTGGCGCTCGGCCACGGCGACGTCCGGGCGCCGCTCGAGCAGGTGCGAAGGCAGATCGAGCGGAATCGCCGGCGGTGCGATCGCGAACGTCTTCACCGGCGCGAGGGAAAACTCCGCCGGCGTCTTGCCGACGAGTACGGCGATCGCGTGTTCGTACTGCGCGCGTGCGACGCCGAGATCGATCGCCTGCACCTGCGCGCTCTTGAGCTGGGTCTGCGCCTGCACGACGTCGGAACGCGCGGCGACGCCGACGCTGTACTGGTTCTGCGTCAGTTGCAGCGCCTTCTGGTATGCGTCGACCGTGTCGTCGAGCAGACGCTTCTGTTCGTCGACGGTGCGCAGCTGAAAATACGTCTGCGCCAGCGTCGCTTGCAGCGACAGGCGCGTATTGGCGAGCGTCGCGGCGCTCGCCTGCGCGCTGGCGACGTCGCCTTCGACGGTGCGCCGCACGCTGCCCCAGAGGTCGGGCTCCCAGGTTGCACTGATCGGCAACTGATACGACTGGGTGATGTGCGAACCCGCCCCGCCGCTGCTGCCGCCGCCGATGACCGTGCCGCCGGAAACGATGCCGCCGCTCGAATTGCTGTAGCGTCCCGAGCGCGTGCCGCTCAGGCTCGCCGACACGGTCGGCCAGAAGCTCGCGCGCGCGCCGGAAACCAGGGCCGAGGCCTGGCGGTACTGTGCTTCCGCCTGCTTCAAGCTCTGGTTCGACGTCGCAATCTGCTTCTGCAGATCATCGAGCACCGGATCGCCGAAGATCTCCCACCACGCGCCGCGCTCGATCGCATCGGCCGGCTGCGCCGGCTTCCAGCCGGCCTGTTCCTTGTACGCGTCGCCCTGATAAGCCGCAGCGCCGGCGACGTCGGGCCGCTTGTAGTCCGGCCCGACCGCACAGCCGGCGAGCATGGTGGCGAGTGCGAGCGCACACGCAGTGCGCGTGCCGCGCCTGCAGTTCGCGTTCTTCGCCGACGCGCGGCGATCGGTATGGATTGCAGTGTTCATACGGTGGCCGTTGGCGTCGAACCGGGCGGTGCCTGATAGAAGCGCGCCCAGATTCGCTTCGCCCAGAGACGAAAACGATCGAGGTAGAGGTACACGACCGGCGTCGTGTACAGGGTGAGAAGCTGGCTCACGAGCAGTCCGCCGAAAATGGAGATGCCGAGCGGGCGGCGCATCTCGCTGCCTTCGCCGAAGCCGAGCGCAAGCGGCAGCGCGCCGAGCATCGCCGCAAGCGTGGTCATCATGATCGGACGGAAGCGCAGCATGCAGGCGCGGAAGATCGCATCGCGCGCTTCGAGGCCGTCCTTGCGCTCCGCCTCGAGGGCGAAATCGATCATCATGATCGCGTTCTTCTTGACGATGCCGATCAGGAGAATGACGCCGATCAGCGCGATCACGCTGAACTCGGTGGCGCAGACCAGCAGCGCCAGCAATGCGCCGACGCCCGCCGACGGCAGGGTCGACAGAATGGTCAGCGGATGCACGTAGCTCTCGTACAGCACGCCGAGCACGATGTAGACCGCAAGCAGGGCGGCGAGGATCAGGAACGGCTGGTTGTCGAGCGATTTCTGGAACGCGTTCGCCGTCCCGGCGAAGGCGCCGTGGATCGACACCGGCGCGCCGACGCGGGCCATCTCGCGCGTGATCGCCGCGGTCGCGTCCGACAGGCTGTAGCCCTCGGCGAGATTGAACGACACCGTCGCCGCGACGAACTGGCCCTGGTGGTTGACTTCGAGCGGCGCGGAACCGGGCCCGTAGGTCGCGAACGACATGAGCGGCACCATCGCGCCGCGCGTGCTGGCGACGTAGACGTCGCGCAGCGTGTCGGGGTTCTGCACGAACTCCTCGGCGACCTCCATCACCACGTGGTATTGGTTGAGCGCGTTGTAGATCGTCGATACCTGGCGCTGGCCGAAGGCATTGTTGAGCGCGCTGTCGACCGCGCTCATCGTCACACCGAGGCGCGCCATCGTGGCGCGGTCGAACTGCAGCTGCGTCTCCAGACCGCGGTCCTGCTGATCGCTGTTGACGTCGGCGAGCTCCGGGGCGAGCTTGAGCGCGTCGGCGATCTTCGGCCCCCATTTGCGCAGGTCTTCGAGGCTGTCGCTCTGCAAGGTGTACTGGTAGGTCGCGTTCGACTGGCGGCCGCCGATGCGGATGTCCTGCGCGGGGGCGAGGAACAGGCTCACGCCGGCGATCGAGCTGAGCTTGGGGCGCAGGCGCGCGATCACCTGCATCGCCGACAGCTTGCGTTCGGCGAGCGGCTTCAGGGCGATGAAGGTGAAACCGCCGTTGGTCTGCCCGCCGCCGGTGAATCCGGCGAGCGACTGCACCGCCGGGTCGGCCTTGATGATCTCCATCAGTTCCTTCATCTTCGCCGAGGTGGCCTGGAACGAGGAACTCTGGTCGGCCTGGATGCCGCCGACCAGCATGCCGATGTCCTGCTGCGGGAAGAAGCCTTTCGGGATGACGGAATACAGATAGACGTTGAGCAGCACGGTCAGCAGCAGCGTCCACATCATCAACAGCGGCCGCGACAGCGCCCAGCGCAGGGTCGATTCGTAGCGCGCGAGCATCCAGGCGAAAGCGCGCTCGCTCGCGCCGAACAGGCGCTCGCGCCAGCCCGGACCCGCGTGCTCCTGCGCGGTGTGCCGCAGGAGGTAGGCGCACATCATCGGCGTCGTCGTCAGCGAGATCACGAGCGATATCAGGATCGCCACCGACAGGGTCACCGAGAACTCGCGGAAATAGCGGCCGACGATGCCGCCCATCAACAGGATCGGCACGAACACCGCGATCAGCGACACGCTCATCGACAGCACGGTGAAGCCGACTTCGCGCGCGCCGGTCAGCACCGCCTGCAGCCGCGTCATGCCCGTCTCCATGTGGCGCGAGATGTTCTCGAGCACGACGACCGCGTCGTCGACGACGAAGCCGGTGGCGATCGTCAGCGCCATCAGCGAAAGATTGTCGAGGCCGAATCCGGCCAGGTACATGACCGCGAACGTGCCGATCAGCGACACCGGCACGGCGATCGCCGGCACCAGAGTCGCCCGCCACGAGCGCAGGAACACGAAGACGACGAGGACGACGAGCACGATCGCGATGATGAGCGTGCGCTCCACGTCGTGCAATGAGGCGCGGATCGTCGTCGTGCGCTCGATGATCGTCGTGATCTCGATGTCGGCCGGAATCGACGCGCGCAGTTGCGGCAGCAGCGCGTTGACCCTGTCGACCGTGTCGAGGATGTTCGCGTTCGGCTGCTTGAGGACCTGGATCAGCACCGCCGGCTGGCCGTTGGCGAGACCGAGATTGCGCACGTTCTCGACCGACTCGGTCACCTCGGCGACGTCGGACAGGCGCACCGCGGCGCCGTTCTTCCAGGCGACGATGAGGCCGCGGTATTCCTTCGCCTCGCGCGCCTGGTCGTTCGTGTAGATCTGCCAGTGCTTGTCGCCGAGCTCGACCGAGCCCTTGGGCCGGTTCGCGTTCGCGTTGCCGAGCGCGTTGCGCACGGTGTCCATCGAGATGCCGTACTTGTTCAACGCGTTGAGATTGAGATCGACGCGCACCGCCGGCAGCGAACCGCCGCCGGCGGTCGCCTGGCCGACGCCCTGCACCTGCGAAATCTTCTGCGCGACGATCGTCGAGGCCGCGTCGTAGACCTGGCCGATGCCGAGTGTCCTCGAGGTCATCGCCAATACCATGATCGGCTGGTCGGCCGGGTTGATCTTGCGATAGGTCGGATTGCTCGGCATCCCGCTCGGCAGCTGCGCCCGCGCCGCGCTGATCGCCGCCTGCACCTCGCGCGCCGCGCCGTCGATGTCGCGCGACAGATCGAACTGCAGCACCACGCGCGTCGACCCGGTCGAACTCGACGAGGTCATCTCGGTCACCCCGGCGATGCGCCCGAGCTGGCGTTCCAGCGGCGTCGCCACCGACGTCGCCATCGTCTCCGGGCTCGCTCCCGGCAAGGACGCGTTGACCGCGATCGTCGGAATGTCCACCTGCGGCAGCGGCGACACCGGCAGCAGCGCGAACGCGACCATGCCGGCCAATGCCACGCCGAACGTCAGCAGCGTGGTGGCGACGGGGCGCTTGATGAAGGGTTCGGAGAGGCTGGTGAATTTCATATCGCCGATCCGCTTCTCGCGCTGGCTTTCGATTTGTCATTCCCGCGAACGCTGGAATCCGGTTCTTGCCTTGACTCTTGATATTGGTTGTTTGGTAGAGCAAGAGCTTCCACTCGCCCGTTGGGCGAGCGGGTCACTTCTCTTTGCTCGTGCAAAGAGAAGTGACCAAGAGAAAGCACGCCCCAGAACATTGCGCCCTTCGGACATCCTGTCCGAAGGGTTCGCGTCAGCGGCCGGGTTCCGCTAACTGCACATCCCTGTGCAGTAGCGGAATCGGCGCGATCCATCGCGCCGACCCTAACGGGCCTGATCGACCGCTGCCGCCGCAATGTAATGGGGCCCCTGGAAGAGCCAGAGCAGCGCGCCTCGTGCGCGCAGAAGCCAAAGCGGGAGCCCATGGAACGTTGCGGTGTCGTAGGGGCGCGATTCATCGCGCCCGGCTCTGCCTTTGATCTTGCTCTGATCCGTCTTTTGATCTGGGGCCCAGTCAGCCACGGCGAGGGCAAGACGGAAACGCCCGCCAGGGTCGCGCGCAGGAGGCGCGCGAGTTCGCGAATGGACACGGACGTCCATCGAGCGAACCCCGACATGAACTCGCGCACCCGCACCGCGTAGAGCGGGAGAAGCCGCGCAGCGGCGCATCCCGCCGTTGCCGTATACCACCACCAAGAAGGCGGGATACGCTTCGCTCCTCC
>CBJLOV010000109.1:0-14806 GCA_966424745.1 uncultured bacterium
TTCTCTGCTTTTTATCCGTGGCCAAAGGCTCCTGCTTCTAGTCGAGGAGTTTCCGATGACGCGCCGGAAGCGCGTCGAACGCGGATAAGAGCGGGTGAACGCGGATCAAGAAGAGCCTACAGCCGAGAAATGCTCTATCCGCGTTCTTTGCTTCTCATCCGCGTCGATCCGCGTTCAAAAGCTCTTGCTCTTTCCGCTTCGAAGCGAGAGAGAGCTGAGTGAATGCTTCAAGCGGCGGCCTTGCCGACCTTGCTGCCGTTATCGCGGGCGAGCTGCGCGCTGAGCCACTGGCCGGTCTCGACGAGCTTGTCGAGATCGATGCCCGTGGCGACGCCCATGCCGTGCAGCATATAGACCACGTCTTCGCTGGCGACGTTGCCGCTCGCGCCGCGCGCGTAGGGGCAGCCGCCGACGCCGGAGACGGCCGAGTCGATCACGCCGACGCCGAGTTCGAGGCAGGCCAGGATGTTCGCGAGCGCCTGCCCGCGTGTGTCGTGGAAGTGGATCGCGAGCGCCGCCATCGGAACTTCGGCCGCGACCGTGGCGAGCATCGCCTTCGCCTTCGCCGGCGTGCCGATGCCGATCGTGTCGCCGAGCGAGATCTCGTAGCAGCCCATCTCGTGCAGCGCCTTGGCCACGCGCACGACGTCGGCCAGCGGCACCTCGCCCTGATACGGACAGCCGAGCACGGTGGACACATAGCCGCGCACGGCGACCTTGTCCGTCTTCGCCCGCTCCATCACCGGCGCGAAGCGTTCGAGCGACTCGGCGATCGAGGCATTGATGTTCTTGCGGTTGAACGCCTCGCTTGCCGCGGTGAACACGGCGATCTCCTCGACGCCGACCGCATGCGCGCGCTCGTAACCCTGCAGGTTCGGCACGAGCACGGGGTAGCGCACGCCGGGCCTCTTGTGAATGCCCGTATACACCTCGGCCGCGTCGGCGAGCTGCGGCACCCATTTCGGGCTGACGAAACTGGTCGCCTCGACGGTCCGCAGACCGGTCGCCGACAGCCGGTCGATCAGTTCGATCTTCATCGGCGTCGGCACGATGGCCTTTTCGTTCTGCAAACCGTCGCGCGGGCCGACTTCGACGATGCGGATGTGCGATTGTGTAGCGCTCATGGTTGGGATATCGCGCTTTAGCCCTCCCCTTCAAGGGGAGGGTTGGGTGGGGATGGTGTTGCTCGATCATTCAGAGCATGAAGAATGGTTTCAAGCACGCCATCAGGATTTTCATACACCTCATTGTTCCAGAACCGGAGGACGACAAAGCCGACGCTTTCGAGGAACCGGCTGCGTGCGTCATCGTAAGCGGCCGCATCTGCATGCTGACTTCCATCCAGTTCTACAACGACTTTGCGTTCAGGACACACGAAATCGAGAATGAAATCACCAAAAGGATGCTGGCGACGGAATTTGCATCCGTCGAGTTGTCGGTGACGCAGACGTTGCCACAATTTGGATTCCGCCTCGGTGGGTGCGTTGCGCAGATTTCGCTGCAATCTCGCGCGCAGGATCTTTTTGTTGGTCTGTCCTTGCATGACGCCTCCTTTTAACACCATCCCCACCCAACCCTCCCCTTGAAGGGGAGGGCTCAAGAGCGAAACGCACGAAGGGGCATCGACCTGGTGCATTTTCGCCTGCGTGGCAGGTTCTTAACGCGGATCAGAGCGGATCAAAACCGATAAGAGCGGATAGAGCAGAATCAACGAGAAAATCTAAAGAAAGAGCCCCTCTTATCCGGGCAAATCCGCTTTATCCGCGTTAAACGCTTTTTCGTCAGGCCTGAGCAAACCTCACCAACACCGCATCGGCCTCGACGAATTCGCCGGCGGTGGCGTTGACGGTTTCGACCGTCGTCGCGCGCGGCGCTTTGAGCGTGATCTCCATTTTCATCGCTTCCATCACGATCAGTTCCTGGCCTTCGACGACCGCGTCGCCCGCCTGCACCCTGACCAGCACGACGCGGCCCGGCATCGGCGCGCCGATGCGGTCGGAGCCGGCCTGCGCGGATTTCGTAAACGCGAACGCGGCGACGCGGGCGAGCCTGGCGCGGCGTTCGCCGTCGTGCAGCAGCACGCTGTCGTCGTCGATCTCGCTGCGCAGGCGACGTGCCTCGCCGTCGAATTCGGCGCAGAGAAAACCGTCGGCGAGGCGCGAGTTTGCGACCTTGCAGCGGGCGTCGCCGCGATTCAATTCATAGCGGCCGTCCGCGCCATGGGCATCGACCTCGATGCGCTGGTCCGCGTGCGCGAAACAGACGATGCGCTTGCCCGGATGGCCGAGCCTCCAGGCATCGGCGCTCGCCCACGGCGAATACGGATCGCCGCTCGCGCGCGCGCGCCGCGGCGCGGAGGCTTCTTCGTCGAGCAGCACGGCGGTCGCGGCGGCGAACAGCGTCGCGTCGTCGAGCGCGGCATCGGCCGGCAGGAACTCGGCGAGATGGCGGTCCAGGTAGCCGGTGTCGATGCGGCCTTCGATCACGGCCGGATGACGCACCAGACGCTCGAGGAAATCGATGTTCGATTTCGGCCCGACCACCGAGCACTGCGCGAGCGCTTCGCGCATGCGCTGCAAGGCCGAGCTGCGGTCGCGGTCCCAGACGATCAGCTTGGCGATCATCGGGTCGTAGAAAATCGTCACCGTATCGCCTTCGATCACGCCGGAATCGATGCGTACGTGGGGGCCGGGCTGCGGCAGCTGCAGGCGCTGCAGTTTGCCCGAACCCGGCAGAAAGCCCTGCTGCGGGTCTTCGGCGTAGAGGCGCAGCTCGATCGCGTGGCCGTTGGGCCGAGGGCTGAAGGCAGAGGGCCGAGGGCTGATGAAAGCCGCCAGCGATTCGCCCCCGGCGACGCGCAGTTGAAGTTCGACGAGATCCAGGCCGCTAACCATCTCGGTGACCGGATGCTCGACCTGCAGGCGCGTGTTGATCTCCATGAAATAGAAGTCGCCCGCGGGTCCCACGATGAATTCGACCGTGCCGGCGTTGACGTAGTCGAGCGCGCGCGCGGCGGCGATCGCCGCATCGCCCATCTGCGTGCGCAGCTCGGGGGTGAGGAACGGCGAGGGCGTTTCCTCGAGCACCTTCTGATAGCGGCGCTGCGCCGAGCATTCGCGTTCGTTCAGATGGATCGCGTTGCCGTGCCGGTCGCCGAAGATCTGGAACTCGATATGGCGCGGATGTTCGACGTAGCGTTCGAGCAGCACGCGGTCGCGGCCGAACGCGCTCTTCGCCTCGCGCTGACAGGATTCGAGTGCCGCGGCGAATTCGTCGGCCCTGCGCACGATGCGCATGCCCTTGCCGCCGCCGCCGTAGGCGGCCTTGATCATCAGCGGAAAGCCGATGCGCTGCGCTTCGCGTGCGAGCAGGGCAGGGTCCTGGTCTTCGCCGGTATAGCCCGGCACCACGGGCACGCCGTGACCCGACATCAACTCCTTCGCACCGGCCTTCGAGCCCATCCTGCGCATCGACGCGGCCGACGGGCCGATGAAGACGATGCCGGCTTTCTCCGCGGCCTCGGCGAAATCGGGGTTCTCGGAAAGAAAGCCGTAGCCGGGATGGATCGCCTGCGCGCCGGATTTCTTCGCAACGTCGATGATCGCGTCGCCGCGCAGATACGAATCGGCCGGCCGCGGCCCGCCGATCGGATAGGCGAAGTCCGCCATCCGCACATGCTGCGCCGTCGCATCGGCTTCCGAATACACCGCCACCGTCTGGACGCCCAGATGCCGCGCCGTACGGATGATGCGGCAGGCGATCTCGCCGCGATTGGCTATCAGGATTTTCGTGAACATGGTTTTAGACGCGGATTTACGCGGATGAACGCGGATAAGAGCGGATCGATTTCGTATTGGTGAATACGCGGCGCTTGAATTCTGGCTTTGCGCCGAAGTTCACCAGAAGTCCGATTGGGATGCCGGACGCCTTTAGATAGTTGATCAGTTGTACTTCGTGGATAGGCATGAGCTTCGACACGGCCTTCAACTCGACGACCAGTTGCCTTTCGATGAGTAAATCAGCGCGAAATTCACCGACGATTTGATTGCGGAACGACACTGACAATGCCGCTTGCTGCTGAACGGCGATCCCGGTTTCGCGCAGCGCTTGAGCCAGCGCATTTTCGTAGACGCTTTCAAGGAAGCCCGAACCCAGTTCATTGTAAACATCGAAGAACGCGCCGATCACACGTTCGGTGAGCGCCAGTTCGATCTGCTCGTCTTTATCCGCGCTCATCCGCGTAAATCCGCGTCTAAATCAGCTTTGGGGAAGGTGACAACAAGCCTCGATGTTGTGGCCGTCCGGGTCGAGGACGAACGCGCCGTAGTAGTTGGCGTGGTAGTGCGGGCGCAGACCGGGCGGGCCGTTGTCGGCGCCGCCGGCGGCGATGGCCGCGTGGTAGAACGCATCGACTGTCGCGCGGTTCGCGGCCGTGAAGGCGACGTGAAGCTTGCCGCGCAGCGCGCCGTCGCCGTTGCCGATCCAGAAATACGGTTTGCCGTCGTGACCGTAGCCCGCGTGCGCATGGCCGCCGGTCGTCTCCGCCGTCACCTCCCAGACCAGGCCGATGCCGAGCGGCGCCAGCGCGCGCTCGTAGAACGCCTTGCTGCGTGCGATGTCGGAAACGGTGAAGCCGATATGGTCGAACTTGTCGGAAGCGGCCATCGTCAGAACTCCTTGATCCAGGGGGGAGGTCGTTTGTCGAGGAAGGCGCCCAGGCCGGCCTGGCCTTCCGCGCCGATGCGCAGGCGCGCGATGAGCGCCGCGTTTTTCTGATCGATCTGCGCAGCCTGCGCGGGCGTCGCGCCGGCCATGCGCAACGCCAGCTCTTTGGCTTCGCGCTGTGCCTGCGGCGCGCCCTTGGCGAGCAGGCCGAGTTCGTGCTCGACGGCGTCGTCGAGATCGTCCGCGGCGACGACGCGGTGGACCAGGCCGATGCGCTGCGCCTCGCGCGCGTCGATCGTCTCGGCGGTGACGAACAGGCGCCGCGCCTGGCGTGCGCCGATCGCGGCGACGACGTAGGGCGAGATCACCGCCGGCACCAGACCCAGCTTGACTTCGCTGAGCGCGAATTTGGCCGTGTCCGCGGCGATCGCGATATCGCAGCAGGCGACCAGGCCGACACCGCCGCCCATCGCCGCGCCGTGGACGCGCGCGATGGTCGGATTCGGAAAGAAATTCAACGTGCGCATCAGCGCGGCGAGGCATTCGGAGTCGGCGTGGTTCTCGGCCTCGCTCGCCGCAGCCATGCGCCTCATCCAGTTCGCGTTGGCGCCGGCGGAGAACGAAGCGCCTTCGCCGCCGAGCACGAGCGCGCGAAGCGCGTCGTCGCGCGCAAGCCGTTCGAGTTCGGCGCCGAGCTCGCCGATCATCACGTCGTCGAACGCGTTGTGCGTCTGCGCACGGTCGAGGGTGAGATGGCAGATTCCGCGTTGGGTCGAGATCTTGAACGAGTCCGGCATACGCTGAATGGTCCCTTGGGGGCGCTCATGATACCCGCCGGGCGAAAAGCGCGGGCAGGGGGCGCGGCGCGTTTGACGCAAAAAAAAGTCCCCGGACAAGCCGGGGACTCGAAGTGGAACGCGGTGCGGGAAGTTACTGCTTGCAGCCTTTCTGGCCGAAGTAGTTGGCGTATCCCGTGCCGGCCGCGTACAGCGCATTGGACCACTCGCGCTGCAGGCTGAAGTTGGCGCCGTTGGCGAGCGTCATCGGCGCGTAGACCCACTCGCATTTGTCGCCGTTCTCGTAGCCGCCGTTGTCGGTCCAGCCGGTGCCGCGCGGATCGGTCGTCGCTTCGGAGACTTCGTGCGAGACCACCGAGGCGATGTCCGCCAGGCCCTGTGCGTTGCCCGAGCTCGCTCCCGGACCGCAGCCGGTGCTGCCGGTGAAGTTGCCGATCCAGGCCACCTGGACCTGCGCGCCGTTGCTGCACGTGCCCCAGGTGTGGAAGCCGCAGGCCTGGCCGCCGGGCCAGTTCGAGGTGATGTAGGTATAGATTGCGTTCGCGTTCGGGTTGTTGCCGGTCAGGCTGCAGGCTTTGGAGACCATGGTCGAGCTGCTCGGCGTGGAATTGCCCGTCGACGACGTGTCGAACGAATAGCCCGTGTAGTTGGCGTTTCCGCTCACGTAGCCGTTGCTCGCGCCGTTGTACTCGTTCGAGGCGTTGGCGATGGAGCTTCCGCTCCAGCCTTTGAAGAACGTGTCCATGCCGGCGATGATCGGATCGGTCTGCGACCAGCTGCCCCAGAACACGGCCTGGATCGTCGGCGTGACCATCACGTTGCCGCCGTGGAGGGTCAGCGCGCCGCCGTAGCCGTAGCAGCTGCGGGTCGTGGGGCGGCTCGGGTTGCACTGCTTGAAGGTCGGGCTGTTCGGATCGATCGGCTCGTGCGAATCCGCGCCGACGGAATGGTCGATGCCCGCGCCCGCCATCGGCAGCTTCGGCTTGTCGCTGCGATAGAAGGGGATGATCGGCGCGCTGTGGCTCAGGTAGAGATCGCCCTCGAAATCGCTTAGGTCGCCGCGGACGACGGCGCCGTCCTGGTCGGTCACGTACAGCGGGCGCGAGGCGGAGGAGGCCTCGGCGACGATGTCGTTCGGGTCCTGGATGGTCGCAATCTTCTCCCCGCCGCGATACAACACGGCCTGACCCTGGCCGTTGGCGACCAGCGCGTCGCCCAACTGCAGCAGGCTGCCTTCGGTCTGGCGCACAACAAAATGAGTCTGATTGGCCTGCGCGGCGAAAGCCTGCGCGGTCAACCCCATCATCGCAACGCCCATGGTGCACGCCGTAACCAGTATTGCCTTCTTCATGCCTCGTCTCCAAAGGATGTAAGAGTTGTAGCGGACATCGGCCGATGTCCGCGTTTGGTTCACGTACCGATCGATCACTGCGTCTGCGGCCCTACGCAACATCCGGCCCAGACCCCGGTGCGGCGGGTCCCCACACCCGCCGCGGCGGTGGCGATGAAATACATGCCCCGATGTTAAAAATTACAAAAATGTTGCAATGGGTCACGATTTCCCTCGGGAAACCACCCATTTCCGCATGCCGGAAAAGAGCTTCCGATCCCCGGCCGAGGAGCGACGGCGACTGCGGCCGGGGCTGCAAGTGCGGCTTTCGATAGGTAAGCTACTGCGAACTCCGGCGCTGCCCTCCGGGCGCGCCGGGGTGGAACGTTCCCTTTTTCCCTCCGGAGCCAGATGTCCATCCTTCGAATTTACCTGCGCGTGCTTGCGCTGCTCGGACCGGAAAAGTGGCTGGCTATAGCGTTGGCGGTGGCGAACCTGGGCCTCGCCGGCGTGTTCTTCCTCGAGCCCTGGCTGTTCGGCCGCGTCGTCGACGCGCTGACCGCAAAGGGGCATCGCGACGCGTGGTACTACATCGGCTGGTGGGCCGGCGTCGGTTTCGTCGGGGTCGCCGCGAGCGTGCTCGTCTCGCTGCACGCGGATCGGCTCGCGCACCGGCGCCGCCTCGCCGTCATCACCCAATTCTTCGAACACTCGGTCGCATTGCCGCTCGCCTTCCACGGCCAGCACCACACCGGCCGTCTGCTGCGCATCATGCATGCGGGGTCGAGCAACCTGTTCCAGATCTGGCTGAACTTCTTCCGCGATCACCTGACGACGCTGCTGTCGATCCTCGTGATGATTCCGCTGGCGTTGCGGATGAACTGGAAGCTCGCCTTGCTGATGATCGGCCTGATGGCCAGCTTTGCCGTGTTCAACGCGATCGCCGTGCGCCGCACGCACAAAGCGCAGGGCGAAGTCGAGGAGCTGCACCACGAGATTTCCGAGCGCGTCGGCGACGTGTTCGGCAACGTCATGGTCGTGCAGAGCTTCTCGCGCATCTCCGCCGAAGTCGCCGAGATCAAGAACATGGTGCGCAAGGTGCTGACCGCGCAGTATCCGGTCCTGCGCGGCTGGGCCTGGCTGTCGGTGGCGAACCGCGCGATGAGCACGATCACGATCGTCGCCATGTTCGCGCTCGGCGCGCAGCTCAACGGCAAGGGCGAAGTGTCGGTCGGCGCCATCGTCACCTTCGTCGGCTTCTCGATGCAGTTGATCGGCCGCCTCGAACAGTTCGCGGGCTTCATTTCGAGCCTGTTCTTCCAGACCCATTCGCTGCGCGACTTCTTCGCCGTGCTCGACACGCAGGAAGTGCTGCACGAGAAGCCGGGCGCGCCGGATCTGCCGGAGAACGTGCGCGGCGAGGTCGAATTCCACGACGTTTCGTTCGGCTACGAGGTTTCCCATCCCGCCCTGAAGCATCTGAGCTTCAAGGTGCCGGCCGGCGGCACGGCGGCGATCGTCGGCCCGACCGGCGCGGGCAAGACGACCGCGCTGTCGCTGCTCTACCGCGCCTACGACCCCAGCGGCGGCAAGATCACGATCGACGGCATCGACATCCGCGACGTCAATCTGCACAGCCTGCGCGAGCACATCGCCGTCGTGTTCCAGGATCCGGGCCTGTTCTATCGTTCGATCGCCGACAATCTGCGCATCGGCAAGCCCGACGCGACCGACGAGGAGCTCGAAGCCGCGGCGATCGCCGCCGAGGCGCATCATTTCATCGTGGTGAAGCCCGAAGGCTATGCGACTTTCGTCGCCGAGCGCGGCCGTTCCCTCTCCGGCGGCGAGCGTCAACGCCTGTCGATCGCGCGTGCGATGCTCAAGGACTCGCCGATCCTGATCCTCGACGAGGCGACGAGCGCGCTCGACAACGCGACCGAGGCGCGCATCCAGCGCGCGCTCGGCGCGCTGACCAAGGACCGCACCACCTTCGTCATCGCCCATCGTCTGTCGACGGTGCGCAACGCCGACGTGATCCTCGTGCTCAAGGACGGCCAGCTCGTCGAAAAGGGCAAGTACGACGAACTCGTGCGCCTCGGCGGCCTGTTCGCCGAACTCGACCGCGGTGGCAAGTTCGTCCAGGATGCGATGGTCGAAGAAGCCGATGTCGAATTGACGGGCTAGTGCCGCGCCGTCGCGATGTCGTCGGCAAGCCTTCGTCGTCGCGCGATCGGCTTGTAGCTGTCACATACGGAATACACCGAAACGCTGTTTGTCGATCGGCGCATTGAAGCTGGCCGAAATCGCCAGACCGAGGACGCGGCGCGTGTCGGCCGGATCGATCACGCCGTCATCCCACAGGCGCGCCGTGGCGTAGTAGGGATGGCCCTGGCGTTCGTACTGCTCGCGGATCGGCGTCTTGAACGTTTCTTCTTCTTCCTTCGGCCAGGTCTTGCCGGCGGCTTCGATGCCGTCGCGGCGCACGGTGGCGAGTACCGAGGCGGCCTGTTCGCCGCCCATCACGCTGATGCGTGCGTTCGGCCACATCCACAGGAATCTCGGCTGGTAGCCGCGGCCGCACATGGCGTAGTTGCCCGCGCCGAAGCTGCCGCCGATGATCACGGTGAACTTGGGCACGTGCGAGCAGGCCACGGCCGTCACCATCTTCGCGCCGTCCTTGGCGATGCCGGCCTGTTCGTATTTCTTGCCGACCATGAAGCCGGTGATGTTCTGCAGGAACACGAGCGGGATGTCGCGCTGGTTGCACAGCTCGATGAAGTGCGCGCCTTTCAGCGCCGACTCCGGAAACAGGATGCCGTTGTTGGCGACGATGCCGACCGGGTAGCCGTGGATGTGGGCGAAGCCGCAGACGAGGGTCTTGCCGTAGCGTGCCTTGAACTCGTGGAATTCCGACGCGTCGACGATGCGCGCGATGATCTCGCGGATGTCGAACGGCTTGCGCGTGTCGGTCGGCACGCAGCCGTAGATCTCCTCGGCGAGGTATTTCGGTTCGGCCGGCGGCTTGATCGCGACGGGCAGCGACTTGCGCCGGTTCAGGCTGGCGACGATGTCGCGCGCGATCGCGAGCGCGTGCTGGTCGTTCTCGGCGAAGTGATCGGCCACGCCCGAGATCGACGTGTGCACGTCGGCGCCGCCGAGCGATTCGGCATCGACGATTTCGCCGGTCGCGGCCTTCACCAGCGGCGGGCCGCCGAGGAAGATCGTGCCCTGTTCCTTGACGATGATCGTCTCGTCGCTCATCGCCGGCACGTAGGCGCCGCCCGCGGTGCACGAGCCCATGACCACGGCGATCTGCGGAATATTGAGCGAGGACAGGCGCGCCTGGTTGTAGAAGATGCGGCCGAAATGTTCCTTGTCCGGAAACACCTCGTCCTGCATCGGCAGGAAGGCGCCGCCCGAATCGACCAGATAGATGCACGGCAGGCGGTTCTCCAGCGCGATCTCCTGCGCGCGCAGATGCTTCTTCACCGTCATCGGGAAATACGTGCCGCCTTTCACCGTCGCATCGTTGGCGACGACGATGACTTCGCTGCCGTGCACGCGGCCGATGCCGGCGATCACGCCCGCGCAGGGCGCGGCGCCGTCGTACATGCCGTGCGCGGCGAGCGGGGAGAATTCGAGGAACGGCGAACCCGGATCGAGCAGCGCACGCACGCGTTCGCGCGGCAGCAGCTTGCCGCGCTCGGTGTGCTTGGTGCGCGCCTTGTCGCCGCCGCCGAGCGCGGCTTGCGCGAGCTGGGTTTTCAAGTCATCGACGAGGCCGCGCAGCTGTGCGGCGTTGGTCTGGAATTCGGCCGAGCGGGTGTCGATTTGCGATTCGATGGCGGGCATAGGCGAATACCGGAAAAGCTGTTTTGGGCCACGGATTACGCGGATTACACGGATAAATGCCGATTCAAATTTTTCTTGATCCGTGCAATCCGCGTAATCCGTGGCTAAAGGATGCTCTTGCTTTAAACGAAACCGGCCGCGCGAGGCGGCCGGTTTAGATGGAGCGAGCGGGAAGTCAGTGGTTTTCGACCTTGTCTTTGACAGCATCCTTGGCCTTCACCGCCGCGTCTTTGACGTCGCCGGCGACGGCCTTCGCGCCTTCGGCGACTTCGTGCGCGCCGGCCTTGGTCGCGTCGACGGCCTTGCCGGTCGCGTCCTTCATCGCGGCGGCGGTGTCGGAGGCGAGCTGCTTGCCGCCGTCGACGGCCTTGCCCGCGGCGTCCTTGGTCGCATCGTAAGCTTGGCCTGCGGCGTCCTTGGTCGCGGTCGCCGCATCGGACGCCGCCTGTTTGGCCGCATCAGCCGCGCTCGCCGTACCCTGCTGCACGTTGGCGCTCGCGCTCTGCGCCGCCTGCTGCACGGCCTGGCCGGCCTGTTGCGCGGCTTGCTGAGTCGCCTGTGCGGCTTGCTGCGCGGCCTGCTGGGTCGCCTGGGCCGCCTTTTGCGCCGATTCCTTGGCTTTGGCCGCGGCGTCCTTCGCATCCTGCTGCGAGCTGCCGCAGGCGGCGAGGGCGACCGCGAGAGCGGTCAAGGCGAAGATCGATTTCGTTTTCATGGCAATATCCCTTTGGTTGGCAAAGTTGATGGGGGCTCGATTCATCGAGCCCGGCTTTTTACGTCGGATGTAAAGAGCAGGGCGCGATGAATCGCGCCCCTACGATGTCACACCAGTTCGACGGCGATCGCCGTCGCTTCGCCGCCGCCGATGCACAGGGCCGCGACGCCCTTCTTGCCGCCGCGCTTCTGCAGTGCATGCAGCAGGGTGACGACGAGACGCGCGCCAGAGGCGCCGATCGGATGGCCGAGCGCACAGGCGCCGCCGTTGATGTTGAGCTTCTCGTGGGCGATGCCGAGATCCTTGATCGGCGCCATCGCGACGACGGCGAAGGCTTCGTTGACCTCGAACAGATCGACGTCGCCGACCTTCCAGCCGGCCTTGTCGAGCACCTTCTGGATCGCGCCGACCGGCGCGGTCGTGAACCACTCCGGCTCGTGCGAGTTGGTCGCGTGGGCGACGATGCGCGCGATCGGCTTCACGCCGCGCTTTTTCGCCTCGTCGGCGCTCATCAGCACCGTCGCCGCGGCGCCGTCGGAAATGCTCGACGAGCTCGCCGCGGTCACCGTGCCGTCCTTCGCGAAGGCGGGCTTGAGCGTCGGAATCTTCGCCGGGTCCACCTTGCCCGGCTGCTCGTCGACGGCGAACTCGACGTCGCCTTTCTTCGTCGCCACCTTGACCGGCACGATTTCGTCGGCGAACGCGCCCGAGGCGATCGCGGCCTGCGCGCGCTTCACCGACTCGGCCGCGAAGGCGTCCTGCTGCTCGCGCGTGAAGCCGTACTTCGCCGCGGTCGCATCGGCGAACACGCCCATCGACTTGCCGTCGTAGGGATTGGTCAGGCCGTCCCACGCCATGTGGTCGACGAGCTTGGCGTCGCCGTAGCGCAGGCCGGTGCGCGCCGCGACCATGTGCGGTGCATTGGTCATCGACTCCATGCCGCCGGCGACGACGACGCTGGCCGAGCCGGCCTTGATCAGATCGTTGGCGAGCATGATCGCCTTCATGCCCGAGCCGCAGACCTTGTTGATCGTGGTGCAGCCGGCCGACTTCGGCAGGCCCGCGGCGAGCGACGCCTGGCGCGCCGGCGCCTGGCCGAGATTGGCCGGCAGCACGCAGCCCATGATCACTTCGCCGACGTCGTTCGCGGCAACGCCGCTCTGTTCGAGCGCCGCCTTGATCGCCGTAGCGCCGAGCGTGGGCGTCGGCACGCCGGTGAACTGGCCGAGCATGGAACCGATGGCGGTGCGCTTCGCGCCGACGATGACGATGTCTGACATGGCGATTTCCTGACTGTGAATATGTTTGTGGGGAGAGGATTGCGGGCGATGCGAGAACTAGAGGAGCAGGGTGTGATATCGGATGGGTGTCGGATCAGGCTTAGGCAGTCCGAAGCCCTCCATCAACAGCAGCGCTTCGAGCAGTCTCGCTGCGCCTTCTTCCGGTGTGGAAGGCGGGGGAAGGGACGGAATCGCGTCGCGTTGATCTGGCGCAGTCAGCGCTTCTTCAACGATTTCCTGAAACCAGTCTGAGTAGTCTGTCGAGTTCATGTTCGCGATGGAATAGGGCGTAGTATCCGCGGATCCGATCGAGGTCTATTTTATCCCAGTTGGCGGTCAAGAGCTCTTGGATATCGATGCGGTCTTTGAGCCGACGGTGATTGTTGTGATACGCCTGCACTTTCAGCCCGATCAGGTCTTCGACTTGAATGACAGGAATTTCCTCGTTGTCGAAACGCACATTTTCAGCGCGGGCGAGGATTCCCTTGCTGACCGGGCGGATCGCGTGCTGGAAGTCGGCTCTGATGCGGCCGTCGAAATAGCTGCTGAAATTCTCGTCTTCGATGATGGTGATTGCGCCACGTTCGGACATCAGCTCGCGAACGGCGACTATGTCTTCCTCCGCTATGAGGAAATCGACGTCGGTCGTGGCTCTCGGATAACCTCGCGGAGCCAGCGCCAACCCGCCGATCAGCGCATGTCTTATGCCGCGTTGCCGAAAACGTCCGGCGAGATCGAGCATCAGGCGGAATATGTGCGAGAACTCAGGCACGCTACTCAACTCTTGCCGTGAAACAGCTCGCGTCCGATCAGCATGCGGCGGATTTCGTTCGTGCCGGCGCCGATCTCGTACAGCTTCGCGTCGCGCAGGATGCGCCCGGTCGGGAATTCGTTGATGTAGCCGTTGCCGCCGAGCGCCTGGATCGCTTCGAGCGCGACCTTGACCGCGTTCTGCGAGGCGTTGAGCAGGCACGAGGCCGGGTCGATGCGCGACTTGCGGTTGGCGTCGAACTCCTGCGCGACCAGGTAGGCGTAGGCGCGCGAGGACTGCAGCGCGGTGTACATGTCGGCGATCTTCGCCTGCATGATGCCGAACGTGCCGATCGGCGCGTTGAACTGCTTGCGCTCGCGCACGTAGGGCAGGGTGATGTCGAGCGCGGCCTGCATCAGCCCGATCGGGCCGCCGCTGAGCACGAGGCGCTCGGTGTCGAGGCCGCTCATCAGCACGCGCACGCCTTCGTTGATTTCGCCGACGCGGTTCTCGTCGGGGATCTCGCAGTTGTCGAACACCAGCTCGCAGGTGTTCGAGCCGCGCATGCCGAGCTTGTCGAGCTTCTGCGCGGTGGAAAAACCCTTCATGCCTTTCTCGACGATGAAGGCGGTCATGCAGCGCGAACCGGCCGGGCGGTGCGCGGTGCGCAGGTAGACCAGCAGCACGTCGGCATCGGGGCCGTTGGTGATCCACATCTTCGAGCCGTTGGCGATCCAGACGTCGCCCTTCTGTTCGGCGCGGCAGGTCATCGAGCCGACCACGTCGGAGCCCGCGCCCGGCTCGCTCATCGCCAGTGCGCCGACGAACTCGCCGCTGCAGAGCTTGGGCAGGTATTTTTTCTTCTGCGCTTCGTTCGCGTTGTGCGCGATATTGTTCACGCACAAGTTCGAGTGGGCGCCGTAGGACAGGCCGATCGAGCCCGAGGCGCGCGAAATTTCTTCCATCGCGACGAGGTGGGCGAGATAGCCCATGCCCGAGCCGCCGTACTCGGTCGGCACCGTGATGCCGAGCAGGCCCATCTCGCCGAGCTTGCGCCACAGGTCGGACGGAAACACGTTGTCGTGATCGATCGCGGTGGCGCGCGGCGCGATTTCCTTCTCCGCGAACGCCGCGACGGTATCGCGCAGCAGGTCGAGTTCTTCACCGAGCGGAAATGGCCGCATGTCTGTCTTCCTGTCGACGGGGACGCGAATGATACCGCAGGGGCGTCGGTGGCCCTGGCAGATGCTGTGTTTACGGGGGTTGGAGAAAGCAAAAGCGGAAGAAAACCACGAAGGCACGAAGAGCACGAAGAATCACGAAGGGATAGAAATCGGTCGGCTTTGCATCTCATCGCCCTACTTTTTTCTTTGCTGTTCTTCGTGTTCCTTCGTGCTCTTCGTGCCTTCGTGGTCA
>CBJLOV010000110.1:0-14634 GCA_966424745.1 uncultured bacterium
TGCTGTTCGGCGGCAGGGCGCGCTTCGCCAAGTCGGGCGCCCGATCGGACGTCAAGAGCGGCAAGATCCTGCGCCGCTCGATGCTGCAAATCTTCCCGTCGCTCGCGAACGTGCGCATCGACTATTGCTGGGGCGGCATGGTCGACATGACCGCGGACCGCCTGCCGCGCGCCGGCGAGCACGACGGGTTGTTCTATTCGATGGGTTACAGCGGACACGGCACCCAGATGTCGACTTACATGGGCAAGGTCATGGCCGAGGTGATGGACGGCAACGCCTCGTCCAACCCCTGGAAGGATTTCGACTGGCCGGCCATACCGGGCCATTTCGGTCCGGCCTGGTTCCTTCCGTTCGTGGGCGCCTACTACAAACTGCAGGACATTTTGCACTGATGCGGATTGCAACGGTATTCCTTGCTGCAAACGTCGGGTGTCATGGCGGTCCGCTGTCGTTTGCAATGCGGATGCGAAACCTAATGCCGCCGTTTTGCGTCTACTCTCATGCGCGATGACGGAGTGAACGGATGAGCACGGTTATACACATCGCGCGCGGCGTGCCGGGCCTTGGGTTGGGATGGTGATCGTCCGATGCCCCTGCTCCTGATCTCCACGCCGGAGCGCGGCGAGGTATGGCCGCGCGTCTTCGCCGAAGCCGGCGAGCCCATCGTCGTCGGCGAGGCCGCGGTGACCGATCCGTCCACGATCGCGCATATCGCCTGCTGGTACCCGCCGAAGGATCTTTCGATCTACACAGGGCTGAAGACGCTCATCTCGGTCGGGGCCGGCGTCGATCATTTGCCCGCGCTGCCCGCTGGCGTCGCGCTGTCGCGCACGATCGCCCCCGGCATCGAGGCCATGGTGCGCGACTGGGTCGTGATGGCGACGCTGATGGCGCATCGGGACATGCCCGTCTATGTCGCACAGAGCCGCGAACGCTTGTGGAAAGCGGGCAAGGTGGCGGCGGCGGGCGACCGCACGGTCGGCATCATGGGCCTGGGCAGGATCGGCCGGCTGGCCGCCGCCGGCCTCGGCACTCTCGGCTTCCGCGTGCGCGGCTGGAGTTTGTCGGGTGCCGCGGTCGAGAACGTCGAGGTGTTTGCCGCGCACGAACTCGAAGCCTTTCTCGGCGGCAGCGACATTCTCGTCTGCCTGCTGCCGCTCACCGAACGCACGCGCGGCATTCTCGGCACGCGACTGTTCGCAAAGCTTCCGCGCGGCGCGCGCCTGGTCCATGCCGGGCGCGGCGGCCACCTCGACATGGCGGCGCTCGCGCGTGCGCTCGACGAAGGCGAGGTGGCAAGGGCGGTCCTCGACATGACCGAAACGGAGCCGCGGCCCGCGGAAAACCCGCTGTGGAACGATACGCGCGTGATCATCACTACGCACATCGCCGCGCAGACCGATGCGCGCGAAGGTGCGTTGCATGCGCTTGCCGTGATCCGCGCGGTGCGCGAAAACCGGCCCATCCCTGGTCTCGTCGCGCGCGAGCGCGGGTACTGAATCTGGACAAATCCATGCCTGCACCTCTGATGACAATCGATACGCCCGATGCCTTGCCCGCGAGTGCCGACTGCGTCGTGATCGGCGCCGGCATCGTCGGCGTCAGCGCCGCGTACTGGCTTGCCCGAGGCGGCCAGCGCGTCTTGCTGCTCGAAAAAGGTCGCGTCGGCGCGGAACAGTCGAGCCGCAACTGGGGCTGGTGCCGCCAGCAGAATCGCGATGCGCGCGAATTGCCGCTCGCCACGAAGAGCCTCGCACTGTGGGAGGAAATGGGCGCGGACATCGGCGACGACATGGGATTTTCGCGCTGCGGCCTGCTGTATCTGTCGAACAGCGAGAAAGAGATCGAGACCTGGGCGGCGTGGGTGCGATTCGCGCGCGGCGAGGGCGTGGTCACGCACACGTTGAGCGGCGCGGAGGCGACCGAGCGCGGCGCGGCAACGGGCAAATCCTGGAAAGGCGGCGTATGGGCGCCGACCGACGGCAAAGCGGATACGTCGCGTGCCGCGGCGACCATCGCGCGAGGCGTCCTCAAGCACGGCGGTATCGTGGTGCAGAACTGCGCCGCGCGCGGCATCGAGCAGCAGGCGGGCGCAGTCTGCGGTGTCATCACCGAGCGTGGCGTTGTCCGCACGCGACGGGTCGTGCTGGCGGGCGGGGCGTGGGCGTCGAGTTTCCTGCACCAGAGCGACATCGTGTTTCCGCAGGCCGCGATACGCAGTTCGATCCTGTCCGTCGCTCCCGGCGCGAAAGGGCTGCCCCCGGCATTGCACACCTCGACCGTCACCGTGACGCGAAGAGCCGATGGCGGGCATGCCCTGGCCATTTCCGGCTTCGGCAAAGTCGATCCCACGCCGGGCATGATTCGCGGTGCGAAACATTTCGTGCCGATGTTCGCCAAGCGCTGGCGGCTGCTTTCACCCGGAGGTTTGCAGGCGTGGCACGCGGGTTTCGAAACGCGCCGACGCTGGGCGATGGATCGTCCGACTCCGATGGAAGCCGTGCGCATCCTCGATCCGCGGCCCTCGCGCAGCACGCTCGATTTGATCTTGAGGCGCGCGCGCGCCCTGCTGCCGGAGTTGCAGAACGTGCCGGTGCAGGCCGAATGGGCGGGCTATATCGATTCCACGCCGGATGGAGTTCCGGTGATCGACGGCGATATCGGCGTGAAAGGATTGTTCCTGGCAGCGGGCTTTTCCGGCCACGGCTTCGGCATCGGTCCCGGCGCCGGGCATCTGGTCGCCGATCTCGTGCTCGGGCGCAAACCCATTACCGAAACCGCGCAGTACCGTCTGTCCCGCTTCGACAAGTCGCAATGGGGCAAGGTGTCGGAGTTTTGATATCGCGTTGCCACGCCTTTGCCCGTCATTCCCGCTGCAAGCGCGCGGGAATGACGAGCGGAGAATTCCAGCCGCGGGCATGCCTTGATGATTGAACCGATTTTCCGCAGAGAGAACCGACAATGACCCGTTTACAGGCTGTTCCCGCGGCCGAATCCGTCGTCCGTTCCTTCACTGACCTCCGTGCCTTCGCCGACCGCGAGGCGCCGGTTGTTTGCGACGCGGGCGAAGATGCTTTCCTCGCCAATCGCAGCTTGCTTGCGTTGGCAGAAGGCCCGGTCACCGTCGGCGTCCTGCAACTGCCGCCCGGCTCGGGCAAGATCGCTTCGATGCCGGCGGACGAATTCCTGATCGTGCACAAAGGCAGGGTGACGTTCGAAGCGGACGACCGCGCCACGGCACTGGAGCCCGACGACAGCGTCGTGCTGACTCGCGGCGTGGGTCTTGCCTGGTCGGCCGACGAGCCCGTCACGTTCATCTTCCTGCGCCGCAGCGGCGGTCCGGACGACAAGGCGGCCATGATCCCGATCGAGGAAAACCCGGTGCTCACCCCCTCGGGTGCGCCGCTGGCCGAACTGCTGGTCGGCCCGACGCCGAACTGCCGCAACTACAGCGACTACCGTTCGCCCGACGGCGAATTCGTCTGCGGAACCTGGGATTCGACTCCCTATCATCGCCGCGCGATGGCTTACCGGCATTTCGAACTCATGTACCTGCTCGACGGCAGCGTGACATTCGTCGACGGCGCGGGCCGCGAAGGCACATTCAAGAAGGGCGACATCTTCCTCGTCGAGCAGGGCGCGCAATGCAGCTGGGAAAGCCGCGAATACGTGAAGAAGGTCTACGCGATCTGGCGGCCAGCCTGATCGAGATGGATGAGATCGAGCTCGCCAAATCATCGTTCTCTCGTCGTGCTGCCGTGTTGCCGACGATAAGTGGATTCCGCCAGGCTTGGGATCGATTGCGGCATTTCCGAACCTCGCGCCGGAAATAAACTGCGGGGCGTGATGCAGCAGCGAACATCCTCCGTCGGTCGAGGTTGTGGTCGAGCTCGCATCGCGCCTTAACTCAACTGAGAAACACCATGTCGTCAAACGACCTCGGCGACGAGGCCAATTCCGACCGTACGCAATTGTCCACTCGCGTGCCCGATCTCTCGCTCGAAGATGCCGAGGCGTTGGTTCATCGCCTCTACGGCATCGAAGGGGCGGCGCGATTGCTGACCAGCGAGCGCGATCAGAACTTCCGTCTCGCGACTGCGAGCGGCGATGCGTATCTGCTCAAGATCAGCAATCCGTCGGAGGCCGACGAGATCGTCGGTTTCCAGACCGCCTGCCTCGAACATATCGCACGCGTCGATCCCGGTCTGCCCGTGCAGCGTGTGATCCATACTGTCGCGGGCAAGAGCGCCGACCACGTCGTGCTGCGCGACGGGCGGCGATGCGTGCTGCGCCTGCTCACGTTCCTGCAGGGCAGAGCGGCGAAGGACACGGCGCGGGATGGTGCACAGCGAATCGCGTTCGCCACGACATTGGCCAGGCTCGATCTCGCGTTGCGCGATTTCAGGCATGCCGCCGCTTCGCACGATTTGCTGTGGAACGCGTCGCGCGTGGATCGGCTGGCGCATTTGGTCGACGAAATCAGCGGCGCGGAACGGCGCAGGCTTGCCGGGCACTTCATGTCGCGTTTCATCGAGTCGGTGCAGCCGCGCCTCGGCGGCCTGCGCGCACAGGTGATCCACAACGACTACAACCTCTACAACATACTCGTCGGCGCGGATGATGTCGCGCGAGTCACCGGCATCATCGATTTCGGCGACATGGTCCATGCGCCGCTCGTCGGCGAAGTCGCCACCGGTGCGACCTTTCAAATGGGCGGTGGGGGCGATCCGTTCGCCGATGCCGCCGAGTTCATCGGTGCCTATCACACGGCACTGCCGCTGCTGCCTGAAGAACAGGAACTGGTGGCAGAGCTGGTGGCGGCGCGACATCTCGTCACCGTGCTGATTACCGGATGGCGTGCAACGCGCTACCCGGAAAACCGCGTTTACATTCTGCGTCACAATCCGGCCGCCTGGGAAGCGCTCTTCCGGATGGCCGACGTCTCCCCAGAAACGGCACGCGACCGGCTGCTGGCTCGCGTGCACAGCCGAGGTCCGCAATGACAAGCACGATCGATCTCAACATGGTCAATGCCTATATTCCGGGTCGCGCGGACGTCGGCCCGGAAACCGCAGCGTTGATCGCGCGGCGCGACGCCCTGCTCGGACCAGCCTATCGCCTGATGTACGAGCGCCCGCTGCAGATAGTGCGCGGCGAGGGCGCCTGGCTCATCGACAACGAGGGTCGGCGCTTCCTCGACATCTACAACAACGTCACCTCGCTCGGGCATTGTCACCCGCGCGTGGTCGATGCGATCTGCAGGCAGGTCGCCGTTCTCGCGACGAACACGCGCTACCTGCACGAAACGATCCTGCAACTGGCGGAACGCCTGCTCGCCACGGTGCCCGGCACCGGTCTCGCGCACCTGATGCTCACCTGCACCGGCAGCGAGGCGAACGATCTCGCCTACCGCATCGCCAAGGTGCGCACCGGCGGCACCGGCATTGTCATCACCGACACGGCGTATCACGGGTTCACCGACGCCGTGTCGCAGTTTTCGCCGTCGCTCGGCGCGACGGTCGATCTCGGCGCGCACGTCCGGACCGTGCCCGCGCCGCGCCTCTATCATGCCGCCGGCGCCGATCTGGCGGAGCGATTCACGCGCGACGTCGAGGCGGCCATTGCCGATCTCAAGCGCCACGGCATCAAGCCCGCGATGATGATCTTCGATTCGCTGTTCACGAGCGACGGCATTCTTCCCGAACCCGCGGGTTTCCTGCGCGGCGCGGTGGACGCGATCAAGCGCGCCGGCGGCCTGTTCGTCGCCGACGAAGTGCAGCCCGGCTTCGGCCGCACCGGCAGCCACATGTGGGGGTTCCAGCGCCACCGCGTCATCCCGGACATCGTTACGCTGGGCAAGCCGATGGGCAACGGGCAGCCGATCGCCGGGCTGCTCGCCACCCATGACGCGGTTGCACAGTTCGGACGCGATTCGCGCTATTTCAACACCTTCGCGGGCAACACCGTTTCCTGCGCGGCGGCGCTCGCCGTACTCGATACGATCGAGCAGGAAGGTTTGGTTGCGCACGCGGCGAAAATCGGCGACGAGTTGCGCGGCGGCATCGCCGCGCTCGCCCGGCGCCATTCCGCGATCGGCGATGTTCGCGGCGCCGGCCTGTTCGTCGGCGTCGAACTGGTCCGCGACCGGGCAACGAGAGAGCCGGACCGCGAGACCACCAGCCGCGTCGTCAATCTGCTGCGCGACAAAGGCGTTTTGCTCAGCGCCTGTGCGCAGGGACACAATGTGCTCAAGATCCGACCGCCGCTGATCCTGTCGAGCGAGCAAGTGGCGCTCGTGGTGCAGGCGCTCGACGAATCGCTCGCCGAAGCGGCGAATCTCTAGGCGGGTTGACGAAAGAGAGCACGGGCCATGCGTCGCGGCGTCGAACTGGATCGAACGGATCTCAAGATCCTCGCCTGCCTTCAGCGCGCGGGACGCTGCTCCTACATCGAACTGGCCGATCAGGTGGCGCTGAGCCCGAGCCCGTGCCTCGCGCGCGTGAAGCGACTGCAGAAAATCGGCGTCATCGAAGGATACGGCGCGCATGTCGAGTTGGCGAAAATCGGCGATGCTCTCGTCGTTTTCACCGAAGTGACGATCGGCAATCATCGCCGCAAGGATCTGGGGCGCTTCGAGACGGCGGCCCGGAACATCCCCGAGATCATGGAGTGCTACAACATGAGCGGCGGATACGATTTTCTGATCAAGGTCATCGTGCGCAGCGTCGCCCATTTTCAGAGCGTGATGGACGGCATGCTCGAAGCCGATCTCGGCATCGAAAAATTTTCGAGCTACATCGTTCTGCGCGTTCCGTTCGTGAAGCGCGAATACCCGCTCGACCGATTGTTCGGCGGCAAGCGCGGCGCAGCGAAGTAGTTGTCATCCGTGTCCGCCACCCACATCGCCGCGATTCGCCCCGGGCGGGGCCAGGCTCAGCAGCGCGTGCTGCGCTGGATGAGGCTGAATTCCTTGCAGGTCGGCGATTCGAGGGTTCTCGGGGTTGAAAAAACGGCGGAAGGACATCGAAATCCTCGGTATCTTTGAGGCCGGGCCGCGCCCACACACAATCTGCTGGTCTGGAGGCAGTAAACCGCAGTTTTGCATGAACGCCGGAACGACAACGCGATGCAGCCTTGTCGGGCGCATGTTTCAATCCTTGCAGGCCCCCGGGTGGGCCTGCGATAACCGAACCTCAACCAGTAACAGGTGCGTTTCGATGACTTTCAGGCCCAAGTACATTTCCTTCGACTGCTACGGCACGTTGATCAACTATCGGCCCAACGATATGGCGCGCGAAATCTTCGCCGACCGGATCAAGGCTGCGGACATGCCGCAATTCCTCGTCGACTTCACTTCGTACCGACTCGACGAGGTGCTCGGCCCGTGGCAGCCGCTCGGCGACGTGTTGAAGAACGCGTTGCGTCGTCTGACACGCAAGTGGAAGCTGCAATACGTCGATGCGGAAGCGCTGCGCATTTGCGACGCGGTGCCGACCTGGGGCCCGCATGCGGACACCGTCGCCGGCCTGGCGAAGATCGCCGACAAAATCCCGCTCGTGATCCTGTCCAACGCCGACGACAAGGACATCCTCAAGAACGTCAAGCTGCTCGAAGTGCCGTTCTACCGCGTCTACACCGCCGAGCAGGCGCAGGCGTACAAGCCGCGCATGCGTCCGTTCGAATACATGATCGATGCGCTCGGCTGCAATCCGGAGGACATCCTGCACGTGTCCTCGAGCCTGCGCTACGACCTGATGACCGCGGCCGATATCGGCATCCGCGACAAGGCCTGGATCAACCGTGGCCACGGTCCCGGCAATCCCGAATACGGCTACACCGAGATCGCCGACGCCGGCGGCTTGGCTGCGCTCGTCGGCCTGTAAGCTCCGCACATGGACGGGGCGCGCCTGCGCGATCTGCTGGGGACCGCCGACAGCGGCCGTGTCCTCGGCGCGCTCGCGCGCGGCGCAACGCGTCGCGACGTGCTGAAGATGCTCGCCGGCGCCGGCATGGCGTGGGCGACTTCGCAGCACGTCGCCGCGCTCGCGCAGGGCGTGGCCGCCGCGCAGCCACGCTACGGCGGCCGGGTGCGCGTGGCCAGCGCGGCCGCGTCGATCGCCGACACGCTCGATCCGGCGCGTCTGTCGAACCAGACCGACTACGCGCGTTCGCGCATGCTCTACAACTGCCTGACCTGCTTCGATGCGAGCCTCGCCCCGCAGCCCGCGCTGGCCGAGCGTTTCGACACCGACGACGCGAAGCGCTGGACGTTCAGGCTGCGCCGCGGCGTGAGTTTCCACGATGGTCGCCCGCTGCGCGCGGAAGACGTCGTGTTCTCATTGATGCGGCACAAGGATCCGGCGACGATTTCGCGCGCCAAGGTGCTCGCCGACCAGATCGAAAGCGTGCGCGCGTCCGCCCCCGGCGAGGTGGAAGTCCTGCTGCATCAGGCCAACGCCGATCTGCCGGCGATGCTGGCGACGTTCGCGTTCGCGATCGTTCCCGACGGCATGCGCGACTTCAACCACGGCATCGGTACCGGTCCGTTCAAGCTCAAGGAATTCAAGCGCGGCCTGCGTTCGATCGTCGTGCGCAATCGCGACTACTGGCGCGAAGGCCGTCCCTATGTGGACGAGGTCGAACTCGCCGGCTTGGGCGATGAAGGCGCGCGCGTCAACGCGTTGCTCTCGGGCGATCTCGATCTCGTCGCCGCCATCGATCCGCGCTCGGTACGGCGCGTCGAAGGCACGCCGGGATTCGCCGTGTTCCGCCAGTCGTCGGGCCAGTACAGCGATCTCGCGATGCGCCAGGACATGGCGCCCGGCAGCAACGCGGATTTCGTCACGGCGATCAAGCTGCTGTTCGATCGCGCACGCATCGCCGAGTCGGTCGCGCTCGGCAACGCCATCGTCGCCAACGACCATCCGATCCATCCGTCCAACCGTTTCTTCTTCGCCGGGCTGCCGCAGCGCGAACTCGATCTCGACAAGGCACGCTATCACTTCGAGCGCAGCGGCCTGGGCAATACGCCGATTCCGGTCGTCGCTTCGCCCGCGGCGAATCTCAGTGTCGAGATGACGCTGGTGTTGCAGCAAAGCGCGAATCGCATCGGCATGAACCTGCAATTGCAGCGCATGCCGCCGGACGGCTATTGGTCCCACTACTGGGGCAAGAGCGCGGTGGGGTGGGGCAATGTCAATCCGCGGCCCAACGCCGACGCGGTGCTGACCGAGTTCTTCAAGTCCGATGCCGTGAACAACGATGCGCGCTGGAAAGATCCGCGCTTCGACCAGTTGCTGCTCGCCGCCCGCTCCGAAGTGGACGAGGCCAGGCGCAAAGCCTTGTACGCCGACATGCAGGTCATGATCCACGAGAAGGGCAACGTGGCGATTCCGCTGTTCCTCTCTTCGCTCGACGCACACAACACGCGCCTCAAGGGCCTGTCGACGATCCCGATCGGCGGCCTGATGGGCTACGAATTTGCCGAACACGTATGGTGGGGCGCATGAGCCCGCTGCCGCGTCTGATCATGCAGCGGCTCGGGCTGTCGCTGGTCTCGCTGTTGCTCGTGTCGGTCGCGGTGTTTCTGATCACGGCGGTCCTGCCCGGCGACGCCGCGCAGCAACTGCTCGGCCAGGATGCGACGCCGGAAACCCTGGCCGCGCTGCGCATGCAGATGGGGCTCGATCGAGCGCTGCCGCTGCGCTACCTGCACTGGCTCGGCGGCCTCGTCAGCGGCAATCCGGGCCGCTCGCTGGTCAGCGATGCGCCGGTGATGGAGCTGATCGGCAACCGCCTGCCGAATTCGCTGCTGCTCGCCGCGGTGACCGCGGCGATCGCGGTGCCGCTCGCGCTGCTGCTCGGCACGCTCGCCGCGGTGTTCCGCGGCGGCTGGCTCGACCGCCTGCTCAACAACGGCGCGGTCGTACTCGTCTCGGTGCCGGAATTCCTGATCGCGACGATCGCGGTATTGCTCCTCTCGGTGAAGCTCGGCTGGCTGCCGGCGCTGTCGTACGCGAGCGACATCGATTCGCTGTCCGGCGCGGCGCGCGTGTTCGTGATGCCGGTGCTGACATTGTGCTGCGTCGTCGTCGCGCAGATGATGCGCATGACGCGCGCGGCGCTGGCCGACCAGCTCGACGCGGCCTACATCGAGATGGCGCGCTTGAAAGGCGTGCCGCCGCTGCGCCTCGTGCTCGGCCACGCGCTGCCGAACGCGATCGGCCCGATCGCGAACGCAGTCGCGTTGAGCACGTCCTATCTGCTCGGCGGCGTGATCGTGGTCGAGACG
This sequence comes from uncultured bacterium, assembly GCA_966424745.1. Taxonomy (GTDB): domain Bacteria; phylum Pseudomonadota; class Gammaproteobacteria; order Xanthomonadales; family Rhodanobacteraceae; genus Rudaea. The sequence goes on from CBJLOV010000110.1 coordinate 10,292, forward strand.
ATCTTCCAGTATCCCGGCGTCGCCAAGCTCATGGTCGACGGCGTCAGCCAGCGCGATATGCCGCTGGTGCAGACCTGCACGATGATCTTCTGCGCCGGCTACCTGCTGCTCGTGCTGATCGCCGACCTGATCGGCATCCTTGCCAACCCACGACTGAGACACGCGCAATGACCGTGCCTGCTTCCGCCACGGCCGTGCCGCCGCGCCGCCGCGTGCTCGGACTCGGTGTGCCGGGCACGATCGGCTTGGTCATCGTGCTGGCCTGGCTGCTGGTCGCGTTGGCCGCGCCGTGGTGGGTGCCGCACGACGCGCAGGACATCGGCGCGCTGCCGGTGTTCGCGCCGGCGCAGGCCGGGCACTGGCTCGGCGCGGACTATCTCGGTCGCGACATGCTCGCGCGCGTGCTGCTCGGCGCGCGCTACACGGTCGCCGTCGCCCTCGTCGCCGCGCTGCTCGCGAGCGCAATCGGCACCGTCCTCGCACTGCTCGCCGCGGTCAGCGGCGGCTGGCTCGACGCGGTGCTCAGTCGCGCCATGGACACGCTGATCTCGATTCCAAGCAAACTGTTCGCGCTGATCATGGTCGCCGCGTTCGGCGAGTCGGTGCCGCTGTTGGTCGCCACCGCGGCGATCATCTATATGCCGGGGGCGTTCCGCATCGCGCGCGCGCTGGCGGTCAATATCGCCGCGCTCGACTACGTCGTCGTCGCGCGCACGCGCGGCGAGTCGCGCTGGTATTTGATGGTGCACGAGGTGCTGCCGAACATCGCCGCGCCGATGCTGGTCGATCTCGGCCTGCGCTTCGTCTACGTCGTGCTGCTGCTCGCGAGCCTGAGCTTCCTCGGCCTCGGCGTGCAACCGCCGGCCGCCGACTGGGGTACGCTGGTGCGCGAGAATCTCGGCGCCCTGTGGGAGGGTGGCCTCGCCGTGGTGTCGCCGGCACTCGCGATCGCGAGTCTGACGATGGCGGTCAACCTCGTTGTCGATGCCCTGCCCGGGCGCGATGCGCGCAAGGGGGTGCACTGATGGGTGCGCGCATCGAGGTCGAAAACCTGCGCATCGCGGCCGCTGACGCTACGCTCGTGCACGATGTCAGCTTCACCGTCGAGCCGGGACAGGTGCTCGCCCTGATCGGCGAATCGGGTTCGGGAAAGACGACGATCGCGCTCGCGCTGATGGGCTACGCGCGGCGCGGTTGCCGCATCGCCGGCGGCCGCGTGCAGCTCGGTGACAGCGACGTGCTGAAGCTCTCCGAGGCCGGCAAGCGCGCGTTGCGCGGACGCAAGGTCGCCTACATCGCGCAAAGTGCGGCGGCTTCGTTCAACCCTTCGCGGCGCATCCTCGACCAGGTGATCGAGCCCGCGCTGCTGCACGGCGTCCTCGGGCGCGCCGATGCGCAACGCAAAGCGGTGGAACTGTTCCGCGAACTCGCGCTGCCGAATCCCGACGCGATCGGCCGGCGTTATCCGCACGAAGTCTCGGGAGGCCAGTTGCAGCGCGTGATGGCGGCGATGGCGCTGATCGCGGACCCCGACGTCGTGATCTTCGACGAGCCGACCACGGCGCTCGACGTGACCACGCAGGTCGAAGTGCTCGCCGCGTTCCGCCGCGTCGTGCGCGAACGCGGCGTCAGCGCGATCTACGTGAGCCACGATCTCGCCGTCGTCGCGCAGATGGCCGACCGCATCCTCGTGCTGCGCCACGGCCGGATGAAGGAATGCGGCGGCGCCACGCAGATTCTGCACGCACCGACCGACGACTACACGCGCAGCCTGCTCGCGGCCGCGCGCGCGGGCGAGCGTGCCCACGCCGGCGCGGCGATCGCGACCGACGCGCCGCTGCTGGAAGTGGCGGGGCTGTGCGCCGGCTACGGGCGCGTGCGCGACGGCAAGTGCGAACATCCCGTGCTCGAAGACGTCGGGCTCAAGCTGCATGCGGGGCAGGCGATCGGCGTGATCGGCGAATCCGGATCGGGCAAGTCGACGCTGGCGCGCTGCGTCGCCGGCCTGATCGCGCCGACGGCGGGCGAAATTCGCTTCGCCGGCAAGGCGCTGCCGGCCACGCTCGCGCAGCGCGACCGCGAGACGCTGCGCCGCGTGCAGATCGTGTTCCAGCATGCCGACACGGCGCTCAATCCCGCGCACACGGTGGCGCAGATTCTCGAACGGCCGCTGGCGTTCTTCCACGGCATGGACGCAGGCAGGCGCAAGCGCCGCGTTGCCGAATTGCTCGATCTGGTCAAGCTGCCGTCCGCGGTAGCCGAACGCAGTTGCGTCGGCTTGTCCGGAGGCCAGAAGCAGCGCATCAACCTCGCACGTGCGCTGGCCGCGCAGCCGGACCTGATCCTCTGCGACGAAGTGACTTCCGCGCTCGATCCGGTCGTCGCCGCGGCGATCCTCGACCTGATCGCCGAGCTGCGCCGCGAAGTCAGCGCCGCGTATCTTTTCATCAGCCACGACATGCACGCCGTGCGCGCGGTCTGCGACCGCATCGTCGTCATGCGCCACGGACGCAAGCTCGCGCAGATCGCGCGCGAAGACTACGCGCACGGCCCGCATCATCCCTACTACGAGCAACTGGCGCGCTCGGTACCCGAGCTGCGCACCGACTGGCTCGACGAAGTACTGGCCGCGCGGGCGGCGTCGACAGAATCCGCATCCACCGGAGTTCCCACACCATGAGCAAATTCCGCATTGCCGTGCTGCCCGGCGACGGCATCGGCAAGGAAGTCATGCCCGAAGGCTTGCGCGTGCTCGACGCCGCGGCCGGGCGCTTCGGCATCGATCTGGATGTCAGGCACTTCGACTGGGCGCATTGCGACTATTACGCGCAGCATGGGCAGATGATGCCCGACGACTGGAAAGCGCAGCTCGAAGGTTGCGATGCGCTGTACTTCGGTGCGGTCGGCTGGCCGGCGACCGTACCCGACCATGTGTCGCTGTGGGGTTCGCTGCTCAAGTTCCGCCGCGAATTCGACCAGTACATCAACCTGCGTCCGGTGCGTCTGTTCGAAGGCGTACCGTGCCCGCTCGCCGGACGCAAGCCGGGCGACATCGATTACTACGTCGTGCGCGAAAACACCGAAGGCGAATACACCTCGCTCGGCGGCATCATGTACGCCGGCACCGAGCGCGAGATCGTGATCCAGGAGGCCGTGCACTCGCGCTTCGGCACGGATCGCGTGATGCGCTATGCGTTCGAGCTGGCCAACTCGCGTCCGCGCAAGCATCTCACCGTGGCGACCAAGAGCAACGGCATCGCGATCAGCATGCCGTGGTGGGACGGCCGAGCCGATGCGATCGGCGCCGGCTATCCGCAGGTGACCGTGGACAAGCAGCACATCGACATTCTCAGCGCGCGCTTCGTACTGCAGCCGGGACGCTTCGACGTGGTCGTCGCCTCGAATCTGTTCGGCGACATTCTTTCCGACCTCGGTCCCGCGACGACCGGCACGATCGGCCTGGCGCCCTCGGCCAATCTGAATCCGCAAAGGGCGTTCCCTTCGCTGTTCGAGCCGGTGCACGGTTCGGCGCCGGACATCGCCGGCAAGGGCATCGCCAATCCGATCGCGATGATCTGGTCCGGTGCGCTGATGCTCGACTTCCTCGGCAAGGGCGAGGGCGCCGGCCGCGCCGCACACGACGCGATCCTCGAAGCGATCGAGCGGGTGCTGCGCGATGGGCCGCGCACCGCCGATCTCGGCGGCCGGGCGACCACGCGCGAGGTGGGCGAGGCGATCGCGGCGCTCATTGCGGCAGGCTGATCCGACCCCATGTTTTTATCATCCAACCGATTTCGCAAGGCACCCTCATGGCCCTGACTCTGCAACGCGAAGACCTGCTGCGCTCCACGCACCACATCGACGGCCGCTGGTGCGAGGCGGTGCGCGGCGCTCGCTACGACATCGACGATCCCGCGCTGGCCAAGCCGTTCGCCAGCGTGCCCGACGCCGGCGCGGACGACGCGCGCGCCGCGCTCGAAGCGGCGCACGCGGCGTTTCCCGGCTGGCGCGCCGTACCCGCGCGCGACCGCTCGCGCATCCTCGCGCGCTGGAACGCGCTGCTGCTCGAGCACAAGGAAGATCTCGGCAAGCTGATCTCGCGCGAGCAGGGCAAGCCGCTCGCCGAGGCGATCGGCGAGATCGCCTACGCCGCGAGCTATGTCGAATGGTTCGCCGGCGAAGCGGTACGCAGCTACGGCGACGTGATTGCGCCGCCGCTGCGCGGCCGGCGCATGTTCGCGCTGAAGGAGCCGGTCGGCGTCATCGCCGCGATTTCGCCGTGGAATTTCCCGGCGGCGATGATCGCGCGCAAGATCGCACCGGCGCTGGCCGCGGGCTGCACC
>CBJLOV010000111.1:0-14571 GCA_966424745.1 uncultured bacterium
CAAATCATCGGCTTCTGCTCTATCCGCGTCCATCCGCGTCCATCCGCGTCCATCCTCGTCAATCTGCGGCCGATGCATTTCTTGTGAGTCATGCCGACAGCGTGGCCCGAGAGGCCGCGGCGACGTGAGCGAAATGGTGGAAGGCGACCGCGTCCGAAGCCTTGCGCGCGCGCACCGCGATGTCGGCGAGCATCGCCGCGAATCCGGCCGCGGCGTCGGCCAGTCCGGGTTCGCCGAACAGCGAAGGCTCGAACGCGGACAGATCGCAGGCGTCCAGTTGCTCTTCCATCCGGGCGAAATCGTCCGCGCTCGAACTGCCGAACGCGTCGTCCACGGCGCGCAGATGCCCCAACAGCTCGTGCACCTGGAAGCGCAGCGCGTGCGGATTGGCCGGGTCGCAGACGATCAGGTCGAGCACCGGAATGAGCTGCGGCGAGGACAGATAGCGCATGCGGTAGGTGATCGTCGAATCGGCGAGCTCGAGCAGCCATTCCAGTGTCGCCGTGTTGGGCGAAGACAGCCGATGCAGCACGCAGGCGAGCACGTCGGCGAGGAACTGCAGGCGCTCCAGGCGGCGGCCGATCATGAGGAAGCGCCAGCCGTCGTCGCGGGTCATGTCGTCGAGGGCGAAGCCCGACAGCGCGGAGACTTCCATGAGCAGGCGGTTGAGCAGTTCGAGCACGTTGCCGAAATCGAGCTGGGTGCGATCGAGCGCGCGCGCCTCGCGCTGCACTTCGAGGAGGCCGCGCCAGTTCTCGCTCGACAGGCGTCCACGCACCTGCCCGGCCGACCAGAGCAGGCCGTTCAGCACGCTGGCCAGGCTGTACGGGGCCGAGGTGTCGGTCAGCGCTCCGAGCAGGGCTTCGCGCGTCGAGGTTGCGCCGGCATCGGTCAGCTTGACCTGCCTGCACGCCGCGAGCGCCGCTTCGAAGGCCGTCGTGTTCGCCGCGGTCGTATCGATGTAGCGCGACAGCACGATGCGCAGCAGGCGCGTGCAGTCGTCGCTGCGTTCGGAGTAGCGGCCGACCCAGAACAGGTTTTCGATCAGGCGCGACGGCAGGAACTCGTCCTTGCGCACGACGTCGGCGGCACGCAGCACGCGCCGGCGCAAGGTGTCGACCGCCGCCTCGCCGTCGGTCAGCACCCAGGTGTCCTTGCTGCCGCCGCCGCGCTGCATCGAGACGATGCGCGCCGAGGCCTTGGTCGCCACGCGCGAGAGCGCGCCGGGCATCACCATGTATTCGCCCTTGCCGGTGGCGACCGCGAAGACGCGCATGCTGACCGCGCGCGGCACGATGTGCGCCTGCATCGCGCTGCGCTGCCAGACCGGGGCCTGCGAGAGATCGACCAGCTCCTGCGCGACCCAGGCCGCGGGCTCCGCTTCGATGCGTGCGCGCAGTTCGGCAAGCTTGCTGCGCGGCAGGCTCGGACCGAACAACGGCTCGACGCGGCGCGACGGAAACGCCGGCTTGATCACGAGGCGATCGAGTTCGGCAAAGGCCTCCTCGCGTACCGGCGCCTCGCCGCACCACCAAGTGGCCACCGACGGAATCGACAGCGCTTCGCCGCGCAGGCGGGCGCAGATCTTCGGCAGAAAGCCGAGCAGGCCGGGCGATTCGAGCACGCCGCTGCCGAGCGCGTTGGCGATCAGCACGCGGCCCGCGCGCGCGGCCGCGACGAGGCCGGGCACGCCGAGCGCGGATTCGCCGCGCAGTTCGAGCGGATCGCAATAGTCGTCGTCGACGCGGCGCAGGATGGCGTGGACGCGCTTCAGTCCGCCGAGCGTCTTCATGTACACGGTGTCGGCGCGCACGGTGAGGTCGTAGCCTTCGACCAGCGGCATGCCGAGCGCGCGCGCCAGGTAGACGTGCTCGAAATAGGTTTCGTTGTAGCGCCCGGGCGTCAGCAGTACGGCAAGCGGGGATTCGCCTTCCGCGACCGGCGCGGCCGCCTGCAGCGTGGCCTGCAGCGCGCGCAGCGCGGCGGAAATGTCGCTCACGCGCATGTCGTGGAACAGGTCGGAATAGGCGCGCGAAATGATCTGTCGATTCTCGATCGCATAGCCCATGCCCGACGGTGCCTGGGTACGGTCGGCGACCACCCACCAGGAGCCGTCGGGTGCGCGCGCCAGGTCGACGGCATAAATGTGGAGAAATATACCGCTGGGCGGCGAGCTGCCGTGGCACGGCCAGAGAAAGTTTTCGTGGCCGAAGACGAGTTCCGGCGGCAGCAATCCTTCGGCGAGCAGGGTCTGCGCACCATAAAGATCGGCGAGCACGGCATCGAGCAGGGAGGCGCGCTGGGCGATGCCGGCGGCGAGCCCCCGCCATTCGGCGGAGTCGATGATGTGCGGCAGCAGGTCGAGTTCCCAGGGCCGATCGGCGCCCTTGGCGTCGGCATAGACGTTGTAGGTGACTCCGTTCTCGCGGATCTGGCGTTCGACGAAGTCCGCGCGCGCGCGCATCTGCGCGGGATCGGCGTTCTGGATCAGGTCGAGCATGCGCCGCCAGGTCGCGCGCACGCGGCCGTCGCCTTCGAACAGCTCGTGGTAGTGGTGCGGATCGCGGTGGTAGGCGTTGAGCAGGGCGGGCACGGCGTCGTCAATCAGCTCGGTCATCGGTTCCAGCTCGTCTCTCCGGCTTGCGGTGGCGGTATGACATTGCGGTTACCGCCACCAGTGTAGCCAAAGTCCGAGCGCCGACGTGTCCCAGTTCAGCCAATGCCGGTTGGTCTTGTCGATGGAGCAGGGTCGAAAGATGTCGGCGGAGGAGTACGCAGAAGAATCGCAAAGAAGATCCAAGATCTTGATCTTAATTTGTTTTCCTTCGAGTCCTTGGCGTCCTTTGCGGTTCGATTTTCGTCTCCGGAATCGTTTTGCAGCCGATGCGCGGCTCAACCATTGCGCAAGTCGAGCGTGAACGGGAAGTCCGCGCTCGCAACGGGCGCACGCGCATCGACCTGCCCCGGCGTGTGCCCGTAGCGGTCGAAACGGGCGAGACGGCGGCTTTCCGCTTCGAAGGCGTTGACCGGGAACACCTCGTGGCTGCGTCCGCCGGGGTGGGCGACATGGTAGCGGCAGCCGCCGAGCGAGCGCCGCGACCAAGTGTCGACGAGGTCGAACACGAGCGGCGCCTGCGCCGGTATCGTCGGATGCAGTGCCGAAGGCGGCTGCCAAGCCTTGTAGCGCACGCCGGCGACGAATTCGCCGACCGTGCCGGTCGGACGCAGCGGGATGCTCCTGCCGTTGCAGGTGACGACGTAGCGGTCCGGCGCCAGTCCGCCGAGCTTGATCTGCAGGCGCTCGACCGAAGAGTCGACGTAGCGCACGGTGCCGCCGGTTGCGCCTTCTTCACCCATCACGTGCCAGGGTTCGAGCGCCTGGCGCAGCTCGAGGTCGATGCCCTGCGTCGCATAGTCGCCGACGACGGGGAAGCGGAACTCGAAATGCGGCGCGAACCACGCATGCTCGAGCGCATAGCCCGCTTCGCGCGTTTCGCGGATCACGTCGGCGAAATCCCGCTCGACGAAGTAGGGCAGCATGAAGCGGTCGTGCAGTTCGGTGCCCCAGCGCGCGAGGCGCACGGGCGCGTAGGGTTGCTGCCAGAAGCGCGCGACCAGCGAACGCAGCAAAAGCTGCTGGGCCAGGCTCATCTGCGCATGCGGCGGCATTTCGAACGCGCGCATTTCGAGCAGGCCGAGCCGCCCCGACGCGCCGTCGGGCGAGTAGAGCTTGTCGATGCAGAACTCGGCGCGGTGCGTGTTGCCGGTCACGTCGATCAGCAGATTGCGCAGGAGGCGGTCGACGAGCCAGGGCGGTGCATAGCCGCCGACGTCGGGGAATTGCTTGAAGGCGATTTCCAGCTCGTACAGCGAATCGTTGCGCGCCTCGTCGACGCGCGGCGACTGCGAGGTCGGGCCGATGAACAGACCCGAGAACAGATAGGACAAGGAGGGATGGTTGTGCCAGTACGAGAGCAGGCTGCGCAGCAGGTCGGGGCGGCGCAGGAACGGCGAGTCGCCGGTCGTCGCCCCGCCGAGCACGAAGTGGTTGCCGCCGCCGGTACCGGTGTGGCGGCCGTCGAGCATGAATTTTTCGGCGACGAGTTTTTCCTGGCGCGCCGCTTCGTAGAGGTGGGTGGTGCGGTCGACGAGCTGGCCCCAGTTCTCCGCGGGATGGATGTTCACCTCGATCACGCCCGGATCGGGGGTGACGCGGAACGAATTGAGGCGCGGATCGCGCGGCGGTTCGTAGCCTTCGAGCAGGACGGGCGTGCCGAGCGCGGCCGCGGTCTGCTCGATCGCCGCGGTCAGCTCCAGATAATCTTCCAAGCGCGCGAGCGGGGGCATGAAAAGATAGAGATTTCCGTTCCTCGCCTCGGCGCACAGGGCGGTGCGCGTGATCCAGCCGGCGGATTCGCCGGGTTGCGGGGCGCGTTCGCCGGCGCTGCGCCCCGGTTCCTTCCGGCCGGAATGCGCGCGTTCGCCGAGGGGTCGTTCCCAGTCGTCGTAGTCGACATGTTCGCGTGCGTAGTCGGTCGCGTATTCGCGCGCGCGGAGCGATGTTTCGCCGCGCAGTCCGTAGACCTGGCGGCGGATCTCCGCCGCCGTCGGCAACGGCGAAAACCCCTGCGCCGGATCGGCTGCATGAACCCAGGGGTAGTCGCTCTCGGCCACCCAGGGCTGCGAGTCGAGCGGCAGGCGCCAGCCGAGCGCGGAATCGCCCGGGACCAGATAACAATGTTCGCTGCGCAGGAACCAAGGGCCGGTCTGCCAGCGGCCGAGCGGCTTGGCCAGCGGGAAAATATGGCCGACGACGTCCGACAGCCCCGCGGTGAACACGCGCATGAGGCGCTCGCGTTCGAGCGGATCGGACACGCGTGAATCGAACGGATCGACGTTGTCCGGCAGGCGGCGCTCGCGCCACATGTAATAGAACAGGTCTTCGTAGGCGGGAAACGCATAGCCGGCATCGAGGTCGAGCCGACCGGCGACTTCGGCAAGAAAGGCCGCACCGAGCTCGCTGTCGGCCCGGCCGCGCGTTTTCTCGTCGGCGATCAGCGCGGGGTCGTTCCAGATCGGTTCGCCGTCGCGGCGCCAGAAGCAGTTGAGCGACCAGCGCGGCAACTGCTCGCCCGGATACCATTTGCCCTGACCGAAATGGACGAGGCCGTGCGGTGCGTGTTTTTCGCGCAGGCGATGGAACAGGCCCGCGGCGCGCAGGCGCTTGGTCGGGCCGAGCGCGGCCGTGTTCCACTCCGCGCCATCGGGGTCGTCGGCGGCGACGAAGGTCGGTTCGCCGCCCTGGGTCAGGCGCACGTCGAGCCGCTGCAGCTCGGCATCGACATGCTGCCCCAGCGTTTCGATCGCGCTCCATTGCGCTGCCGTGTACGGTTTGGTGACGCGCGGCGATTCGCTGATCCGCGTCACCTTCATCGCGTGGCCGAATTCGACTTCGCAGGGATCGACCATGCCGGTGATCGGCGCGGCCGAGCCGGGCTCGGGCGAGCAGGCGAGCGGGATATGGCCTTCGCCGGCGAGCAGGCCCGAAGTGGGATCGAGGCCGATCCAGCCGGCGCCCGGCAGGTAGACCTCGCACCAGGCATGCAGATCGGTGAAATCGACGTCCGGGCCGCTCGGGCCGTCGACGGCCTTCTGATCGGCGGTGAGCTGGATCAGATAGCCGGAAACGAAACGGGTGGCGAAGCCGAGATGGCGCAGCAGCTGGACGAGCAGCCAGCCCGAGTCGCGGCACGAGCCGCTGCCGAGTTCGAGCGTGCGATCGGGTGTCTGCACACCCGGCTCCATGCGGATCAGGTAGCGCACGTCGCGCGCGAGGCGGCGGTTCAGATCGACGAGAAAATCCGCGGTGCGCGGCGGCGCCGCGGCGAGCAGGTCGCGCCGGATCGCTTCCACGTACGCCTCGACGCGAGGCGTCGCCGGCAGCTTCGTCGTGTATGCGGTCAGCTCGCGACGCAGCGTGTTGTCGTAGGCGAAGGGATATTTTTCCGCCGCGGGCTCGAGAAAGAAGTCGAACGGGTTGAGCACCGCCATTTCGGCGACGAGATCGACTTCGACGCGGAACTCGCGCGTGGGTTCCGGGAAGACCAGTCGGGCGAGATAGTTCGACTGCGGATCCTGCTGCCAGTTGATGAAGTGCCCGGCCGGTTCGACCTTGAGCGAGTAGGAGAGGATGCGCGTGCGGCTGTGCGGCGCCGGGCGCAGACGGACCACCTGCGGACCGAGATGGACGAGTCGGTCGTAGCGGTAGTGCGTGACATGGTTCAGCGCGACATGGATCGACATGCGCAACCCCGGGCAATTCGGCACCTGGGCTCAACGATAGCAAAATTTGCTGCGGCGCAACGAGAAATTTTCGCGGAGGCAACCGCGCCGCCGGCTAAAACAAAATCAAAAGCCGTCGACACGAAGATCACGAAGAAAAGCGAAGATCACGAAGTAGAGCCAATGCATTGATCTTTTTTTGGTTTTTCTTTCGCGCTCTTGATGTCTTCGCGTCTCGATCTTCGCTGCACAGCCAATGCTCGCCCGTGGCTGAGACGAGCGCCAGCCGGACGAGGCGGATGCAGGTAAGAAACAGCCGGCCGCGCGCCGATCGTGCGGTTACTTCTTGAATTCGCCCTTGGCCTGGACGATCGTCGAGCCGTCCGGCTGCGGAGCGCCGATCTTGCGCAGCGCGGCGCGGATCGCGGCGTCGCCGCCGCGCGCGGCGAGTTTTGCGGCCGCGTCGTAGCTGGTCTGGTTCGCCTTGAACGTACCGTCGATCTGCAGCGGGCCGCCGAGATCGTTGAGCACGCCGATGATGCTGCCGTCCGGATCGGTGCCGAGGTTCCACTCCATGTCCCCGAGCGCGGCCTGGCGCACGCCGGAAACGGTCACGCCGTGCCAGACCATTTTGCCGGCGACCGCGCTCGGCCAGAGTCCGTCGCGCAGGGTAAGGCGGGCGAAATTGCCGTCGACGTCGCCGCCGACTTCGATGCCCGGCAGGCGCATCAGCGGGCTCATCAGGGAGGCGGGGAACTTGAGCGCCGCCTCGCTCAGGTCGAGCGCGTGGTCGGTGCCGAACTGCCCCGTCGCCGCAAGCGTTGCGCGGCCGCCGTCGTTCTTGAGCGTGCCGCCGACCTTGCCGTCGGCGCTGGAGTCGAAGGTGAGGTCGACGTTGCCGAGCAATTCGTGCGAGACGGCCGCTGTCGCCGCGCCGGTCCAGCGCAGATTGCCGCGCGCTTCGGCCGGAGCGGAGCCGTTGCGCAGCACGATATGCGCGAGCTTGCCTTCGACCTCGCCCGCCGCCGTTGCATTGGTCAGGCGCAAAATCGTCGCCGCGAGCGAAGCCGGCATCTTGAACGAAAGTTCGTTGAATTCGATATCGCGCTGCGGCGTCAGCTTGATCCCGCCGTTGAATTGCGCGCTGCCGCCGCTGTTCTTGATCGTGCCGACGATGCCGCCGTCCGGCGCGGTGTCGAAAGTCGAATCGATGTCGCCGAGCAGATCGTGCGAGGCCGAGGCGGTCGCCGCGTTGCTCCAGTGCAGGTTGCCGCGCGCCTCGGTCGGCGTCGAGCCGCCTTTGACGAGGATGTGGGCGAGCTTGCCCTGGATGTCTCCCGAGAACGTCGCGTCAGGCTGGTGCAGCAACGCCGCGGCGAGTTGCGCGGGCAGCTTGTAGTCGAGGTCGTTCAGTTCGAAATCGCGCTGCGGGGTCAGCTTGACCGTGCCGTTGAATTGTCCGCCGCCGCCGTTGTTCTTGATCGTGCCGACGACGTTGCCGTCCGCGGCGGTGTTGAACGTCGCCTCGACGATGCCGAGGCCGGTCGAGGCGAGGACCGCATTGCTCCAGCGTGCCTTGCCGTCGCGCAGCTGCGTCGGCCAGCCGTCGAGCAGGGTCAGGCTCGCCGCGGTGCCTTCGATGTCGCCTTCGGCCTTGCCGGCGACGTGCAAGGTGTTCGCCGCCGCGCTCGCCGGCAGGCTGAAGCTGAGATTGTCGAAGGTATTGCCCGTCGGCGAACGGGTCAGCGTGCCCCGCGCCTTGAGTGTGTCGCCCGAAATGGCGAAGTCGGCGACGCGCCGGCCCTGCAGCAACGGCATCAGATGCAGCTGCCAGTCGAGTTGGCCGAGCGGGTGGTCGTGCACGCTGAAGCTGCCGGCATGGCCGTTCCAGATCGTGCCGCTGAGATCCGCGAGCGTCACCGTCTTCGACGGCTTCATCAGATAGCGATAGCCGATGCTGGCGGGACAAAAGTAGATCGCCGCAGCGGCGGCCAGGATCAGGAGCAGGACGACGACGAGAAAACGGCGCATAGGCAGGCTTCCAACGAAAACGGGGCGGATTCTAGTGGATCGGACAGAAACAGGAGGCAGATTGAAATCGGCGCCCCTTCGCCCTGGTGTATCGAAGGGCAAACGTCACGCCGGGACTGCCGTTCGTGCTTGGATACCTCGGCGCGAACGGAATTGGCACATACTCGTTGAGCCGACGTCGAGCGAGGCTCGGACGGCGGCCGAAGAAGAAAGACCGCGTCTACATCAACCCCTTCAAGCGATACAGCAGATCGAGCGCCGCGCGCGGCGTCAATGCGTCCACGTCGACCCCGCGCAGCGCGTCTTCGACCGCGCTCGGCTTGTGGAGTTCGAAAAGCCCCAACTGCGGCGACGCCTCCTTGTCCGCGGCGCGCGGCGCGGCAGCCCGCTGTGCGCCCTGGGTCAGGTCGATGCGCTCCAGCAGGGCGAGATGCTTGCGCGCATCGGCGATCACCGCTTTGGGCACGCCGGCGAGCGCGGCGACGTGCAGGCCGAAGCTGCGGCTCGCCGGCCCTTCCTTCACCGCGTGCATGAAGACGAGCTGATCGTCGTATTCGACCGCGTCGAGGTGCACGTTGGCGATGCCCGGGTACTGGGCGGCCAGTTCGGTCAGCTCGAAATAATGCGTCGCGAACAGGGTGAAGGCATGGTTCTTGGCGGCGAGCTGCACCGCGCAGGCCCGGGCGAGGGCGAGACCGTCGTAGGTCGAGGTGCCGCGGCCGACCTCGTCCATCAGCACGAGGCTGTGTTTCGTCGCATTGTGCAGGATGTTCGCCGTTTCGCTCATCTCGACCATGAAGGTCGATTGCCCGCGCGACAGATCGTCGCCGGCGCCGATGCGCGTGAAGATGCGGTCGATCGGCCCGATCTCTGCCGCATCGGCGGGCACGAAGCTGCCGATGTGCGCGAGCAGGACGATCAGCGCGTTCTGACGCATGTAGGTCGACTTACCGCCCATGTTCGGGCCGGTGATGATCAGCATGCGGCGTGCCTCGTCGAAAACGAGATCGTTCGGCTCGAACGGATCGCGGCGCACCTGCTCGACCACCGGGTGCCGGCCGCGCACGATGTGGATGCCGGCGGCCTCGGCGAGTCGCGGTGCGCGCCAGTTCAGCGCGTCGGCGCGATCGGCGAGCGCGGCGAGCACGTCGAATTCGGCGATCGCCGAGGCGGCCTGCTTCAGTGCGGCGAGGCGTTCGATGAGGAAATCGAGCAGACCTTCGTACAGCGCACGTTCGCGCATCAGCGCGCGTTCGCGCGCGGACAACACCTTGTCCTCGAACGATTTCAGTTCTTCGGTGATGTAGCGCTCGGCGCCCTTGAGCGTCTGCCGCCGCGTGTAGTGCGTCGGCGCCTTGTCGGCCTGGCCTTTGCTGATCTCGATGTAGTAGCCGTGCACGCTGTTGTAGCCGACCTTGAGCGTCGGGATGCCGGTTGCGGCCTTCTCGCGTTCTTCGAGATCGATGAGGAACTGATTGGCGTTGGTCGACAGCGTGCGCAGCTCGTCGAGCTCCGCGTCGTAGCCTTCGCGGATCACGCCGCCGTCGCGCAGCAGCGCAGGCGGCTGTTCGAGCACGGCGCGCGCGAGGTGCCGGGCGGTGTCGGCGTGTTCGCCCAGTCGATCGATGAGCGACGCCAGCAGCGGGCTGTCGCAGTCCTTCAATGCGTCGCGCAGTGCCGGGGTCGACAGCAGGCCGTCGCGCAGTGTCGACAGGTCGCGCGGCCGCGCCGAACGCAGCGCGACGCGCGCAAGAATGCGTTCCAGGTCGCCGACGCCGCGCAGTACTTCGCGCAGACCGTCGAAGCGGCGTTGCTCGATCAGGCTGTCGATCGCCTGATAACGCCGGCGCAGCACTTCGCGGTCGCGCAGCGGACGGTGCAGCCAGCGGCGCAGGGTGCGCGCGCCCATCGGCGTGATCGTCGCGTCGAGCACGCCGAGCAGGGTGTGTTCGTGGCGGCCGCTCGGATGCGTGTCGAGTTCGAGATTGCGCCGCGTGGCCGCGTCGAGGGCGATCGTCTCGTTCGGATTTTCTCCGGCGAGGCCGGACAGATGCGGCAAGGCCGACTTCTGGGTCTCGCTCACGTAGCCGAGCAGCGCGCCGGCCGCGGCGATCGCGAGCGGCATGGCGTCGACGCCGAAGCCGGACAGGTCGCGTGTGCCGAAGAACTTGTTGAGCTGGCGCTGCGCGGTCTCCGTGTCGAAGTGCCAGGGTGCGCGCTTGCGCAGGCCGGGCAGTGCGGCAACGAAGTTCGGCCAGGCGACGTCTTCGCCGACCAGGGTTTCCGCCGGCGCGAGGCGGGCCAGCTCGGAGGCGAGCTGTTCCGCGTCGGCGGCTTCGCTCAGCAGGAAGCGCCCGCCGGCGAGATCGACCCAGGCCAGGCCGTAATGGGTCTTGCCGGCGGCGATCGCGAGCAGCAGATTGTCGCGGCGCTCCTCGAGCAGGGCTTCGTCGGTCACCGTGCCCGGCGTGACCACGCGTACGACTTTACGCTCGACCAGCCCCTTGGCCGCCGCGGGATCGCCGATCTGCTCGCAGATCGCGACCGACTCGCCGAGCTTGATCAGCTTGGCGAGGTAGCCTTCGACCGCGTGGAACGGTACGCCGGCCATCGGAATCGGCGCGCCGGCCGACGCACCGCGCTGGGTCAGGGTGATGTCGAGCAGGCGCGCCGCCTTGCGCGCGTCGTCGTAGAACAGTTCGTAGAAGTCGCCCATGCGAAAGAACACCAGGGTGTCCGGATACTCGGCCTTGGCGGCGAAGTATTGGCGCATCAACGGTGTGTGCTGGGCGAGATCGTTCATCTTTGCTCGAATTGGGGAAATCGGTTATGAAGGAGTGCCGCGAAACGAACGGGTATTGTAGTGGAGTTGAACATGGCCTCGTCCGCACACGCTCATGCGGCCGGCGACGACCGCGCGCTCAACGAGCAGGCGCAGGCGATCGCGTCGATTTTCATCCAACGCGGAGCGACGCTGGCGACGGCGGAATCGTGCACGGGCGGTTGGATCGCGAAGACGCTGACCGATCTTTCCGGTTCTTCGGCCTGGTTCGAATGCGGCGTCGTCAGCTACAGCAACGCAGCGAAGGAAGCGTTGCTCGGCGTGCGCGCGGAGACGCTCGCGCGGCACGGCGCGGTCAGCCGCGAGACCGCGCTCGAAATGGTCGACGGTGCGCTGACGCGCTTCGGCACGACCGTTGCGGTCGCAGTAACCGGCATCGCCGGCCCTACCGGCGGCACGCCGGAAAAACCGGTCGGCACCGTGTGGATCGGCTGGAAGCGCCGCGGCGGCGAGGCGCGGGCGGAGCGGTTCCATTTCGCCGGCGATCGCGAGACGGTGCGGCGCCGGACCGTGGCCGCTGCGCTGCACGGCGTCGCGAAAATTCTTACAAGCTGACGCGCCGATCGGCGCATACCGGATGGGCGCCGCTGTGGGATAATTCACTTCCGTCGCAACCCGTGAGATCGGCGCACCGCACGATCCCGCGCAATTTCACCGTTGAGGAGCCCAAGATGGACGACAACAAGCGCAAGGCGCTATCCGCCGCACTCGGTCAGATCGAAAAACAGTTCGGCAAAGGCGCCGTGATGCGCATGGGCGACCGCACGGTCGATGCGGTCGAGGCGATCCCGACCGGTTCGCTCATGCTCGATCTGGCGCTCGGCATCGGCGGCCTGCCGCGCGGCCGCGTCGTCGAAATCTATGGGCCGGAATCCTCGGGCAAGACCACGCTCACCTTGCAGGTCGTCGCCCAGGCGCAGAAGCTCGGCGGCACCTGCGCGTTCATCGACGCGGAGCATGCGCTCGATCCGATCTATGCGGAAAAGCTTGGCGTCAAGGTCGAAGACCTGCTGTTGTCGCAGCCCGACACCGGCGAGCAGGCGCTGGAAATCGCCGACATGCTCGTGCGTTCGAGCGCGGTCGACGTGATCGTCGTCGACTCGGTCGCCGCGTTGACGCCGCGTGCCGAAATCGAAGGCGAAATGGGCGATCAGCTGCCCGGTCTGCAGGCGCGCCTGATGTCGCAGGCGCTGCGCAAGCTGACCGCGAACATCAAGCGTTCGAATACGCTGGTCATTTTCATCAACCAGCTGCGCATGAAGATCGGCGTGATGATGCCGGGCCAGAGTCCGGAAACGACCACGGGCGGCAATGCGCTCAAGTTCTACGCCTCCGTGCGCCTCGACATCCGCCGCATCGGCTCGGTCAAGAAGGGCGACGAGATCGTCGGCAACCAGACCAAGATCAAGGTGGTGAAGAACAAGCTCGCGCCGCCGTTCAAGCAGATCGTCACCGAAATCCTCTACGGCGAAGGCATCAGCCGCGAGGGCGAGCTGATCGACATGGGGGCGGACAACAAGATCGTCGAAAAGTCCGGCGCCTGGTACAGCTACGGCGGCGAGCGGATCGGCCAGGGCAAGGACAACGCGCGTCAGTACCTCAAGGAAAACCCGAGCGCGGCGAAAGAAATCGAAGACAAACTGCGCGTCGCGCTCGCGCCGAAGGCAAATGCGGCGGCCGTGCTCACCGAGGAAGTCGAAGAAGCCTGATCCGGCAGCTCGTTTCAGCAAGCTGAACCGCGACGGACGCGGAACGGGCCCGGCCCCGTTCCGCGTTTTTTTTGGGGACGCCGATGTGTGTCGCGGTCGCGCCGGGCAGGCGATTGCATCCGAGCGTGGCGAACCCAGTCTTGCGAAGTCCATGGATTTGGCGCGCGGCTTGCAAACTGCGAGATCGTCCGCACTTGACGGGATAGTGATACCGCGTCACCCTCGCTTCGTCCGCTGTCCGGGCGAGCGATTCCCTACGCGGACGACAAAAGCTTTCAGGAAACCTAATGGCAAATCCCGTCTTGAATCCGCCCGTCCAACAGCATCTGTCCAATATCAGCGAATTGCCGGTATTGCCGCTGCGCGATGTCGTCGTCTATCCGCACATGGTGATTCCGCTC
Source organism: uncultured bacterium (assembly GCA_966424745.1). GTDB lineage: Bacteria > Pseudomonadota > Gammaproteobacteria > Xanthomonadales > Rhodanobacteraceae > Rudaea. Next base: position 13,266 of record CBJLOV010000111.1, read on the forward strand.
TTCGTCGGGCGCGAGAAGTCGATGCGCGCGCTCGACCTGGCGATGGAAGGCGACAAGCGCATTCTGCTCGTCGCCCAGCGCAGCCCGGATACGGACGATCCGCAGACCGGCGATCTGTATTCGATCGGCACCGTCGCGACGGTGCTGCAATTGCTCAAACTGCCCGACGGCACGATCAAGGTGCTGGTCGAAGGCCTGATGCGCGCCGAAGTGTCGAGCTTCGCCGAACGCGACGGAATCCTGACCGGCTACGCGCGGGCACTCGAATCGGTCTATACGCGCGAGCCGCGCGAGGTCGAAATCGTGTCGCGCTCGCTCGTGTCGATGTTCGAGCAGTTCGTCAAGCTCAATCGCAAGATTCCGCCGGAACTGCTGGCGACCCTGTCCGGCATCGACGATGCGAGCCGGCTCGCCGACACGATCGCGGGGCATCTGTCGATCCGCCTGCAGGACAAGCAGCGCGTGTTGGAAACGGCCGACGTCGCCGACCGCCTCGAGATGTTGATGGGTTTCGTCGACGGCGAAATCGACGTGCAACAGATCGAGAAGCGCATCCGCGGCCGGGTCAAGTCGCAGATGGAGAAGAGCCAGCGCGAGTATTACCTCAACGAGCAGATGAAGGCGATCCAGAAGGAACTGGGCGAGGGCGAGGATGCGCCGAACGAAATTGAAGAGCTGACCAAGAAGATCGACAAGGCGGGCATGCCGCAGCCGGTCGAGAAAAAAGCGCGCGCCGAGCTTAACAAGCTCAAGCAGATGCCGCCGATGTCGGCCGAGGCGACCGTCGTGCGCAATTACATCGACTGGCTTGTCGGTGCGCCGTGGAAGAAGCGCAGCAAGGTGCGCAAGAACCTCAAGGCCGCCGAGGAAGTGCTCGACGCCGATCATTTCGGCCTGGAGAAGGTCAAGGAACGCATCGTCGAATATCTCGCCGTGCAGTCGCGCGTGAAGAAGATGAAAGGGCCGATCCTCTGCCTCGTCGGACCGCCGGGCGTCGGCAAGACCTCGCTGGGCCAGTCGGTCGCCAAGGCGACCGGCCGCAAGTTCGTGCGCATGTCGCTCGGCGGTGTGCGTGACGAGGCCGAGATCCGCGGCCATCGCCGCACCTACATCGGTTCGATGCCGGGGCGCCTGATCCAGAATCTCAACAAGGTCGGCACGAAGAATCCGTTGTTCGTGCTCGACGAGATCGACAAGATGTCGATGGATTTCCGCGGCGATCCGTCCTCGGCGCTGCTCGAAGTGCTCGACCCCGAGCAGAACCACGCGTTCAACGATCACTATCTCGAGGTCGACTTCGACCTGT
>CBJLOV010000112.1:0-14447 GCA_966424745.1 uncultured bacterium
AGGGCGACGGGGGGATGGTCACGCTGATGGCGTCTGCCTACAACGGCGGCTCGCGCAATAGGCTCAACCAGCTCACCGGCAACAATCCGGCACAGGCCTACACCTACGCAAAGCTGATGAGCCTGGGCCAGCCGACCGGCGCCAACGCACCGCCGCACACCGGCGCCAATCTGAGCAACCTCGCGAACCAGCTCACGCCCGAACAGATCCAGACTGCGGACGCTCAGGCGCAGCAGATGTACCAGCAGTACTTCAACAGCACGCCGCGCCAGAGCGGCGAGGCCGGCAACCCGATGCGCGCTTGCCAGGGCGGGCCTTGAGCCATGGCGCGGCGGTTGCACGTCGCGCCGGCGAATCGTTACACTCCGCGCACTCCATCGGGGAGTAGTCGGCCGGGTTGATTCGCTCAACCGGCGTTTCGCGTCAACATACTCGGGCAGCAGCCCGTGGCGCGGAAGGCGGATGGTTCGCTCGACGAGACCTTTGGTTCGCTCGCATCGCACCCAAGCCGGGGCCGTGCGGGAGAATCATTGCGTCCATCGCCCCGGCTTCGGAGTTTTCCTTGGAAACCCTGTTCCTTTCGACGCTGACCGTCACTCTCGGCGAGATCGGCGACAAGACCCAGCTGCTCGCCCTGATCCTTGCCGCGAAGTACCGCAGGCCGTGGCCGATCTGCCTCGGCATTCTGATCGCGACCCTGGTCAATCATGCGCTTGCCGGCGCCTTCGGCGCACTCGTGAGTCAGTGGCTGTCGCCGCAGACCCTGCGCTGGATCGTCGCGATCAGTTTCATCCTGATCGCGCTGTGGACGCTCAAGCCCGACAAGGCCGACGAGGACGAAGCTTCCCACGGCAGCGGCCACGGCGTGCTGATCGCGACGGCGGCAAGCTTCTTCCTTGCCGAAATGGGCGACAAGACGCAGATCGCAACCGCCGTGCTCGCTGCCCAGTACCATCCGCTATGGCAGGTCGTCAGCGGCACGACGCTGGGCATGCTGATCGCCGACGTGCCCGTGGTGTGGCTCGGCGCGCGTTTCGCGCACCGCCTGCCGCTGCGCACGGCGCGCATCGGCGCGGCGCTGTTGTTCGCCGCGCTGGGGCTGTGGATCCTCCTCACCGGTTGATCGACTCGAAACGCAGGGCGCCGTCGCCCGCGCCCTGCTACGAAGGCGGGCTCAATCGTGCCAGACGAACGTCGCCACGCTGCGCCCGGGCATTTCGTAGCCGAACCCGCGCCCCGCGCTGCGCGCGACGACGCGCCGTGCCGACCCCGACGAGTTCGCCACGATCATCACGAGCGAACCGTCGTCGGCGTTGCGGAAAACCACGTTGTCGAGATCGCCGGCGCTCTCGCTCGATTCGACGCGGTGCGCGCCTGGCCGCACGAAACGGCTCGCGTGTGCGAGCGCGACGTAGTCGACCGTGCGCGTATACGTGCCTTTCTTCGAATCGATCGTGACGAGGCCTCGGCAGTCGGTGCAGCCGCCCGCATGCGGCCCGTGATTTTCGTCGAGGGCGAGATTCCACAACAGCACGCCCCTCGACCAGCCGCGGGTCGAGCCGATGACGAGTCCGCGTACGATCGTCAGCAAGCCGTCGCGCTTCATCGGCTTCCAATCGCCGCCGGAACATTCGGTGAGGTAGGCGTCCTTGTCGGGATGCGCTTCGTGCACCGGCGTCTGCACGCTCACCGTGCCATCGTAACAGTGCCAGGCGACGCCGGAAACGTAGCGGCCGGCAAGCGGATCGCCGAGCACGCCGAGCGGCTCCTGGGGCTTGTCCCAGTTGTGGTCCCAGTCGAGTATCCGCGTCGCCGGCGCGCGCGTGGCCAGCAGCGGCCCCAGATATTCGCCGATCAGCCTCGCGCGCGCGGCCGATCCGAGCTTCATCCCCGGATAGTTCTTCGGCGCGAAGCCCGGTTCGTTCTGCACGGTCAAGGCGTAGATCGGTATGCCTTCGGCGGCATACGCCTCGACGTAGCGCAGCAGGTATTCGGCGAACGGCGCATAAGCGTCGTCGCGCAAAGTGCCGCCGATCATGCTGTCGGTCGTCTTCATCCAGCCCGGCGCGCTCCATGGCGAAGCCATCACCTTCAGCGTCGGATTGATCGCGAGCGCGGCCTGCACCACCGGCAGCACGTCCTCCCGGTTTTGCGCGATCGAAAAATGAGCAAGCTGCGGATCGCGCTGCCCGTGCGGCATATCGTCGAAGCTGTAGTGATGGCGCGAGAAGTCCGAGGCCCCTATCGTCAGGCGCGTGAAGCTGAGGCCGATGCCGTCGCCCTCGCGGCCGAACAGTTCTTTCAGCAAGGCCGCGCGCTGTTCCGGATTCATGCGCTGCTGGATCAGCCACGCAGACGAGTCGGTGATCGCCGCGCCGAAGCCGACCATTTCCTGGTAGCGGCGAGCGGGGTCGATCTCGATCGCGGTGCCCGCCTTCATTGTGTCGTCGAAGGAAACATCTTTTTCGCTCGCTAGCTGCCTGCGGCCGTCGACCGTGCTGATCCACACCTGCACTTTCGCCCGTGGTTCCGTGTTCGCAGTAGGCTGCACCTGCTCGTGCGGCAACGTCGTGCAGGCGGATAGAACTACGGAATGGACGAAGAACAGGCCGCGAAAAAACTTCATCGTTCCTCCCTCAAAATGGAAGCGTTCCCAATTACGCCCCTTCGAATATAGCAAAAGTCGCAAACCCATCTGCACTCGGGAAAGCCGCTCTTCCTGCCTTCATGCCCGGAATAGATAGACATTTTTGCTGCGCCGCACAGTGACGGCCGCGGCGTCCTCGGGCATATTCCGCTGCAAAATTGGTAACGCTTCCAATTTTTCGTTATGGGGCATGGCCGAACGAAGGGGTTGCGCGGCAGCCGAATCTGCACGCAACGTGGGACGCACGTACAAGAACATCCTCGAGGGTGATACAGATGAATCATTCCAGCACGCGGCGCGGCACGATCACGCACGCCGGCATTTTGCGCAAACATCCGCTCGCGCTCGCATGCGCCGCAGTTTTCTTTGCAATGGCCGCCGCGCAAACCGCGGCGGCCGACACGCCCGCCGATCCGCAGCAAACCGGCGTGGGCGCGCAAACGGACGCACAGAAAAAGCCCTCGGGCAAATCCGACGACACTCTCGAAACGATTACCGTCACCGGGATCAAGGCCAGCATCGAGAATTCGCTGCAGGCGAAACAGAATTCCGACGAAATCATCGAAACCATTCGCGCGGAAGATCTCGGCAAGCTCCCGGACATTAGTATCGCCGAGTCGCTCGCCCGCCTTCCCGGCCTCGCAACACAGCGCGTCAACGGCCGCGGAGAATATATCTCGATCCGCGGCACCGATCCGGGCTTTGTCGGCACGACGCTGAATGGCCGCGAGCAGGCATCGTCCGGAGAGAACCGCGGCGTGCAGTACGATCAGTACCCGGCCGAACTCATCGTCGGCGCGGACGTTTACAAGACCCCGACCGCCTCGTTGGTCGGCCAAGGCCTGTCTGGCACGATCGACCTGCATTCGATCAAACCTCTCGACTACAAGGAAATGATGCTGGCCGCGAATCTGCGCGGCGAGCACAACACCAACGGACAGCTCAATCCGGGAACCGGCGTGAGCAGAAACGGCGGCCGCGCTAGCTTTTCGTTCGTCGACCAGTTTTTCGATCACACCCTCGGCGTCGCAGTCGGCGTCGCCCATCTCGATTCGCCGGTCCAGGAAAAGCAGTACCAGGCTTGGTGGTGGAGCATGGACAACGGCCCCGGCAGCGCCAACCAGAACTGGGGCGGCCCGCTGGTGAAAGGCATGCCCGACAGCGTCATATCCCAGGAAGGCATGCAACTGCGCGCCAAGTCCACCGGCCAGAAGCGCGATGGACTGATGGGAGTTGCCGAATGGGCGCCGACGGATGCCTATCACAGCACGCTGGACATCTACTACTCCAAGTTCAAGCAGGAGGCCTATAAGAACGGCTTGCAGTGGTCGACCTCGCCGTGGGACGGCATCGAATACGCCAACGTCGGGACTACGCCGCAGCTGCCGTATCCAATCGCCACCTCCGGCACGATCAACGACGTCAAGGCGGTGATGCAGAACGAGTACAACAATGAACGCGACTATCTGTTCTCCGCCGGCTGGAACAACCGCTTCGAGCTAGCCAATCAATGGCAGCTGACGGCCGATCTCTCCTACTCCCGCGCCAAGGTGAAGATCCGCGATGCGTATGCTTTCACCGGCCTCAAAAACCAGCAGCTCATCAGCACCGGTTTCGTTCTGCCCGCAAACAACGGCTACCCCGATTTCACACCGTCGGTCAGCTTGACCGACCCGAGCCTGATCGGCTTCACCGATCCCTACGGATACGGCTACAACGGTCGCGCGGAAAACGACTGGCAGAAGGACGTCATCAAAGCGGTGCGCGTGGAAGTTTCCCATCCGCTCGGATGGATTTTCAGCAGCATGAATCTCGGCGCGAACTACTCGGAGCGGACCAAGACGAAGCAGGCGGACGTGTTCTTCGGCTGGCTGCTGGGCAACGGCAGCACCAGCTCGACCTACAACAGCAACATGTGGGTACCGGTGGGTTCGAGCATCTATTCGCCCACGAACTTGAGCTACGGCGGCATTCCGGGAATCCTCGACTACGACATTCTCGGGGCGTTCGCAAAACAGTTCTACTTGACCCAGAACATGGGCAAGAACGACTGGAGTCGCAACTACACGATCAAAGAAAAAGTCCCCCTCGTCTACGCCAAGCTAAACATCGACACGAGCGTCGCCGACATTCCGATCCGCGGAAACGTCGGATTCCAGTACGTGCACACGGACCAGTCGTCGGACTCGATACAGACCAGCGGCGACACCTTCGTCGGCCAGATTTCCGGCGGAACTACCTACAACAAGTTGCTGCCAAGCCTGAACCTCGTCGCCGACCTTGGCGACGGCCACGACCTGCGCTTCGGCCTGGCCAAAACGATGACCCGCGGCCGCATGGACGATGAAAAAGTCGCCTCTTCGGCCTACCCCTCCAAGGTCACGCAGGGCCCTCAGACGGGACAAATACTGTGGTCCGGCAGCGGCGGAAATCCCCACCTGAAGCCCTACATCGCAGTCGGAACCGATCTTGCCTACGACTACTTCTTCGGCGAAGCAAGCGCAGTATCGATCGCCTTGTTCAACAAGAACCTGCTGAACTACATTTACAACCAGACGCTTACGAACTACGACTTCACCGGCTACATCAATCCGACTCCGACCCTGCCGCCCTCCTCCAACATCGGCTCGTTCACGACGCCGCAGAACGGAACCGGCGGGCGCATGCACGGTATCGAAGTCAACGCCGTCGTCGAAGGCAAGCTGGCTGCGGACTGGCTGGATGGTTTCGGCCTGCAATCGAACTTCTCCTATACGAACAGCTTCATCCCGACGAGTTCGGTCAGTTCCATCCCCGGCGGACCGACCTCGCTGCCCGGCCTGTCGAAGAAAGTCGCCAACGTCGTTGCGTATTACGAGAAGAACGGCATTTCGGTGCGTCTGGCGAGGCGCTATCGTTCCGAGTTTACCGGCGAAGCGATTCTGAACTTCGGACAACTCGGCTATCAGAAAATCCTCGCTGATACGCAAACCGACTTTCAAGCCGGATACGAGTTCAACGACGGCAGATTCAAAGGACTGTCCCTGCTGCTGCAGGTCAACAACGTGACGAATTCGCCTTATCGCACGCAGCAGATTTCCGGGCTGCCAAACGGTGGGACCATAGCACGCCCGATGGACGAAAACACTTACGTCCGCCCGATACGGCTGGGCTGGAACGAAAAGCTGCAATTACGGGGCGGCGGCGCCGACCGCGCCGCCGCTTTGTGCAGACCAGCGCGCTTCCCGCCCCCATGGGATGAGGGGTCTGCGCGAACGACTTCGAATCTGCAAAAGAAATGATGAGCAAGACTTCCGCGGTAGCCCGAACCGTTTTCCACCACGCTATCGCAAGTCTCGCACTCGCGGTCTGCACGACCGGGGCTGCGATACCGGCGCAGGAAGTGCCGACCAAAGGCAACGACGGCGGCCTCTCCGACTGGCCGAAAATCACGAGCCCGATCAAGCAGGACCCCGCGATGGAAGCGCGGATCAAGGACATCGTCGCCGGCATGACGCTGGCGCAGAAGATCGGCCAGATGACCCAGCCCGACGTGCTCGAAGCGACGCCGGACGACGTGCGCCGCTACTATCTGGGCAGCATTCTGAACGGCGCCAACTCGCAGCCCGACGGCTCCAGGCGCGCGAGCTTCGCCATCTGGCGCCACCTCGCAGAGCAGTACCATGCGGCCGCGCTGGCAACCGACATGACGGTGAAGATTCCGCTGCTCTGGGGAACGGATGCCGTGCACGGCCACGGCATCGTCTACGGTGCGACGATTTTTCCGCACAACGTCGGGCTCGGCGCGACGCACGACGCGAAGCTCGTCGAAGAGATCGGCGCGGCGGTGGCGGCGCAAGTGCGCGCCACCGGCATCGACTGGGTGTTCGCGCCGACGCTCGCGGTCGTGCAGGACTACCGCTGGGGGCGCTCCTACGAAAGCTTTTCTTCCGACCCGGCGCTGGTGCGCGAGCTCGGAGGCGCGGCGGTGCGTGGGCTGCAGGGCACGCTCGCCGCCCCGACCAGCGTGCTGGCGACGGCCAAGCACTACATCGGCGACGGCGGCACCGCGGGCGGACGCGACCAGGGCATCAACTACGCCAGCCACGCCGACATGATCAACATCCACGCTCAGGGCTACGTCGGCGCGCTCGGCGCGGGCGCGCAGACCGTGATGGCCTCGTATTCGAGCTGGGACGACGTCGGCAGCGGCCAGCACTACGGCAAGATGCACGGCTCGCATGCGTTGTTGACCCAGGTACTGAAGGACCAGATGGGCTTCGACGGCTTCGTCGTCTCCGACTGGAACGCCATCGCCCAGGTGCCCGGGTGCGCCAAGGACAGTTGTCCGCGCGCAATCAACGCCGGCATCGACATGGTGATGGTCGCCGAGAAATGGAAGCCGTTCATCGAGCACACGATCGCCGAGGTCGAACGCGGCGAGATTCCGATGGTGCGCATCGATGATGCGGTCACGCGCATCCTGCGCGTGAAGATGCGCGCCGGCCTGTTCGACAGCAAGGCCGACCGCAGCACCGGCGGCGAATCCGCGCTGCAATCGCGCGAACTCGCCCGGCGCGCCGTACGCGAATCGTTGGTGCTGCTCAAGAACGACGACGGTGCGCTGCCGCTCAAGCGCGGCGCGAAGATTCTCGTCGTCGGCAAGAGCGCCGACAGCCTGCGCAACCAGAGCGGCGGCTGGTCGCTCTCCTGGCAGGGGACGAAGAACACGAACGCGGACTTCCCTGCCGGCGATTCGATTCTCGCCGGCCTGCGCGAAGCACTCGGCGACGCGAACGTCGCCTTCAGGGAACGAGCCGAGGACATCGATTCGCGCGACGACCTGCGCAAGGTCGATGCCGTCGTCGCCGTGATCGGCGAACTGCCTTCGGCGGAGATGAAGGGCGACATCCCTGCGATCAATTCGATCGCGGCAAGCCGCCGTTATCCGGAAGATCTCGACGTGCTGCGCAAGGTTGCCGGACGCGGCAAGCCCGTCGTCACCGTGCTGCTTTCGGGCCGACCGTTGTACGCGAGCGACCTGATCAATCTTTCCGACGCCTTCGTCGCAGCCTGGCTGCCCGGCACCGAGGGCAAGGGCGTCAGCGATCTGCTCGTCGCCGGCGCGGACGGCAAGCCGGCCTACGACTTCAACGGCAAGCTCGCATTCCGCTGGCCGCGCGCGCCGTGCCAGTCGGGATTCTCGTCGGGCGACGGCGAGCCGCTGTTTGCGCTCGGTTACGGCTTGAAGTATACGAATCCGCAGCATCTCGGCCCGCTCGACACGCCCACGGCGGCGAGCGGCTGTTCCAGGTAGCGTAGAGGCAAGGACGACATGGCCACGATCAACGATGTCGCGCGCCTGGCCGGGGTCGGACTCGGCACTGCCTCGCGCGTGATCAGCGGCAAGGGTTCGGTGTCGGCGAAGACGGCCGAGCGCGTGCGCGCGGCGATCGAACAGCTCAAGTACCGCCCCTCGCATGCGGCGCGTACCCTGCCGACCGGCGCGTCGCACATGATCGGCGTCTACATTCCGATGCTGAAGGGTTCGTTCTACACGCCGATCCTCAACATCATCCACACCGAGCTGCGGGCGAACGGACAGAACATGGTCGTCGCCTTCGGCAGCGGCAACGGCGACGCGCGCAAGCAGGCGATGGAAGGCCTCGAGTTCCTGATCGAACGCGGCTGCGACGGCTACCTGCTCGTCAGCGACGCGCTCGGCGAAGACGACATCGCCGCGATCGGCGCGCAGGCGTCGCGGCTCGTGCTGCTCAACCACTCGCTCAAGTCGATCCACAATCAGTGCTTTTCCGCGGACCACTACGCCGGCGGCCGGCTTGCCGCACAGGCGCTGCTCGAGATGCGCCACCGGCGCATCGCGGTGATCGCGGGTTTCGCGACCGCGCCGGACAATGTGGTGCGCATCCGCGGCTTCATGGACGCGCTTCGCGAGGCCGGCATTGATACCGATGACATTCCCGTGATCGACAGCGATTTCTCGCCCGAGGGCGGCTGGAATTCGGCCGCGGCGCTGATCGCCGCGCGGCACAAGTTCACCGCGCTGTTCTGCGCGAACGACGAGATGGGCGTGGGCGCACTGTCGTACTTTCAGCAGGCCGGCATCGCCGTGCCGGAAAAAATTTCGGTGCTCGGCTACGACGACACCGCGACCGCGGAATACTCCGCGCCGCGCCTGACCTCGGTGCACATCCCCTGGTACGACGTCGCGCTCAACGGCGTGCGCTGGCTGCTCAACCAGTGCTACGAAACGAACAAACCGGTCAAGCGCAAATTCGCGGCCAGCGTCACCTGGCGCGCGTCGGTGGCGCGCGTGGCGAACGGCAAATAACGAAAAACCAAAACGGACCCGCATGCCCATGCAGACGCGTAGAGAATTTCTTCGACTCGGTACCGCCGGCGCCCTCGGCTTCGCCCTGCCGCGCGCCTTCGCGAAAGGATCGGCGACACGCACGTGGACGCTGGTCGAGACTTCGCGCGACGGCGCCCGCCTTGCCGCGCGGCCGCTGCCGGGCGGCGCGGCATCGACGGCGCCGACCCTGAGCTGCGATCCGTCCAGACGCCACCAGAAGATCACCGGCTTCGGCGGCGCGCTGACCGAATCGTCCGCCTACGTGCTCAAGCAACTGCCCGAAGCGCAGCGCCTCGAGGTGCTCAAACGCTACTACGATCCGCGCGACGGCATCGGCTACACCCTCGCGCGCACCCATATCGGCAGCTGCGATTTCTCGCTGTCGACCTGGTCGCTCGCGCCGACGCCGGGCGATTACGAGCTGCTCGACTTCAACCTCAAGCCGATGCAGCGTTGGCTGATGCCGCTGCTGCGCGATGCGCAGAAGGCCGCCGGCGCGGAGCGCTTCAAACTCCTCGCTTCGCCGTGGAGCCCGCCCGCCTGGATGAAGACGAACAACCAGATGGACCGCGGTGGATCGCTGCGCGAAGAATACGCGACGACCTGGGCCAACCATTACGTCAAATTCCTCAAGGCGATGCGCGACGAGGAGAAGATCCCGCTCTGGGGCCTGACCGTGCAGAACGAACCGGAGGCGAACCAGAGCTGGGAGTCGTGCGTCTACACGCCCGAGCAGGAACGCGACTTCGTGCGCAAACACCTCGGCCCGAACTTGGCGCGCGAAGGCTTCGGCGGCATCAGGCTGTTCGGTTTCGACCACAACCGCGACACCTTGGAAAAGCGTGCCGACGCCATGCTCGGCGATCCGGAAACGGCCAAGTACATGGCCGGCATGGCCGTGCACTGGTACGTCAGCAACGACTATGCCGCCGAGGCGCGCGTGCTCGAGAAGTATCCCGGCAAGGAGGTACTGTTCACCGAAGGCTGCGTCGAAGGCGGTGCCAAACCGGGCGACTGGATGGTCGGCGAGCGCTACGCGTGCAACCTGTTCGGCGATCTCAATGCCGGCGTCTGCGGCTGGATCGACTGGAACATCGCCCTCGACTTGCGCGGCGGCCCGAACCACGTCGGCAACTTCTGCGACGCGCCCGTGCTCGTCGATACCGAAGGCGGCAAGGTGCTCTACCAAAGTTCGTTCTACGCGATCGCGCATTTCTCGCGCTACGTGAAACCGGGCGCGCACCGCGTCGAACTGAGCGGAGGGCCGCCGGGCCTGCAGTCGTGCGCCTTCGTCAATCCCGACGGGAGCACCGCGATCGTCGCTTTCAATCCGGGCGATGCGGCGCTCGACTTCAATCTCGACATCGCCGGCGAGCGCCGTGCCTGCCGCACGCCCGGACACGCGCTTCAGACGTATCTCGTCTGAGGCCGGGGCGAAAGCGCCGAGATGGCGCCGCCGCTGGCGGGCCGGCGCCGCGATGCAGCGCGGGCAGCCCAATGGCGCGTGAGTCGTGCGCCGAGACCGCTCAGCGCTTCCCGGCCAGGTAGCCCTGCAGGTAGTCGTCGAAACGCTTGTCGTTGAGATGACCGCTCAAGCGGTACGGTTCGTCGTAGGAGAAATCGAACTTGTAGCTGCCGTCGCTTTCGATCGTCAGGTTGCACACGGTCCAATACTGACCTTTCTGCTTATGCAGGATCTCGGCAATGCGCTCGAAGCCGTTTTCGGCTTCGTCCGACAGGCGGAAGTTGACCTGCTCCGGCTTGCCGCCCGGCGCGCCGGCGATCGCGAAGGCGATCGTGCTGGTCTGCGGCTCGTCCGTGTGCAGCAGGCTTTCATGGTTGACCACGATACGCCGCCACTGCCGGTCGCCCCACTCGCCGTCGTAGACGTCGGCCACGCTGGCGGCGACCGCTTGCACGGTGTCGGCGTAGGCTTGCATGAGATCTTCCATAGTCACTTATTGATGAATTTCTGGCTGATCCAGTTGCCGCCGTCGGCACGGTATTCGGCGACGAACCGATCGGGCCGGTTGGTGGTGTTGCCCGGATTGTATTGCGCGCGGACGCGCATCTCCACCGTGTGTCCGTCGGTGCGCAGCTGCGCGATCTGATTTTCGAAACGCTTGAATGCGCCGTTGTTGAGGTTGGCGAGGCCGTCGCCGATCGGCTTGCCGTTGCCGGGCACCACATTGAGGCGGTTGGTCGGGCCGCCGAAGCGGTCCGCGATCATATGGAAGCCGACGTCGGTACTGCGGCCTTCGTTGCCGATGTCCCGCTGCAACTGCGGATCGTTGCGTCCGATCGGATTGAGTTCGACCTTGCCTTCCGCGCTGACCGCCCGGCCTTGGGCATCGGTGCTCCAGCGGAAGTCGCCGAACTGGTAGACGGAATTCGGCTGCGCGGCATTGGCCGCCGCGTTGAAATCGTCCAGAGAATCGAATTTATACAGCGGCTTGTCGCCGATGCGGACGCCGCTGTCGGCTTTTTTCAGAAGGTCTTCGAGCGGCGTGCTCGCACGAGTGGCGTCGCCGGCATGCTCGGCTGCTTTGGCGGCGCCGTCCGATTTGCCCAGCGCATCGGCGCCGTCCGCGGCCTTGCCCAGGGTGCCCGCGGCGTCCGCCAGCTTGTCCGCGCCGTTGGCCGCCTCGGCGATCTTGCCGAGATCGCCCGCCGCTTCGGCGCCTTTCGCCACGGCGTTCGCTTCCCCCGCGCCGACGAAAAAGCTGCCGATGTCGACAACCGCACGGCCGGCGAATTTCGACCAATCGCCGTCCTTCGCCGCGGCCTGATAGTCGGCAGTGACGCCGTTCCACAATGCCTTCGCGGTGTTCTCGTTGGACTGCGGATTCATGATCCAGGCTGCCGGATTGGACAGATTGCCCAGCGCCACGCCGACCTTGCCGACCGTTTCCAACCGATTGACGTTGCGATCCGCATGCGTGGCCCACTCCAGCGGGTTGACCAGCTTGCCCGCGCCATCGGCGAGCTGGACAACGCCCTTGCCCATGCCGTACAGGGCAAGACCGCCGCCCTCGACGACGCCGATGCCGTCCGCCGCCTGCTCGGCGACGAACTTGCCGACCGCACCGCCGTGCTCCTGGCCGAACTGGACCATGTCCTTGCGGAAACCATCGATGCCGTGCTCGGCGCTCGTTACCGCGCCGTCGATCTTCTGCCCCACCCACTGTTCGGCATGATCGATATCGTCGAGCCGGTCGCCGACCCATTGGCGCGCGTCGCCGGCCGCCGTGCCGATGGCGGCGGCGGCGTCATTTGCCTTTTCGCCGGCCCATTCAGCCGCCGAATCGAGCGCCTGTCCAGCGTCTTTCGCCAGCTCTTCGCCGCCCTTGAGCGCATCGTCCGCCCGATCGCCGACCCATGACGCGGCGCCGCTCAACGCGCCGCCTATGCTGCCCAGGATGCTCATCGCGCAGTTCCTCGCAATTCGTTCCGTGCGACAAGATAAACCGGCCGCCAGGCACGGATAATCCGGGCCTGCCCTAGCTAGGGACGACCCTAGATTGACAAGCAGTTGCGCTGCGCCGCCGCGCTCGTCTACTCTGGCCGATCGAACAACGATAGAGCCGCGAGGGGAATCGGCATGCAGCTAAAGCTTCGCCTGATCGTCATGAATTTCCTCCAATTCTTCGTCTGGGGGTCCTGGCTGATTTCCATCGGCGCCTATTGGTTCCAGAACAAGCATTGGTCCGGCACCCAGTTCGGTGCGATTTTCTCGACGATGGGCATCGCCTCGCTGTTCATGCCGACGATCGCCGGCATCCTCGCCGACCGCTGGATCAACGCCGAGCGCCTCTACGGCATCCTGCATCTGGCCGGCGGTGCGTTGCTGCTGGTGCTGCCGACGGTGCAGGACCCGGGCACGTTCTTCTGGGTCATCCTGCTGACGATGATGTGCTACATGCCGACGATCGCGCTGGCGATCGCGGTGTCGTACAACGCTTTGAAGCAGCGCGGCGAGGACATCGTCCTGGTCTACCCGCCGATCCGCGTCTGGGGAACGGTGGGTTTCGTGGTCGCACTGTGGGTGATCGCGCTGCTGCACCTGGGCACCTCGCCGGGCCAGTTCTACGTCGCCGCCGCCGCCGCGGGCCTCCTCGGCTTGTACGCGTTCACCCTGCCGCCGTGTCCGCCCAAGCTCGGCCGGCCGTTCGACCAGGCGCTCGGCGATCCGCAGCAGCTCGGCGTGCCGGCGCTGGACGCCTTCGGCCGCTCGAACCGGTTCGCACTCCTCGTCGACACGTTCGGCCTGCGCGCATTCGCCCTGTTCAAGAATCCGAAGCTTGCGATCTTCTTCATCTTCGCCATGCTGCTCGGTGCGGCGCTGCAATTGACCAATGCCTACGGCGATACCTTCCTGCACGATTTCGCCAAGCTCGACGCGTACAAGAACGATTTCGCCGTACGCTACCCCGAGTTCATCATGTCGATTTCGCAGATCTCGGAAACGCTCTGCATCCTGCTGCTCCCGTTCTTCCTCAAGCGCTTCGGCATCAAGACCGTGATGCTGCTGAGCATGATCGCTTGGACGCTGCGTTTCGGCCTGTTCGCCTACGGCGACCCGGGTTCGGGTCTGTGGATGGTGGTGCTGTCGTGCATCGTCTACGGCCTCGCCTTCGATTTCTTCAACATCTCCGGCTCGCTGTTCGTCGAGGGCCAGAGCGACGAGAAGATCCGCGCCAGCGCGCAGGGCCTGTTCATGCTGATGACCAACGGCATCGGCGCCGTGCTCGGCAGCACGATCTCGGGCTACGTCATCGACCGCTTCTTCACCGACCATGCCTGCAGCGAGGCGGCCGCGATCTGCAAGAACTGGCCGGGCATCTGGACCACGTTCGCGCTGTACGCGCTGATCACCGGCGTCGCCTTCGCCCTGCTGTTCAAGCACAAGCACGAGCCGGCGGACCTGGCCAAGGTACAGGCCGCGCATTGAGCTTGTACAATGCGAATGCTCGGAACCTGTCTCAAAACGTAGCGAGGGAAGACAGGTCGCGGGTCGCCGGAGCGCGGAAACCGGAGCGTACTTCAGTGCGTGAGGATTTCGAGCACCGCCGGCACGCGAGATGCCGAGCGCAGTAGTTTTGAGATTGGTTCCATGCAGATCGGCCCGTACCGCATCGACCCGCCTGTCGCGCTTGCGCCGATGGCGGGCGTCACCGACAAACCGTTCCGCCAGCTTTGCAAGAAGCTCGGCGCGGGCTTGGCCGTGTCCGAGATGACGACCAGTGATCCGCGCCTGTGGGCCACGCGCAAGTCGCTCAAGCGCATGGACCATGCCGGCGAGCCCGATCCGGTCAGCGTACAGATCGCCGGCTACGATCCGGCCATGCTCGCCGACGCGGCGCGCTACAACGTCGATCACGGCGCGCAGATCGTCGACATCAACATGGGCTGCCCGGCGAAGAAGGTCTGCAACGTATACGCGGGTTC
>CBJLOV010000113.1:0-14443 GCA_966424745.1 uncultured bacterium
CGGTGCCGGTTATTCGAAGGAGAAGGACGGAGACGCAAAGGCGATCGACGCTTTCGCGAAAGCTTCGCCGTTGGCCAAGACGGGTGAGGTCGATTACTACCGCGGCAGTCTGCTGCTCAACAACGACCGTGCCAAGGAAGCGACCGACGTGCTCCAGCAGGCGATCACGAAGGGCGGCCTCAAGGAAACCGGCAAGGCTTATCTGATGCTCGGCGATGCCTACAACCAGATCGACGACGTTGCGCACGCGCGCGAGGCATGGACGAAAGCCAAAGGTTATCCGGAGTCGCAGAAGTCGGCGGAGCAGCGCCTCAATGTCGGCGGCCACGTCAAGATGGGGACGCAGCCGAAGAAGAAGAACTGAGCCGGTCGCCGCGGATCGCGAGCACGGCGCAGCAGCAGCAAACGCCCTGAGTATACTTTTTTGCGCGAACCGCGGCGCATGACGCGCCGCGGCTTGCATGACCATGAGGAAATTGGCATGCTGCAAGACCGCGAGCGGTTGCAGCGCCAGGGGCAAAATGTAACTTGGATGAAGCGGTGAAAGTGCTTGTATGCACCGCCCGCGCTGTTGTAACTTGCAAAGCGACTCGCATGATCTTGTTTTGGGGTTGGCTACGGCGGTTTTCGTCGTCGCCCGGGATAATGCTCCCTACGTAATTGGTTGGCACTGATGTCATCAGCAGAGACGGACAACACGAGTTTCAATTGGCGACGCACTATCGCCTGGGCAGGTGCGATTGCCCTGCACGGATTTCTCTTCATCATGTTGCTCGCTCCCGTGCAGCCGCCGACGGCCAAGGAGCGCGCTAAAGAAAATGTCGTGACGGTAGAGTTCATCGAACCGCCGCCGCCGCCGCCACCACCACCCCCGCCGCCGCCGGAACCGCCGAAGAAGCCGCCGCCGAAGATCGTCGAAAAGATCAAGCCGCCGCCGACACCGCCGCCGCCGGCTCCGCCGCCGGTCGTCACGGAAACGCCGACGCCGATGTCCACGCCCGCTCCGCCGCCCGCTCCGCCGGCTCCGCCCGCGGCTCCGGTCGACATCGCGCCGAGCGAGAACATCAGCTATCGCAAGATGCGTCCGCCGAAGTACCCGCCGCAGGCCGTGCGCGAACATCACACCGGCAAGGTTCTCTTGAAGGTGTTGATCGCCACCGACGGTTCGCCGAAGGAGATCACGGTGGAGAAATCATCCGGCTATCGCGAGCTCGATCAGGCTGCGATTGCGGCGGCGAAGACTTGGATGTTTAATCCGGGAAGCAAGGGTGGTGTACCGTACGAAGGCTATGCGCTGATTCCGGTCGACTTCACCTTGGCAGACTAATTGATTTGATATGACGTTAGCCGGCGATTCCGGCGGAATTTCAGGACCACAAACTTAAGGGTAAGGTTATGTTACAAGAAGCAGCTTCCGCTCCGGTTGCCGGACAAGGCAATGCCGCCGCTCTCACGCAGATGGGTTTCGAACATCTGCTGCACAACTTCGACACCTTAGGTCTGGTTGTGTTCATCACGCTGGTGATCATGTCGCTCGGCTCGGTGTTCTTCATCATCGTCAATGCCTGGCGCATGTTGAACATCCGCCGCCGCGGAGATTCCGTGCGCGAGCAGTTCTTTGAAACCAAGTCGCTCAGCGATGCCAAGCGTCACCTCGAAGAACAGCCCGGCTGGGAGCCGTTCTCGAAGATCGCGCTCGACGTCACTGCCGCCGCGGAACAGCACAGCTCTGCCCAGGGCAGCCGTCTGGCCGAAACGCTCAACCGTTCCGAGTACGTCGACCGCGCGCTGCGTCAGGGCGTTGCGCGTGAAAGCGGCCGTCTCGAAACGGGTTTGACCTGGCTCGCCACGACCGGTTCGACCGCGCCGTTCGTCGGTCTGCTCGGTACCGTGTGGGGCATCTACCACGCGCTCCTCAAGATCGGCGCCAGCGGCAACGCCTCGATGGACGCCGTCGCGGGTCCGGTCGGCGAAGCGCTGATCATGACCACGATCGGTCTGGGCGTCGCGATTCCGGCGGTGCTTGCCTACAACGTGTTCAACCGTGCCAACCGCGTGACGCTCGGCAAGTTCGACGAGTTCGCCCACGATCTGCACGACTTCTTTGTCAGCGGTTCGCGCTCCGAAGGAAAGTAAGTCATGGCGATGAGTGCGGGTGGTAGCAGCGGCGGCATCATGGCGGAGATCAACGTCACGCCGCTCGTGGACGTGATGTTGGTGCTGTTGATCATCTTCATGATCACCACCCAGCTGGCTCAGCCGAAGATCAAGGTCGAGTTGCCGCAAGGTACCCTTATTGCGCCGCCGACCGATACGCCGCCCGTGCCGCCGGTGACGGTTGCCGTACGTCAGGACGGTACGATCTACTGGAACGACGAGCAGGTGACCGAAGCGGGACTGGAAGCCCAGTTGCGCGTCGTCGCACCGCAGGCCATGCAGCCGGAAATTCAGATCCGCGCGGACAAGGATACCGAGTACCAGATCGTCGCCAACGTGATGACGAAGGCGAAGAACGCGGGCATGGTCAAGGTCGGCTTCATTACGACGCCGCAGCACGGCGAGTAACACACCAGTTTGACGAGATAGAGCATCATGGCATTCAGTGCAGGTAGTAGTGGCGGCGGAGCGATGTCGGATATCAACGTGACGCCGCTCGTCGACGTCATGCTCGTGCTCCTGATCATCTTCATGATCACGGCGCCGATGTTGACCCATCGCATCAAGATCGATCTGCCGCAGCCGACCAATAACCCGCCGCCGCAGGTCGAAAATCCGCCCGAGCCGATCACTTTGTCGGTGCGCTCAAGCGGGCAGTTCTACTGGAACGACCAGCTCGTGTCGGAAGATCAGCTGCAGCAGATGCTCACGGTCACGTCGAAGAAGAATCCGCAGCCGGAATTGCAGATCCAGGCAGACAAGACGGCGAAATACCAGCTCGTCGCCACGGTGATGGCCGACGCGAAGAATGCCGGCATGACCAAGATCGGCTTCCAGCCCCCGCGTGGCACGGGCCAATAAGCGAGCCGTCCATCATCAAGCAAAAGAACGACGCCGCAGCAATGCGGCGTTTTCTTTTGCGCTAGCGAAAATCATGAATCTCGGGAAGCCGCGTTGCGTTCGCGCCATGGCACCGTACTCTGGTGACGCACGCATCGTGCTCCAGGGAGATCGCCATGGCCGCTTTTACGCTCGATCGGGAACCCGACTCATTCGCGCAGATCAATGTGACACCGCTCGTCGATGTCATGCTCGTGCTGCTGGTCATCTTCATGATCGCGGCCCCGTTGCTGACGCACAAACTCGGGCTCGATTTTTCGCATTGTTCGAAGGACTGTCCGACTGCGTCGGATCCGGTGAAGTTGTCGATAAAGCGAACGGGAGAGCTCTACTGGAACGGCGTGGCGATCAATCGCGGCGAACTCGAGCGCAATCTCGCCGCCTTGGCATCGCAGGACGATCCGCCCCCGCTGACCCTGCGGCCGGAAGCACGCGCACGCTATGAAGACGTCGCCACGGCGCTCGCCGCGGCGAAGAATGCGAATCTGCACAAGATCGGTATCGAATCGGCGGAGTAGCGATATTCATCCGGACAGAATGCGCAGATAGGCTTTGACTGTCGCATCCAGTCCGGCATACAACGCCTCACCGATCAAGGCGTGGCCGATCGACACCTCGGCGAGCTGCGGAATTGCCGCCTTGAGCGCGCCGAGATTGGCCTGGTTCAAATCGTGCCCGGCGTTGACGCCGAGTCCCGCGGCGCGCGCGCGTTCCGCGCACACGGCGCATTGCCCCAGTTCGCGCGCGTAGTCGCCTTTCGCGAACGCTTGCGCGTACGGGCCGGTGTAAATCTCCACGCAATCTGCACCGACGTCGGCCGCGCGTTCGACGTCGGTGACGCCCATGTCGACGAAAAGGCTGACCCGCGTGCCGAACCGCTTCAGCTCCGCGATCAACGGTTTGAGCCGCGCTGCATCGACGCGCAGGTCGAAGCCGTGATCGGAAGTGAGCTGCGCATCGCTGTCCGGCACGAGCGTGCACTGCGTCGGCCGCGTTTCCTCCACGAGTGCGAGCAATCCCGGGTAGCCGGCACGCGCGCCGGCAAAACCATTGCCTTCGATGTTGTACTCGACGCGATCGCCGACGACCGCCTTCAGCGCACGCACGTCGTCCGGCCGGATGTGGCGTTGGTCCGGGCGCGGATGTACGGTGATGCCGGCGGCGCCCGCGGCGATGCAGGCCGCCGCAGCGGCGCAAACATCGGGATCGTTGCCGCCGCGCGAATTGCGCAGCACGGCGATCTTGTTGACGTTGACGCTGAGTCGGGTCATGAGATGCTTTCTCAGGGAGAATTGCGGCGCACCGGCAGCGCTTCGCGCCGCACGCCGGCGAGATCGAAACCAATGCCGGCAACGCGGCCGCTCTTGTCGCGTTCGATCTGCAGATCGACGGTGCCTTCGACATCGACATAGCGGTCGGGCGCGTAGGCGAAAATACTGCGTCGCCCGCCCAACGTCCACTGCAGGGTCAGTCCCTGCGCGAGCGATGCGATGCGGACCCAGGTGCCGTCGTCGAGGCGATAATCGCCGCGCAGTTCGGCATCGGCCGCGCCGCCGCTTTCGATCGGAATCCGCTTGAGCCGAGGCGCCCGCTCGCTCAGGCGGGTGGCACTGATGTTGCTGCCGCCGGCGCGCAGTACGAGGCCGCTGATTTCGTCGATGTTGCGTATGAAGGTCACCCCGACTGCCTCGCTGTCTGCGGTAAAGACATCCTTGTCGGCGCCGTGCAGCCGTCGCGGCAGTTCACCGGGCAATTGCAGACTCAGCGTATCGCCGGTGACGCGCACGACCGCTTCATTTCCGGCCGCGATTCGATACAGCCCGGGATACTCGTCGAGTCGATTGGTTTGGCCGAGGGTCGATGCGCGCGGAGGCGGCGGCGGCTGTTCTCCGCTGAGCCAGGCCATGCCCAGAGAGGCGACGTCTTCGGACGAATTGCCGAGCAGCACGATCGCCTTCTGCTGGTCGGTGCGAAAGCCGATGAAGCTCGCAAAACCTCCCGTGCGGCTGGCACGCCAGACCAGCGGCCAGGTCGGCTCGCCGGCAACTTTTTCGCGCACGTTCCAGCCGAGGCCGACCTGATCGACGGACCCGGCGGCGCGGGGCTGACGCGCCAACAGCAGCGCCGATCGAAGCGGGCTGTCGCCCGGGGTCAGATTGCGCTGCAAGAAGACGAGCAGGTCGGGCAGGCCCACACGAAGTCCCGCTGCGCCGCCAAGGGCGCCGAAGTGCCAGTGCGCCGTCGCCTCCCCGCGCGTATGGCCCGGCAGCAGTCCAGGATCGTCGGTGAAAGAGACTCGTTGGAGACCAAGCGGCGCTGCAATCTTGCTCGCGATCAGGTCGGCATAGGGAATCTGATAGATGCGGCTGAGCAGTTGGCCGAGCAAGCCGAAATTCAGCACAGAATAGACGTACCCGTTTGCGTCCGCATCGGCAGGCATTCGCCGGAATGCAAGCAGGGCGAGCAAATCCTCGCTGGCGTAATCGGCATACGGATCGTCGAGATTGGAAGGAAACAGATTCGCAGGCTGCGTCGGCAGACCCGATCGTTGCGTGGCGAGTTGCTCCAGGGTGATCTTCCCGGTGTTCGGGTCCGCGAACGGAAATCGTTCCGGCAGAAATTTCTCGATTGGATCGAGAAGCCGCAGCTTGCCGTCGACGGCCGCCTGCGCCAGCAACAAGCCGGTGAATACTTCGCTGACCGTTCCGGCTTCGAACAGGCTGTCCTCGTCGGGCGCTTTGGACGTGGATCCATCGCGGTGCCCGAAGTAATACGCAGCACGGCGGTCGCCTTCGATCAGGCCGACCGCGAGACTTCGATAGGCACCGCCCGCGATGCCGCGCTCGATCGTGTCGCGGAACGATGCGGAAAGCAGAGGCGGCGGCTCGGCGGTCTTGCGCGCCGCCCATGCGGGCATCGACGACAACAGCAGAGCCGCACACAACACGCCTGCCCACGACGGATGTGCGCAGAGAAAACCCATGCGCCAAGAATAGCGCATGGGTCGTAACCGAAAGGAGATGTAACGATCAAAGAAACCACGTCCTTGTGGAGGAGACCCTGTGGGGGAGTACTTATTGAGACACTCCGCCCCTACAAAAGTTCGCTTCGCGCCACAACGACGCCCGATCGCGTCAGCTCAGGGACAGGTTTCGGAGACTTCCTTCCAGGCGACAGGGTTCCAATAACCGCCGTTGTTGATGTCGCCGGCACGTTCTTCGTTGAAATGTGCGGCGATCATCACCGTCGTATTCGGCTTGACGGTGATCGTCAGAGGCTTTGGGTTGTTCTTGCGCAGCGAAGCGAACTCGCCCACGCCCATGACCTTGGTCGGAATGCGCTCGGCGACGAGCAACTCGTGAGTGCCTGCATCGACGCGGTAGTTCCTCACGCCGCTCGGACCCGGAGTCTTGCCGTCGACGAGCAGGATCGTTGCGCCGTAGAGCTTCTGCTGGCGAGGCGCCAGGTCGACCAGACTGATACGGCCGCAACCGGTCGCCGGCGTGTTCTGCGGATCGACCGCCGCCGTCGCGGCGGCGCCGAGCATGACCCTCAGCGCCGGAAGCTGCACGCTCTGCAGCGGGCCGCTCAAGGCAAGTTGGGCGCCGCTGCGGCGGACATCGAGCTGCACAGTGGTATCGGCCGGCAACGCGTCGATGCTGGATTTCAGCGTCGATGCCGCCAGGGCGCGGCCGTTGTCGTCTGCGCCGAGTTCGCGCAGGGAGCGGCCGTTGACCGCGACGATCGCATCACCGGGACGCACGCCGAGCTGTTCGGCCGTGCTGCCGGGCGTCACGCCGAGCACGCGCAGGCCGTCGCGCGCGTTCGCCGCGCTGGTCGCGTCGACGAGCAGACCGAGATTGACCGAGCGCTGGGCCGGTTCGTCGATATCAAGTTCCACCTGTTCCGGATGCGCGCCGAGCGCGCCGGTGGCCGCCATACGCATCAGCACCTGATGCATTTCCTCGCGCACACGCTGAGCGACGGCAGGCGAGGCGCCGCTGCTGTTGACCGTGTCGAGAGTGGTGGTGGTCGCGGTCGTCTCGGCGGCGAAGGCGCCGAAGGCGGCAGTGCCCAGCAGAACGGTCAAACCGAGTGTGCGTGACATGACGTGTACCTCTCAAATGCTGGTCAAGGTCAGTCCTTCCTTGCGTGCGACGATCAGCGCATCGAGCAGTTCGCTGCGTCGCTTCCACAATGGGACGAGTTCTTTGCCGTACCGTCCGTGTTCATAAGCCGTCTGCAGGCGCCGGTCGACGTCGGCCAGCTCGGCGGTGGCGGGATCCGCATCGTGCGCGGCGACGTCCGCGACCGGTACGCCGCGGACGTGTTCGAGTTCCTGCAGCTGCAATTCGAGCGCCTGTGCGCGGGCCTGCCAGTCGATGTCCGCCGCATGGTTCGGCGAAATCGACGGCGAACGCAGGCCGCCAAGCGCGACCGCGCCGATCAACGCGGCGCCGAGGATGCCGCCCGCCGCGAGTCGATGCAGACGGCGGCGACGCACCCGCGTTGCGTGTGCGGCCTGGATGCGTGCCCAAAGATCGCCGGGCGGCTGGAGTTGCATGTCGGCGATCGCATGCAGGATTGCCGGTGTTGCCGAGATGTCGGAATCGGTGGGGTTCATGATTCAGTCCTTCGACGGCGCTGCGACGGCGTGCAGACGCTGCAGCCCGCGTGACAGGATCGACTTGGAATAGCTCTCGCTCTGCCCGAACAACTTTGCGATCTCCGTGTGCGTGTAGCCTTCGAGTTCGTGCAGGACCAGGATCGCGCGCGCGCGCGGCGGCAGTTTCTGCAGCAGCGATAGCGCATCGAGCCGCTGGGCCGGGCCGCTTTCGTTGGTCTCGAACGCGGCGAACATCGCTTCGGGATCGACGTCGGCGAAACGCTTGTTCCTACGCAGCTGATCGATTGCCGCGTTCGCGGTCATGCGCTTGAGCCACGCGCCGAAGGGCGCCTCGCCGCGATAGCTGCGTATGGTTTCGATCAGTTTCAAAAATACCTCCTGCACCAGGTCTTCCGCCTGCGCCGTGCTGCTGGTCAATCGCAATGCCAAGCCGTAACAGGATTGGCCGAAGCAGGAATACAGCGTCGCGAACGCCTGCATATCGCCGCGCTGCGCCCGCGCGAGCACGCTCGCGTCGACGATCTGCGCGAATCCCGAAAGCCTGTCCAGGCCGCTCATGTCGGCGTCGGCGCTGCGATTCATTGCCATCAGGACGTGGAAACAGCGCAAATCGTTGCAGATTCGCTCCGGCCGGCTGCAGAAAAAGCGCGCACCCTATGCGGCGGACCGCGCCATGCCAGTGCGCCGGTCATGCCGGTCTGAGGCGTCAGCCGCACGACTCGCCAGTCTGCGGGAGCGCCCGCCTCCGCGGCGACGTGTGCAAGCTCG
This sequence comes from uncultured bacterium, assembly GCA_966424745.1. Classification (GTDB taxonomy): domain Bacteria; phylum Pseudomonadota; class Gammaproteobacteria; order Xanthomonadales; family Rhodanobacteraceae; genus Rudaea. Next base: position 8,453 of record CBJLOV010000113.1, read on the forward strand.
CGCACGTCTCCGCCGGCGTCAAGGGCGAAACCGACGCGGTCGAGGCCGAACGCGATGCCGCGGCCGATTGCCTTGAGCACCGCCTCTTTCGCGCTCCACAGGCCGAGGAAGCCGGGAACGAGCCGATCGGTGCCGAGGGCGGCGAGTGCCGCGGCTTCGTGGTCGGTGAAATAGCGCCGTGCGATCTCGAGATACGGACGCGGACGCGCCCCTCCCTCGATGTCGACGCCGAGCGGTTGTGCGCGGCTCAGGCCGATCAGCAACGCATCGCCGCTGTGCGAAATATTGAACTGCAGGAGCGCATCGGCGAGATAAGGTTTGCCTGCCGCATTGCGTTCGATGCGCAGACGGTCGGCGTCGGTTGCGAGATAAACGCCCAGCAAGGTGCGCAGGCAGCGCATGGCGTCCGCCTTCGTGCGTTCCCCGGTGCGCCACCGCGGGAAGAACCATAGATGGATTTCGTCGTCGTCGAGTTCGACTGGCGGCGAGGCGGCGACGAAGTCGGCGGCGGTCAGCATGCGCATGGCCCATGCTTGGCCATGCGCATGCCTTCGTCAAGCTTCAGCGAATCAGGCGCGTGTCGACGAGATTCTTCACCACCGACGGGTCGGCCAGCGTGGAAATGTCGCCAAGCTGGTCGGGCGCGTTCTCGGCGATCTTGCGCAGGATGCGGCGCATGATCTTGCCCGAGCGCGTTTTCGGCAGGCCCGGTGCCCACTGCAAATGATCGGGCGTGGCGATCGGGCCAATTTCCTTGCGCACGTGCGCGACCAGTTCCTTGCGCAACCCGTCGGTGCCCTCGATGCCGGTCTTGAGCGTGACGTAGGCGTAGATGCCTTGCCCCTTGATGTCATGCGGGCAGCCGACCACGGCGGCCTCGGCAACGGCATGGTGGCCGACGAGGGCGCTTTCGACCTCGGCGGTGCCGATGCGGTGGCCGGAAACGTTGATCACGTCGTCGACGCGCCCGGTGATCCAGTAGTAGCCGTCGGCATCGCGGCGGGCGCCGTCACCGGTGAAGTAATTGCCGGGATAGGTTTTGAAATACGTTTCGATGAAACGCTCGTGATCGCCGTAGACCGTGCGCATCTGGCCCGGCCAGGAATCGGTGAGGATCAGGTTGCCTTCGGCCTCGCCATCGAGGACACCGCCGTTGGCATCGACCAGAGCCGGCTTCACGCCGAAGAACGGCTTGGTCGCCGAGCCCGGCTTGGTCGCGATCGCGCCCGGCAGCGGTGTGATCAGGATGCCGCCGGTCTCGGTCTGCCACCAAGTGTCGACGATCGGACAGCGGCCGTCGCCGACGACGTGGTAATACCACTCCCAGGCCTCGGGATTGATCGGTTCGCCGACCGAACCCAACAGGCGCAGCGAAGTGCGCTTGGTTTTCCTGACCGGCGCTTCGCCCTCGCGCATCAGCGCGCGGATCGCGGTCGGCGCGGTGTAGAACAGCGTGACCTGGTGTTTGTCGATGACCTGCCAGAAGCGCGAGACATCGGGATAGTTCGGCACGCCTTCGAACATGAGCGAAGTCGCACCGTTGGCAAGCGGACCGTAGACGATGTAGCTGTGCCCGGTCACCCAGCCGACGTCGGCAGTGCACCAGTAGACGTCGTCCTCGCGCAGATCGAACACGCTTTCGTGGGTATAGCTTGCGAACACACCGTAGCCGCCGGTCGTGTGCAGCACGCCTTTGGGCTTGCCGGTCGAGCCCGAGGTATAGAGGATGAACAACGGGTCTTCCGCGTCGACCGGCTCCGCCGCGCATTCGGTGCTCTGCTCGGCGAGCAGAGCCTCCCACCAGCGGTCGCGCGGCGCCTGCATGTTGACCGGCGAGCCGGTGCGCTTGACCACGAGCACGGTTTCCACGCTGTTCGTGCCCGGACGCTTCAGCGCCTCGTCGACGTTGATCTTGAGCGGCACTTTCTTGCCACCGCGCAGGCCTTCGTCGGCGGTGATGATGAGCTTCGACGCACAGTCGGCGATGCGGCCGGCGAGCGAGTCGGGCGAGAAGCCGCCGAACACCACCGAATGAATCGCGCCGATGCGTGCGCAGGCGAGCATCGCGACCGCGGCTTCCGGAATCATCGGCAGATAGATCGTGACGCGGTCGCCTTTCTTCACCCCGAGATTCTTGAGCAGGTTCGCCGCGCGGCAGACCTGCTCGTGCAGTTCGCGGTAGCTGACGCGCTTGGACTCGGCGGGATCGTCGCCTTCCCAGAGAATCGCGGTCTTGTCGCCGCGCCGGGCGAGATGCCGGTCGAGGCAGTTCGCGGAAAGATTCAGCTTGCCGTCGTAGTACCAACGGATGTGCAGGTCTTTCGCATCGTAAGACACGTCCTTGACCTTGGTGTACGGAGTGATCCAGTCCAGCCGTTTGCCGACGCGGCCCCAGAAACCTTCGGGATCCTTCACCGATTCGGCGTAGAGCTTTTCATAGTCCGCGGTGGAAACCCGCGCTTCGGCCGCGACGTCTGCGGGCACCGGATAAATCTTCGACATGACTCTACCCTTTTCATGTTGCTTTGCATGGAATGGCAACTTTGCCGCTTTTCGCAGGCGCCGGCATCGGACCTTAGTCCAACTGACTGTGTCTTCCGACCGGCGCAATACTGCGACCCGTGATTCTACGCCCGCGGCACAACGCCGCGATGTTGTTTTCGGTGCGGTATTCAGTCAATCGGGGAGAAGGGTTCATGGCTACAACGATGCGAGGCGCCACGGCGCCGCTTACCGGCGAACATGTGCGAGTGATCGGAGCGTCCAGCCTCGGCACGGTCTTCGAGTGGTACGACTTCTATCTGTACGGTTCGTTGGCCGCCGTCATCGGCAAACAATTCTTCGGCGGACTCAACGATACGACGCAGTATCTGTTCGCTTTGCTCGCGTTCGCCGCAGGTTTTGCCGTGCGCCCGCTCGGCGCGCTCGTGTTCGGCCGGCTCGGCGACTTGATCGGACGAAAATACACGTTCCTCATCACGATCGTGATCATGGGCGCGTCGACGTTTCTCGTCGGCGTATTGCCCTCGTACGCCTCGATCGGCATTGCCGCGCCGGTGATCCTGATCTCCCTGCGCCTGCTGCAGGGTCTGGCGCTCGGCGGCGAATACGGCGGCGCGGCGACCTATGTGGCCGAACACGCGCCGCACGGCCGGCGCGGTCTCTACACCAGTTTCATCCAGACGACGGCGACCCTGGGTCTGTTCCTCTCTCTGATCGTGATTTGGCTGTGCCGCAATTCGATCGGCAAGGATGCCTATGAAACCTGGGGCTGGCGCATTCCGTTCCTGGTTTCGTTCTTCCTGCTGATCGTGTCGGTGTGGATTCGCATGCAGCTCAACGAGTCGCCGCTGTTCCAGCAGATCAAGGAAGAAGGCCGCACCTCGAAAGCGCCCATCACCGAAAGTTTCTTTACGGCGAACGGCAAGATCGTCCTGCTCGCCCTGCTCGGAGCGACGGCGGGTCAGGCCGTGGTCTGGTACGGCGGTCAGTTCTATTCGCTGTTCTTCCTGCAGAAGACGCTCAACCTCGATCCGAACTCCGCCGATATCTACATCGCGATCGCACTGGCGCTGGCGACCGGCGGATTCGTCCTGTTCGGCTGGCTGTCGGACAGGATCGGCCGCAAGCCGATCGTGCTGGCCGGATGCCTGCTCGCCGTGCTGACCTATTTCCCCGTGTTCAAGGCGCTGACCCACGCGGTGAATCCTGCGCTCGAGGCCGCCGCGGCCAAGTCGCCCGTCATCGTCAGTGCAGATCCGAGCCGCTGTGCGACGCAGTTCGATCCGGTCGGCAAGGCGACGTTCAAGCAGTCCTGCGACGTCATCAAGGCGGTGCTGGCGAAGAGAGGCGTGCCGTACGCGAACGTGGCGGCGCCGGCCGGCAGCGTGGCAAGCGTCGCCATCGGCGGCACGACGATTCCGAGCTTCGAAGGCGATGCGCTCGACAAGAAGGCCTTCACCGATCAGTCGGCGGCGTTCAGCAAGCAGGTGTTCGACGCGCTCAAAGCGGCCGGTTATCCGGACAAGGCCGATCCCGCGGGCATCAATGCGCCGGTCACGGTTCTGTTGCTGACCTATCTCGTCCTTCTCGTGACGATGGTCTACGGGCCGATCGCCGCGTGGCTCGTCGAGATGTTCCCGACCCACATCCGCTATACGTCGATGAGCCTGCCCTATCACATCGGCAACGGCTGGTTCGGCGGCTTCCTGCCGTTCATCTCGTTCGCGATCGTGGCGGCGACCGGCAATATCTATTCGGGCTTGTGGTATCCGGTCATCATCGCCGGCATGACCTTCGTGATCGGCGCGCTGTTCCTGCATGAAACCAAAGACACGGACATCACGAAGTGATTCGATTCGATCTTTCGCCGACCTGAGGCGCTCTCCAAAAGAAAAGGCCGGAGTGAACCTCCGGCCTTTCTTTTTCACCGGGATGGAAAGGACTGCTACGCCCTTTTCACCAAACGAATGATCAACAGCAAAATGATTGCGCCGATCGCCGAGGTGATGATCTGGCCGATGATGCCGCCGCCGACCGAGAAGTTCAAAACGTGCGCAGACAGCCATCCGGCGATCAGACCGCCGACGACACCGACGATGATGTCTCCGATCAGACCAAATCCGCCTCCTTTCACGACCACACCGGCCAGCCAGCCGGCGATTGCACCCACAATCAGATACGTGATGAATTCCATGCCGCGCTCCCTTATGACGGTCGGTTGACCGCCGGGTTATTTTGCGCTTCGTGATCGGGTTGTCAAAGCGTGCGCGGAAGAATCAGGGCGTTTCGTTTCGGCTCGTCTGCGTGTTCCGCTCCGCCGTGATCGCCAGCTTTTGCGCCGCGGCGGCGGCGGTCGCCTTGCTGAGATTCGCCTTCGCGCGCAACGCGGTGATTTCAGGATCGACGATCATCGTGGTTTCCGGTTGCGCGTTCTGCGCGATCCGCGCGGCGGCCAGCGCAAAAGCGAAACTCAGCAGCCCGCCGACACCCAGGATCAAACCGATACCCATCAGGGACGGCGACGTAGTGGTGAACGCGACAGCAAAGCCGACGATCGTGGCAACGAGCAAAATCCAGCGCATGGGATTTTCCCTCCTGTCGAACCATGCTGCCACAAGACCCCGGCCGGCGCGACAACCGGCGGATGCAGCGGCGGCATTTGGGCGACCTGCGGCGCGGCGGTGGTTTCCATCATCGCGCATTCACGGGCTCGCACTACAATGCGGCGATCGATGTCGTGAAGCGCGGAGGCGATCATGGAACATCTGCAGCAAATCGCGTTGGCAGGCGGCCTCGCCTGGGCCAGCGGCATCCGGCTCTATGCCGCGATCTTCATCGTCGGCCTGCTCGGGCGGCTCGGATACGTCCACTTGCCGAACGACCTCGTTCTCCTGGAGCACAACTGGGTGCTCGGTGCCTCGGGCATCATGCTCGTCGCCGAATTCCTCGCCGACAAAGTGCCCGGTTTCGATTCGATCTGGGATTCGATCCACACCTTCATCCGCATTCCGCTTGGCGCGATGCTGGCCTGGGGCGCGATGGGCGATCAGGGGCCGGCGCTGCAGATGGCCGCAGGCATCCTCGGCGGTGCGATCGCCGGGGGTACGCATCTGGCCAAGGCCGGCATGCGCGCGGCGATCAACACTTCGCCCGAACCGTTTACGAACTGGACCGCGAGCGCCGGCGAAGACGGACTGCTGCTTGGCGGCCTCTGGCTCGTGTTCGCCCATCCGGCCGTGTTTCTCGTCCTGCTCGCGCTGTTTCTCGCGCTGGCGATCTGGTTGTTGCCGAAGCTGTTTCGCTATTTGGCGCGCGTTTGGCGCAAGCTGTCGGGGTCGGCGCCTTCCGCACCGCCTACGGCGCCGACGCGGCTGCCTTCGGTCTGATCTCGCTTTTTTCGCTCGTCATTCCCGCGTGCTTTTGGCGGGAATCCGGCGACTTTGCTTTTGATTTTGCTCTGACCGCATCCGTTCGTTTTCCGCTCGCATC
>CBJLOV010000114.1:0-14436 GCA_966424745.1 uncultured bacterium
ATCGCGCCGCACACCTTTCAGGCCATTCGCTGCGCGAATGCTCGCTTCGGCATCCATGTCTACGCAGTCCCGCCAAGAGCTCGCGAATAACGGGCAAAAACACCCGAACCAGACCCGGCGCCGAACCGCCCCATCCGCCGGCAACGAAGGAGGGCAGACCGCGCGCGGCCACCCATGAGCGCACCGGCGCAAGAGATCAACGCGCCGGTGCCGCATCCCTCCCGTCGGTCGGCCGCCCGACAAATTCCAACAGATCGTTCATGACCGGCGGCCGCCCCTGCCGCCCGTGCGCTAGTGCGATCAACAGGTCGCCGTGGTCGGTGTCGGGATAAAGCTTCAGCGTGGCGGTCCCGTTCATCGCATGTGCGCGTTCGGCCATGGCTTCGGCGTTGTTCGGAGTCACTTCGTCGTCGTCGAGGCCCTGCAGGAGCAGCATCGGCGGCTCGTCGCCGTCGACGAAATTGATCGGCTGCGAGTCGTAGCGGCCTGCGGCGTCGTCGCCGAAGATCTCCGCCTCGTCGTCCTGGTAGGGCAGGAACGCGTAGGCGCCGGCAAGGCCGATCATGCCTGCAAGGTCGCGCGGAGCGAGGCCGACCTCGGCGAGATAGCGCTTGTCGCAGGCGAGCAGGGCGGCGATATGGCCGCCGGCGGAGTGGCCCATGACGAAGATGCGCCGCGGGTCGCCGCCCAGTTCCGCGGCGTGCGCGAACGTCCATTTCACGGCGGCGGCGGCGTCGGACAGGAAGGCGGGAAAACGCACGTCGGGAAATTTGCGATAGTCCGGAATCACGGCGACGAGGCCCTGGCTGGCGAGCGCTTCACCGACGTAGCGGTACCAGCGGCGCCGGCCTTCCTCCCAGCTGCCGCCGTAGAAGAACACGATCACGGGCGCGCGCGCGGCGGCGTGCGGCGCATAGACGTCGAGCCTCAGTCCGTGCGCGGCGTCGAAGACGACGCCGTGCTCGACGGCGAGGTTGTGCGCGCTGTCCGCGCTGCCGACGGTCGCGTACCAGATCTGCGCGCAGGAGGCGACGAGCACTGCGGCGAGTGCGGCGGTCAGTGCGCGCGCGCGGCGCCAATGCCTGCGGAAATTGCCAAGGCGCGGCTTCGTTCCTATCATCCGGCGATTGTTGCAGGTATCACGGGGGACGGAAAACCGACATGGCCGATTCGCCTAGGCAACGCGGCAGGGAACTGTTCGCCGACATACCCGAACGCAATACCGGCGATGCGCTGCTGCGCACGACGCAGCAGCACCACGTGTCGCTGAGCGTGATGGCCGACACCAAGGCGAGCATCGTCATCACGGTTTCCTCGATCGTGCTGACCCTGAGCCTGGGCAAGTTCGGCGATCCCGACCTGCGCTACTCGGTGCTGACGCTCGACGCCTTCACCCTGCTCGCGCTGCTGCTGGCCGTGCTCGCCGTGCTGCCCAAGTACCGGCCGTTCAAGCTGACGGACAGCGAATTGCCGGCGGGCTTCAATATCCTGTTCATGGGCCACTTCGCCGAGCTCCCGCGCGAACGTTTCCTCGCCGAGGTTGCGCGCTCGATGAAGACCGACGGCTCGGTCTATTACGCGATGGCGAACGACATCTACAGCCTCGGCACGTACCTGGCCCAGCACAAGTACCGCTACCTGCGCCTGGCCTACATCAGTTTCCTCACCGGTTTCGTACTCGCCCTGCTCATGCAGGCATGGCGCCTGCTCGCCGGACATTGAAGCCTCGGAACCCGCTCGTGTCGAATTCCTCCTCTGTTCTCTACGGCGCGGTCGAAGCCGGCGGCACCAAGTTCGTCTGCGCGGTCGGCGAGCCCGCCGCCGCACCGCTCGCGGAAGCGTCGTTTGCGACGACGACGCCGGAAGAAACGCTCGGCCGCGTCGCCGACTTCTTCGCCGAGGCGCAGGCGCGGCACGGCGCGGTGGCCGCGGTCGGCATCGGTTCGTTCGGGCCGGTGCACGTGCGGCCCGGCTCGGCGCATTACGGACGCATCGCGCGCACGCCGAAGCTGCGTTGGGAAGGCGTCGACATGCTCGGCGAAATCGCCCGCGGCGCGGGTGCGCCGGCGGCGATCGACACCGACGTGAACATCGCCCTGCTCGGCGAAGTGCGCCACGGCGCCGGCGTCGGCTGCGACGACGTCGTCTACGTCACGGTCGGCACCGGCATCGGCGCCGGCGTGCTGGCCAACGGCAGGATCGTCTACGGTTTCGCCCATCCCGAGGTCGGCCACATGCACGTGCCGAAGCCGGCCGAAGACGCGGCGTTTGCCGGCGTCTGCGCGTTCCATGCCGATCGTTGCCTGGAAGGTCTCGCCTCGGGGCCGGCATTGCGCGCACGCTGGGGCACGGGCGCGGAGAACCTGCCGCCCGATCATCCGGGCTGGACCCTGCAGGCGCGCTATCTCGCGGCGCTGTGCACGAACCTGCTCGTCACCCTGGCGCCGCGGCGGATCATCCTCGGCGGCGGCGTGATGATGCAGGCGCATCTGTTCGCGCGCGTGCGCGAAAGCCTGCGCGAGCTGCTCAACGGCTATCTCGATTTCGCCGCGAACGGGGTCGAATTCGACGAACTCGTCGTGCCCGCGCGGCTCGGCGGACGCGCGGGCGTCGTCGGCGCGCTCGAACTCGCGCGCGATTTCGCCGCAGCAGCGAAGTAGGCGGCTCGTCCCGTGCCGGCGATGAGGCAGTCCGCGCAGCGCGTGCTGGTGATGCCCGACAAGTTCAAGGGCACGCTGACCTCCGACCAGGCCGCGCGCGCGATCGTGCGCGGCTTCAAGCGCGCCTGGCCCGCGGCGCGATTCACCTGCCGAACGCTGGCCGACGGAGGCGAAGGATTTGCGCGCGCCCTGACCGCCGCGGTCGGAGGCGGGATGCGTTATTGCACCAGCGTCGATGCGGCGGGCCGCTCTTGCCGCGCCGCCTGGGGCCGTTTCGGCGACGGTCGTTGCGCGGTGTTCGATCTCGCCGCGGCGAGCGGCCTGGCGTCGCTGCCGCCGGGCTTGCGCGATCCCCGGATCACGTCGACGTTCGGCAGCGGCGTCGTGTTGCGCAAGGCGATCGCGGCGGGAGCGCGGAAGATTTTCATCGGCCTCGGAGGCAGCGCGACCAACGACGGCGGCATCGGTCTCGCCTGCGCGCTCGGCTGGAAATTCCTCGATCGCCGCGGCGACGAGATCGCGGCGAGCGGAGCGGGGCTGTCGCAGCTCGACCGCATCGTCGCGCCGAAGCATCGGCCTCGCGTGCGCATCGTCGCCGCCTGCGACGTCGACAATCCTTTGTTCGGCCGCAACGGCGCGGCGTACCGGTTCGCGCCGCAGAAGGGCGCCGATGCGCAGACGGTGCGCGAGCTCGATCGCGGTCTGCGCCGGCTGGCGCGCATCGTCGAGCGCGATCTCGGCAAGGATCTCGCACGGGTCCCGGGTGCCGGCGCCGCGGGCGGCTGCGGTTTCGGCCTGATCGCGTTCTTCGATGCGCGTCTGGAATCCGGTTTCGAAATCCTGCGCCGCGAAATGCGCCTCGACGCGCTGCTGCGCGCGCACGATCTGGTCGTCACCGGCGAAGGCGCGTTCGACCTCACCTCGCTCGCCGGCAAGGCGCCTTACCGGCTGGCGCGGCTCGCGCGCGAAATGCATGTGCCGGCCTGGGGCGTGTTCGGGCGCATCGACGTGGCCGCCGCGCGCCTGCCGTTCGCGCGCGCGGCGGCGCTCTCGGCGGGCGACGATTCCGCCCTTGCGTCGATCGGCGCGAACGAACACTCGCGCCGGCTCGAGGACGCGGCGCGGCAGCTGGCCGCCGGCGGCTGAGTCCCGGCGCGCGCGGCGCGGGACCGCAGGTCGCGTGTCGGAGTGTGGTTCCGTCGCGCTTCTCGCTGCGCCATCCGCACAATATGATCGCCACGCCGAGGAACTAACCCCGCAACCGTTCGTCCTACGTTGCACGCTGCATCGACCGCCGTCCAAGGAGAGCCCCATGCTTCGATCGCCGCTGTGTTTGCTCGCTTTGCTGATGCTGTGCAATCCCGCTTTCGCGGCGCCGCCGGCGGCGCCGGACGAAGCGGCGGTTCCCCCTCTGCTGCGCGACTGGCGCGGCTGGGTGCTCAAGGATCTCGACTTCCGCGCCTGCCCGTTTCTCGCCACGCAGATGCAGGACGATGCGAGCGGACGCATCTGCGCCTGGCCCGGCCGTCTGAGCATCAACGCGGATGCGAACGGCGCCGCCTTTTCGCTGCATTGGCGAGTCGATGCGCCGTCGTGGGCGGCGCTGCCGGGCGACGCGGAGCATTGGCCGCAGCAGGTGAAGGTGAATGGGCAACCGCAGCCGGTGCTCGATCACCAGGGCGCGCCGGCGCTATGGCTGTCTCCCGGCGGCTACGACATCGCCGGCACGATACCTTGGCGCGAGCGGCCGCAGTCGCTGCATATACCGGGCGGCATCGGCCTGGTCGCGCTCAACGTCGACGGCAAGGCCGTCGCGCCCGTGCAGCGCGAGGGCGACGAGGTGACGCTCGGGCGCAGCGCCGCCGCGGCGCCCGAGGCGGACAGCGTCGAACTGCACGTGTTCCGCGAACTCGCCGACGGCGTGCCTGCGCAATTGACCACGCAGATCCGTTTCAACGTCGCCGGCCAGGCGCGCGAGGAAACCCTGGGGCCGGTATTGCCGGAAGGATTCGTCGCGACCGCGCTGAACGGCAATTGGCCCGCACGGCTCGACAACGACGGCCGCTTGCACGTGCAGGTCCAGCCCGGTGCGGCGACCCTGACCATGAGCGCGCGTGCCGTCGCGCCGCTCGCCGCCGTCGCCGCGCGCCTGCCCGCGGCGCCATGGCCGAAGCAGGAGATCTGGAGCTACGAAGCCGCTCCGCGCCTGCGCGTCACCAACGCCGTCGCCGCGGTCTCCGTCGATCCGCAACAGGCCCAGGTCCCCGAGCAATGGCACAACCTGCCCGCGTTCGCACTCGGCGACGGCGAAAAAATCACGGTCGAAGAACGTTCGCGCGGTCTCGCCGCGGATGAAGCCAATCGTCTGACCTTGCGCCGCGAGGCCTGGCTCGATTTCGCCGGCAACGGCTGGTATGCGCGCGATACGGTCACCGGTTCGATGGTGCAGGGCTGGCGCCTCGACGTGGCGGCGCCGGCATCGCTGGAACGCGCGCAGGCGAGCGGGGTACCCAACCCCGCGGGCGAGTCGCTGCTGGTCACGCGCGGGGCGAGCGAGGGGTTGTCCGGCGTCGAATGGCGCACGCCGAGCGTGAATCTGGCCGCTTCCGTGCGCATCGACGCCGTCTCCGCCCTGCCCGCGGCCGGCTGGCAGCAGGCATTCGACAAGATCGACACCACGCTGCATTTCCCCTACGGATACAAATTGCTCGGCGCGCCGGGCGCCGATCATGTCTACGGCAGCTGGATGTCGCGCTGGACCCTGCTCGACGTCTTCATCGCGGCGATCGTCGCCCTGCTGGCCTGGCGTTTGCTCGGCGTGTTCGGCGCCGCAGCCGCAGCGGCATATCTCGCCCTCGGCTATCAGGAAGCCGGTTCGCCCTTATGGACTCTTGTCGCCGTGCTTGCCGTCGCGCTGATCGTGCGCGCGCTGCCGGCGGGCAGGCTGCAGGTGGCGGCGCGATGGCTGCAGCGCGCGGCGATGCTGGTCCTCGTGCTCGCAGCGCTGCCGTTTCTGGCCGACCAGGTGCGCTACGCGCTGTACCCGCAGTTGGAAGAGGGCGGCTATGCGGCCGGCAGCGAAAACTACGGCGGGCTGTTTCGGCACAAGCTGCATCGGGCAATCCCGGCGGACGAAACCGCGGCGGCCGGCGGCGTCATGCAGTATGCGCCGCACGCGGTTCCACCGCCTCCGCCCTCAGTGGCGATCCCGCCGGCTGCGCCGATGGCGATGCGCACGGCGCCGAAGCTCGCGGCCAAATCCGCACGCAGCGCGCCCGAAGCGAACCAGCCCGCCGAAGCCAACGAAGTTGCGGGAAACGCCGTTTCGAACTCGCAGTCGATCGACCACTACAGCCAATCCACCGTGATGCAGACCGGCGCGGGCGAACCGAGCTGGAATGTCGGCAGTACGGCGCAGCTGAGCTGGAGCGGCCCGGTGACGCCGGCGCAGGGCGTGCAATTGGTCATTGCGCCGCCGTGGCTCGTGCGGCCGTTGCGCATCGTGCTGGCCGCGCTGCTCGTGTGGCTGGCGTGGAGCGGCTGGCGCGGTCGCCCGGCGTCGCCGCGCGTGCCGCGGACGACGGCCGCAGGCATGGCCGCTCTGCTGATCGCCGGGGGCATCTCAGCAGTGCCTTCCGCGCGGGCACAGGGCGTTCCGTCGGACGAACTGCTCAACCAATTGCGCGAACGCCTGACCGAAGCGCCGAAGTGCGCGCCGGCCTGTGCCGGTCTCGCGCAGATGCAGGTCGCGGCGAATGGCGACACGGTGACCGTCGTGTTCGAAGCGCATGCGGGCGAACGCCTGGCGATGCCGCTACCCCGCGTCGACGCGAGCGCCATGCTGAAAAGCGTGAAAGTGGACGCCGCCGCCGATGCGCCGGTCGCACGCAATGCCGACGGTACCGATTGGATCGCGCTCGATCGCGGCGTGCACCGCATCGAACTCCTGTACGCGACCAATGCCGACCGCCTCGCGTTGAATTTCGTCCTCGTCCCGCTGCGCGCCCTGTTCGAGGGCAAAGGCTGGACCGCGAGCGGTATCGAGGACGATCGCCTGCTCGGCGGCAGCCTCGACCTGGCCCGCGTCCGCGAGGAAGTCGGAGCGAAACCCGAGCTCGGCGCACAGCAGTTTCCGCCGTACGTGCGCGTCGTGCGTTCGCTGTCGCTCGGCCTCGACTGGGGCGTGCAGACCCGGGTACAGCGGCTGTCGCCGGCAACCGGGGGAATGACCGTGGCCCTGCCGGTGCTCATCGGCGAGCACGTGTCGACCGCCGGTATAAAAGTACAGAATTCCACCGCGACCGTCGCGATCGCCGACAGCGAGGCGGAGACGTCGTGGAACGGCACGCTGGACAAAGGCGATGCGCTGACGCTGACCGCTCCCGCGCTGGCCGACCGCGCCGAAATCTGGCGCGTCCTGGTCAGCCCGACCTGGCACGTGGAATTCTCCGGCGTGCCCGGCGTCGGTCTCGACGCGGGCGAGGACGCCAACGACTATCGCAACTTCGAATTCCATCCGCTGCCCGGCGAAACGTTGCATCTGAAGATCACGCGGCCCGCGCCGGTCGCCGGGGCGACGCGTGCGATCGATTCGGTGAACCTGAGCAGCGAAGCCGGTCAGCGCAGCGCGACGCACGCACTCGTGTTCACGCTGCGCGCGAGCCAGGGCGGCGAGCAGACCGTCACCCTGCCGAAGGAGGCCGAGATCACCTCGGTGCGGCGCGATGCGGAAACGCTCAATCTGCGCGCGCAGAACGGCAAGCTCACCCTGCCGGTCAAGCCCGGCGTGCAGCGCTTCCAGGTCAATTTCCGGGACAACGCGGCGCTCGGTTTCGTCGTGCGCACGCCGGCCGTCGCGCTGGGCCTGCCGGCGGCGAACATCGAACTGCGCGAGCACCTGCCGGCCGACCGCTGGCTGCTGGCGACCTCCGGCCCGACGGTGGGCCCGGCCGTGCTCTACTGGGGCGAACTCGTGGTGATGATCGCACTCGCCTGGGCGCTCTCGCGCACGCGGCGCACGCAGCTCAAGTTCCGCGACTGGCTGCTGCTCGGCCTCGGCTTCTCGACGTTCTCGTGGATCGCCCTGATCGCCGTCGTCGCCTGGCTGTTCGCATTCGACTGGCGCGCGCGCTGCGAGAGCAAGGAACCTTGGTGGCGCTTCGATCTCGTGCAGATCGGGCTCGCCGTGTTGACTGTGGTGGCGCTGGTCGCCTTGGTCTCGGCGATACCGCAGGGCCTGCTCGGTTCGCCCGACATGCACGTGGTCGGCAACGGTTCCAGCGCGCAGGCGCTCGCTTGGTTCGCCGACCGCACTGCCGATGCATTGCCGCAGGCGAGCGCGTTCTCGCTGCCGATGTGGGTCTACAAGGTGCTCATGCTCGCCTGGGCGCTGTGGCTGGCGAATGCGCTGATCGGCTGGCTGCGCGGGGCTTGGAATGCGTGGACGCGCGGCGGCTATTGGCTGCCGCGGCCCGAGACCGCGCGAGCGCAAGGTTCCGCTCCGAAAGCGGATGCCGCGCAGGCCGGTGCGGAGCGGACGTGAGCGAGCCGAGCGTGCGCGACCTGCTCGCGCAGGCCGTCCAGGCCCTGTCCGCGCAACAGGCGACAATCGAGGCGCGGCGCGAAGCGGAGCTGCTGCTGCAACATGCGCTGCGCGTCGATCGCGCCTGGCTGTTCGCTCATGCCGGCGACGAAGTCGATGGAATCCTCGCCGGACAATTCCGCTGCTACGTCTCGCGCCGCGCCGTCGGCGAGCCGGTCGCCTACATCGTGGGCCGGCGCGAGTTCTTTTCGCTCGATCTCGTCGTCACGTCCGACGTGCTGATCCCGCGACCGGAAACCGAACTGCTCGTCGAATTGGCTTTGGAGAGAATTCCGCAAGGGACGGCGCTGCAGGTCGCCGACCTGGGCACCGGCTCCGGGGCGATCGCCCTGGCGATCGCCCACGAGCGACCGCAGGCGCGTCTGCTCGCGACCGATGCGAGCGAGGCGGCGCTTGCGGTCGCCCGGGGCAACGCGCAGCGGCTCGGTCTGGGCAACGTCGAATTCGCGCGGGGCGAGTGGTGCGCCGCGCTCGGCGATCGCGTGTTCGACGCGATCCTCAGCAATCCGCCGTACATAGCGGCAGGCGACGTGCATCTGGGCGAAGGCGACCTCCGCTTCGAGCCGGCGCTCGCCTTGTCGTCGGGCGCGGACGGTCTCGACGCCATCCGCACGATCGCGCGCGATGCGAAAAACCACCTCCGTGCGGGCGGCTGGCTGATTCTCGAACACGGCCACGATCAGGGCCGCGCCGTGCGCGATATTTTCATCGCGAACGGCTATGCGGATGCGGCCACTTGGCAGGACATCGAGGACCGCGACCGCATCAGCGGAGCAAGATATGATGGCCCGCCGCTGTGACCGAGGCACAAGGGGAACCGCTTGATATCGAATCCGAACACGCCCGCCGCGGGCGCGCCGTGGCCGCTGCGTCTTGCGGTCGTAGTGGCGGCGCTCGGCTTCGTCCTGCTCTCGCTGAGCCCGGGTTTCATCGGCGGCAACGGTGCCTATTGGGCGTTTCCCGAAGGCGATGCGGCGCGGTGCGAGATCGGCTGGATCTACTACGCGCACGATTCCTGGCGTTTTCCGCTGTTCCAGATCGGCAACTATCATGATCCCGAAGGCAGCAACGTGTATCTCACGGATTCCTTGCCGCTCGTTGCGCTGCCGGCCAAGGTCGTCTACAAGCTGACGGGGTGGTTGCCGACCTATACCGGATTCTGGGTCGCGCTGTGTTTTTTCCTGCAGGTCGTCTGTGCCTCCCGCCTGTTGCTGGCGTTGGGAGTGCGCGCTTGGCTGCCGCATTTCGCCGGAGTCGTGCTGCTCTCCTACTCACCGTTCTTCTTCGCCCGTTTCGGTCACATGACCCTGATGAGTCATTTCTTCATCCTCGCCGAGCTCGAAGGTTATGTGCGCGCGAAGCGCGGCGGCCTGGATCGCCGCGGCTGGTTCTGGGTCTGCGCGCTGCCGGTGATCGCGATCCTGGTGCAGCCGTATCTCGCCGCGATGGCGTTGATGCTCGCCCTGGTCACGATCGTGGATCAGTGGCGCGAAGGCCGGCTGACGCGGAGCGCGGCGGCCTTGCGCGTCGGCGCTATTGCGGCGGCGTCGCTTGCGCTGATCTTCGCCGGCGGATTCGTCTTCCCGCACACGCATCCGCACGACGACTATGGCTTGTATTCGTTCAATCTGATTTCACCGTTCGTGCCGTTCGCCGGTACCCAGCTCGGGCAGTGGCTGGGCAGCGAGACGCCGAGCATCAAAGGCATCTGGCAATGGGAGGGCGGCGTCTATCTCGGTGCCGGCGTGCTGTTCGCTTTGCTCGCCTGCCTGCCTTTCTGGCGCGGCGTATTGCCCGCCTTGAAGCGGCACCTGGTTCTTGCGCTCGCCCTTTCGCTCGCTCTGGCTTTCGCGATTTCCAATCGGGTGGGGATCGGATCGTACGAAGTGCTGCACCTGCCGCTGCCGGGTTTCCTCGAATCGGCGTTCAGCGCGCTGCGCGGCAGCGGCCGTTTCGCCTGGCCGGTCATGTATGCGCTGATTGCGGCGGTCGTCGCCTGCATCGCCGTGCGCTACCGCGGCGCGACGGCGACGGCCCTGCTGGCCGCCGCCGCCGTGTTGCAATGGGCCGACGCCCGGCCGATGCAGTCCGCGCGCCGCGCGGCGAGCCAGGCCGCGGCCGCCCCTGACAAAATCCACAGGTCGAAATGGGAGGAACTGATCGCGGGCCATCGCCGCATCTTCCAATTCCCTTCGTTCGAATGCGGCGGCGTCTACGACGACGAGATCGGCGGCGACAAGTATCTGGAAATGCAGATCGACCTGATCGCCGCTCGCCTCGACAAGCCGACCAACAGCAGCTATCCGGCGCGCTACACCAAGGACTGCGCGCGCGAACGCGAGACCGCCGCGTTCAATATGCACGAAGACGGAACGCTGTTCCTCTACCGCGGCAGCGCAGACATCGGCACCTTCCTGACGCGATACGGCCGCGACATTTCGCGTTGCGGCATCCTCGACGAAATCGTCGTGTGTTCGGAGACGGTGAATCTCGCCCACTTGCGCTGAGCGGGGGCGGTAGCGTGCTAAGCTAGCCTATTATTGGCAACCGACGCTGCGGTCCGGTGTTTCGCACGGGCAGCGGGATGAACTTTTGATCGAGATACCCGGTTACCACATCTTGCGCCAGCTCGGCCGTGGCGGCATGGCCACCGTGTATCTGGCCACGCAGGAGTCGGTGCAGCGCGAGGTCGCGTTCAAGGTGATGTCGACGGCGCTGCTCGCCGACCCCGACTTCTCCGAGCGGTTCCTGCGCGAGGCGCGCATCGCGGCGAAGCTGCATCATCGCCATGTCGTCGGCATTCACGACGTGGGCCGCCATGGCGACCACAACTACATCGCGATGGAATATCTCGGCGGCGGCGCGGTGCTGCCGCGCGACGGCTCGACGCGGCCGGTCGCATTCGCCCTGCGCGTCACGCGCGAGATCGCGACGGCGCTGAACTACGCGCACGCCAAAGGCTTCGTGCACCGCGACGTCAAGCCCGACAACATCTTGCTGCGCGAAGACGGTTCCGCCGCACTGACCGATTTCGGCATCGCGCGCGCCGCCGATTCGGCCACGCGCATGACGCGTACCGGCGCGGTCATCGGCACGCCGCACTACATGAGCCCGGAACAGGCGCGCGGACGCACGGTCGACGGCCGCGCCGATCTCTACAGCTTGGGCATCGTGCTGCACGAGCTGCTGCTCGGGCGCGTGCCCTACACCGCGGAAGACTCGCTTTCGGTCGGCATCATGCACGTCAACGAGCCGGTGCCGGTGTTGCCGGAGCGCTTCGCGGCGCTGCAGCCCCTGCTCGAACGCATGCTCGCCAAGCAGCCGGAGGATCGCTATCAAAACGGCCAGCAGCTGGCCGACGCGATCGAACGTTTCGAGCGCTCGCTCGCCGCGGGCGAACATGCGGAACTCGCCAACGCGCATAGGGACGACGGCGAAATCCGCCTTGCCGGGATCGATCTCGGCGGCGACGGCCGCTTGGCCGGTTCGATCCGCCCGACCACGCCGGCCGCCGCCCTGCATCATCGCGCCGAACCGTCGCTGGGCCGGCTCGACGATCTCGGCGAAACCGGCAGCTATCGCGCGGTCAGCCGCAGCCCGTCCGCACGGCGCACGGCCTCGAAACGCCTGGCGGACCAGCGCGCCTGGATTGCGCCGGCCGCGATCGTCGTGGCGGTCGCGATGCTCGGCGGCGCCGCCTGGCATTGGCAGGATCGTCTGCGCACACTGCTCGTGCCGAACACGCAACTCAACGACACGGTCGCGCGCGCGCAGAAGGCGCTGGCCCAAGGCAAGCTGCTCGGAGAGGGCGGCGCGCGCGAACTGTTCCAGAGCGTGCGCGCGCAGGATCCCGACAACGATCAGGCGCGGGAAGGTTTGAATCACGTCGGCGAGCGCCTGCTCGCCGAGTCGCGCGCGGCGCTGCAGAAGAACGATCTCGCCGCGGCGCGCGAGGATCTCGACGTGGCGAACGAAATTCTCGGCGGCGGCGCGCAGGTCGAGGAACTCAAGGCCGCGCTCGACACGGCTCAGGCGCGCGGCACGAAGATCGAAAGCCTGCTCGCGCGCGCCGACGCCGGGCTGGCGGCGAACCGTCTGTTCGGCGCCGACGGCGCGGCGACGCTGTATCGGCAGATCCTCGACGTCGACGCGGGCAACGCGGTCGCCAGGCACGGCCTCGACAAGGTCGCCACGGCCCAGGCGCAGCTCGCGCGCGAAGCGCTGGCGCAGGGCGATGTCGAACTCGCCAGCCAGCGCATCGCCCAGCTTGCCGAATTCGCGCCGAATCACGCCGCGGTTCCCGAATTGCGCACCGAGCTGGCGCAGCGCCGTGCCGCCGACACGCAGGCGCAGGACCAGCAGCTCGTGCGCGCCGAACGCGCGCTCGGCGAAGGCAAGCTGGCCGGTCCCGACGGCGCGCAGGCGCTGTTCGGCGCAGTGCTCAAGAACGATGCGAACAACGCGCTGGCGAAAGCGGGGCTGCGCAAGGTCGGCCTCGCCTTTGCCGCGCAGGCCGGCGCGCAGCTCGACGCGAACAAGCCCGCCGCCGCGGAGGCCGCCTTGCGCCAGGCCGAAGCGCTGGCCGGCAATGCCGACGAAGTGCGCCGCGTGCGCGCACGCCTGCGCGATCAGCGCGAGGCGGAGAGCGCCGCACAGGGTCAGATCAAGGAGCCGAGCCTCGCCGAACGCGCGCGCATCGAGGAGATGCTCGGCGAAGCCGATCGCGCGCTGGCCGGCGGCAGTCTCATGGACCCCGGCGGCGCCTACGACAAATACCGCGCCGTGCTCGGCATCGACGGCAACAACACGCGTGCGCTGGAAGGCTTGAAGCGCATAGCGCCGCGTGCGCGCGCGCTGTTCGACCAGTCGCTCGCGACCAACCGGCCGAATGCCGCGCGCAGCTATCTCGACGTGATTTCGGACACCGATCCGGGCAATCCGGCGCTCGTCGGTCTGCGCGAGCGGCTCGCCAATGCCTATCTCGACCAGGCCGACTTCTACATCGAGCGGCGCCAGCGCAGCGAAGCCACGCGCGCCCTCAACGCGGCGCGGCAGTTGAGCCCGGCCAATCCGCGCAGTGCCGCGCTCGCGGCGCGGATCGAGAGCCTGCCGGCGGGCAGCTGACCGGCCGCGTTCGACGATGTGTCTTCTGCTGCTCGCTCTCAATGCCGTTCCCGGCCGGCCCTGGCTGCTGCTCGGCAACCGCGACGAATTCCACGCCCGGCCCACCGCGCCGGCGCAGGAGTGGAGCGATGCGCCCGGCGTTTTCGGCGGCCGCGATCTCAAGGCCGGCGGCTCGTGGCTTGCGGTCAATCGCAACGGACGCTACGCCGCCGTCACCAACGTGCGCAGCCCCGGCGCGCCGGCGGCGCCGCGTTCGCGCGGCGCGCTGATCGGCGAATTCGTCGCCGGTGCGGAACCGCCTGCGGTCTATGCCGGCACGGTGGCGCGCGAGCGCGCCGAGTACGGCCCGTTCAATCTCGTCGTCGGCGACGCGTGCGGCGCCTGCTTCGTCAGCAGCGTCGACGGCGCCGTGCGCCCGCTCGGCGACGGCGTCCACGCCTTCAGCAACGGCTCGCCCGAGGACGAGTGGCCGAAGATGCGGCGCCTGCAGGCGAACTTCTCCGTCCTGCTGAAAAACGGCGGGATCGAGGATTCCGCGCTGCTCGACCTGCTCTACGACGATGCGCGACCCGACGACGAGGATCTGCCCGACACCGGCATCGGCCTGGAACTCGAACGCCGTCTCGCCTCGATCTTCGTTATGCCCATGGCGGTGCACGGCGATGCCTACGGCACGCGCGCGAGTACGCTCGCTTACGCGCGCGCGGGCGGAGGTTTCGTCTTGCGCGAGCGGCGGTTCGGGGCGGATGCGCGCATGGCCGGGGAGTCGGCGGTCGATTTTTGACCTTGGCTTGTTTCTTGTGTTTGCGGGAATTCCGCGCTTCTTTTTGCTCGTCATTCCCACGTGCTCTTGGCCGGTCGCTGCCAACGGCAGAAGGACTGGTCATCCAACGCTTTTGCCTTTGTTGGTTTTTCTAAAGAGCGAGAGCTTTCACTCGCCCTGTCGGGCGAGCGGCTTACTTCTTTTGACTGCGGGCATCCTGCCCTACGCCGCTACGCGGCCAGCTCCGCTGTTCGCGCCGCTCCGGCGGCGCCGTGCTCGTGCAAAGA
>CBJLOV010000115.1:0-14350 GCA_966424745.1 uncultured bacterium
GCGAGGCGCGCGGAGACGATTCAATCCATTCGCGCGAGGCGCGCGAATGGAACTGCTTTGTCGAATCGAGATGAAGCAGGAATTGGCGATAGTGGTCGCGATAGACCGCCGCATCGGCCGGATCAGGCTGCGCCGACAGCGCGCTTGCGCAGTGCACGTGTTCGCGCGCGAGCGCGGCGATGTCGGCCTTGCCGCCGCTCGCGTGATCGAGCGCCCACAGCGCCTGCAGCGCCGCACCGAAAGCGGCGCCCTCGGTCTGTTCGGGCACATCCACGGGCAGCGCGAAGACGTCGGCGACCATCTGCCGCCACGACGCGCTCTGGCTGCCGCCGCCGGTGAGGCGGATGGCGTCGAAGCGCATGCCGGCGGCCTGCAGCGCGTCGAAGCCGTTGCGCAGCGCATAGGTCGCACCTTCCATCGCCGCGCGATAAGCGTTGCCGCGCGTGAGGTTGTCGAGAGTCAGGCCATGCAGCTCGGCGCGTGCGCGCGGCAGATCGGGCGTACGCTCGCCGTTGAAGAAGGGCAGCATGACGAGGCCGTCGGCGCCCGCCCGAGTGCCGGCCATGACCGCATCGCCGTCGCGCGTGCTGAAACCGAACGTGCGTGCGACGGTTTCGGTGGCGACGGTGCAGTTCATCGTGCAGATCAGCGGCAGCCAGCCGCCGGTCGACGAACAGAACGCAGCCCAACCGGCGCCGTCGTCGACCACCGCGCGGTCGGCATATGCGAACAGAGTGCCCGACGTACCGAGGCTCATGCTCAACACACCCGGCGCAACGTTGCCGGTGCCGATCGCCGCCATCATGTTGTCGCCGCCGCCGGCGCTGACCCGCACCCGGCGCGGCAGATCGAGTTCCTCGGCGATCACGGGCGAGACGGGGAAGCTCGCATCGGCTTCGACCAGCGGCGGAAGCAGCGCGGCGAGATCGCGCTGCGCATCGGTCGCCGCCAACATCGGCGCGGACCATTGCCGGGCGCGCACGTCGAGCCAGCCGGTGCCGGACGCGTCGCCGTGTTCCATCCAGCGCTCGCCGGTCAGCCAGAAATTCACGTAATCGTGCGGCAGCAGGATCGACGCCAGGCGCGCATAGACCTCGGGCCGATGCCTGCGCGTCCACGGCAGCTTGGAGGCGGTGTAGCCGGCGAGGATCGGATTGCCCGCAAGTTCGACGCAGCGCCGCGCACCGCCGGCCGCGGCCATGATCTCCTCGCACTCGGCCTGCGTACTCGTGTCGCACCACAGCTTGGCCGGCGCGAGCACGCGCCCCGCCGCGTCCACCGGCACGAAACCGTGCTGCTGCCCGGACACGCCGATCGCCGCCACTCGCCTGCGCAGCGCCGGCTCGAGCCGTGCGAAACAGGCGCGGACCGCATCGATCCACCACTCGGCGCGCTGCTCCCGGCTGCCGTCGGCGTACGCAATCAGTTCCAGAGCGTGACCCTGTGTCGCGACGACCTTGCGCACGGCAGGATCATAGGCAACGAGCTTGACGCTCTGCGTGCCGACGTCGAGTCCGATCACCAAGCTCATGCGTGCGTCCCGCAAACGCTCATGTTAGCGCTACCATTTCCATCACTAAAAAAAACCTCGAAGGGGAGGAAGATCTGCCGCATGGCCGGCCGCATCGGGTTCTTCGCAGAGGCGGACTCTACCAGCACGGCTGTAAAACACCACGCTGCACTGCGCAATTTCTGCCGGTGGCGGGCGACGCTATCGCGCATCGCCGTTCAGTACCTTTGCTTGTCATTCCGCACAGACCGAAATCCGGCTTCTCGTTCTATTGCGTTCGCCATTCCCGCATGCTCCTGACGGGAGCCCTGACAGCCATAGGGCTGGTCATCCGGCGCTTTCGGCTTATGTTGTTTTTAGCGCAAGAGCGCCTGGTCGAACTGGCGGACGCGCGCCCTGTCGGGCGAAGTCGGACGGCCGCAGCCGTGTCCGCTTCGAGCGGCGCAAGGCATCCGATCCCTATACGAAGAACTCCCGGCCGCGCGGAGGCGAAACGAGCAGCCGGCAGACGCAGGGGCGACGCCGGCTCAGTTTCTTACCGACTCGCCTTTCACCGCGTCGTCGACGCTGGAGTAATCGAGTGCGCTGTCGGCGGGCAGCAGGGCGAGGTTCGCGCGCACGAGCGCATCGCGGGCAAGGTCCTTGAGACGGGCGACGCGCAGCGTCATGCCGCGCGCGCTCAGCCAGGCGCAGAATTCCTGCAGCGACTCGATCGCCGTGCTGTCGAGATCGGGCGATTCTTCCAGGCTCAGCACCACGAGCTTGGCCGATTCGTGCCGCCCCACGATCTGCCGCGCCTGCACGAACAGCGGTTCGGCGTTGGCGAAGAACAGGGGTTCTTCCGGGCGCAGGACGAGCATGCCCGGCACCCTCACCGCCTGCGGGAAACGGGTGAGATTGACGTAGTCGTGCACGCCGACGCGGCCGAGTTCGACGAGGCGCGGGCTGGCCAGCGTGCGCAGCAGCATGACCACGCTGAAGGCGATCGCCGCGAGCAGCCCGTCGAGGATGCCGAACCACATCACCGCGGCCACGGCGGCGAGCGCGACGAGGCGGTCGCGCTGCCAGAGGAAGTAGCTGTGGAACACGCCGATGCGCAGCGAATGGCTCACCGCATGGATCACGATCGCCGCCAACACGGGCACCGGAATGCGCTCGATGAAAGGCAGGAACAGCAGCACGAGCAGCAGCACCACCGCCGCCGCGGTGAGACCGGCGAGACGCGACTGCGCCCCGGCCGATTCGTTCGCCGACGTGGCCGAGTAGCCTGCGCCGACCGGCGTGCCCTGGAGCAGACCGGAAACGACGTTGGCGACGCCGAGGGCGACGAGATCGCGATTCGGCTGCACCTCGTCGTCGTGTTTGAGCGCATAGGTGCGGATCGAACTGTACGACTCCGCATAGAGGACGAACATCAGGGCCAGCGCAAACTCGATCAGCGGCAGCCATTCGGCGTCGGTCGGCAGGACGAAGGTCGGCCAGGCCAGTTCGAGACGGATCGTTCCGGTCAGCGCGACACCGTGCGCGACGAGCCACGGCGACGCCGCGATGCTGGCCACGATGACGATGAGCGCGCCCGGCAGGCGGCGAAAGGGTTCGAGTGCAAACAAGGCGGCCAGCGCGACGAGACCGCAGGCGAGGCTCGCGGTCTTCCATTCGCCGACGCCGCGCAGAAGTTCGAGCAGAAGCGGAAAAAAGCTCGTGCTCTGCGCATGCATCTCGACCAGATGCGGCCACTGCTTGACCGCGATCACGATGGCGAGGCCGAAGGCGTAGCCGCGCAGGACCGGGCGCGCGATCAGGTTCGACATCGCGCCGAGGCGCAGCGAGCCGGCGAACAGAAAGGCCGCCCCCGTGGCGACGACGAGAATCGAAGCGATCGCCGTGCGTTGCGCCGCGTCGCCGCCGACGAGCGCGAACGTCGCCGCGGCGAGCACCGCGGCCGACGACGAGGTCGCGCTGACCACCGCGAAGCGGCTGCGCCCGATCAGCCCGTAGCAGACCAGGCCGGCGATCAGCGCGATCACGCCGGCCTGCGGCGGCAGCGAAGCAACGCCCGAGTAGGCCACGGCTTCGGGCAGCAACAGCCCGGCGATCGAGAGTCCGGCGATCACGTCGGCCGTTCGGAACGTTGGCGCTGCCGTCATCGTTGCTTCCTTGTTTCGCGCATAGTGCGGGCGCGCAACAGCTTACGCCGGTTCGCGACGCCCCAAAACGGTTGCGGTCCGATTCAGCCCAGCACCGCCACGGCGTCGATCAAGCAATGCACGACCATGCTCACCCAAAGATTGCGCCGCCACAGGTAGAGCCAGGTGAGCATCGCCCCGCCGAAGCCGGCGATGATCAGATGGTCCCAGCCCCAGGGCCCGACATGCGCGAACGCGAACAGAACCAGCGGCAACCCCGCCGCGAACGCGCGGTTGCCGGTGAGTTCCTGTAGACGCTCGATCGGATAGCCGCGGAACAACACCTCTTCGGACACCCCGGCACGCACGACCGAGATGACGAGCCACCAGACCGGCGCCGCGGCAAGCTTGTCCAGCTTCCCGGTCTCGTCCAATCCCAGCGCCGGGAGCACCACGAAGTACAACGCCGCAAGTCCGCCGACGGTTGCCAGCAGGAATGCCAGGCCGATCGCATTGTCCATCAAGCCGGGACGGCGAAACCCGATCGATGCGAGGGGCCGCCGCTCCACGCGCACGACGTAGAACAGGGTCGCGGCGACCAGCGCCCAGTAGATGAGTTCGTTGCCGATCATGTGGTTGCTGTCGGCAAGCACGTCGTCCCATACCGGCCACGGCAAACTGCCTGCGCCGAGCGTGAGGGCGAGCCCGATCAGGGTCCGGACGGTGCGTTTGTTCATGGCGGTTGTCTCTCCTTCCGAGGTCGGGCGCGCGATGCCCGCCGCGGCGCCCGCGGGCCGGACGCCCGCTCAGCCCCGGCGACCGCTTCGCTGCGCAGTTGTTCGATGAATCGGTCGAGTGCCGCAGTCGTCCGCTCCAGATCGCCGGTGCCGAGCAATTCGATCACCAGGCCGTCGAACACCGCCCCGCACAGCGTCGCGGTCGCCGCATTCCGCAACGCATCGGGGAGGCGGGAGAGGATGATGTCGGCCCAGTCGACCGAGGTCTGCGTCAGGTAATGCGAATAAACGCGCGGATTCTGCAGGGCGATGAAATGCGCTTCGTACATGAGCCGCAGGTAGGGCAGATTCCGCTTGTTCGTCGCCCACAGCCAGAAGCGCTTCATCGGCGCCACCTTGGGATCCGCATCCGGCGCGTTCGCGATCTCCGCGAACGATGCCTGCATGCGCGACTGGACCTCGGCGAGGATCTCGGCCACCAGCCCTTCCTTCGATCCGAAATGGAAAACGAGCAGCCTGGCGCTGGTGCCGATCTTCGCCGCAAGCGGACGCAGCGAAAGATCGGCAAGCCCGTGGCCGAGCAGATAGCGGATCGCCGCGTCGAGAAGCTGTTGTTTTCTGTCGCCCATGTAACGAGTGTTTCATGTAACGACTGTTTCAGTCAAGGGTCGATGCACGCGCATCCGATCGCGCCGGACTCCTCCGATAGTTCCTGCCGATTGAAACGATCGAAACAATCAATTTCATCCCGCCCTCGTTCTGCGCTAGGCTCGCGCCATCCGCAGCGCGAGCTGCGGTCGTTTGCTTCCTCCAGCCCATTCCGCAGCAAGAGGTGCATCATGAGCAATCTGAAAGGTTCCAAGACCGAGGAAAGCCTGAAGGCCGCGTTCGCCGGCGAATCCCAGGCCAACCGCCGTTATCTCTATTTCGCCGCCAAGGCCGACGTGGAGGGCTACAACGACGTCGCCGCGGTGTTCCGCTCCACGGCCGAAGGCGAGACCGGCCACGCGCACGGCCATCTGGAGTATCTCGAAGCGGTCGGCGATCCCGCGACCGGCTTGCCGTTCGGCGGCACCAAGGACAATCTCAAGTCCGCCATCGCCGGCGAGACGCACGAGTACACCGACATGTACCCGGGCATGGCCAAGACCGCCCGCGACGAGGGCTTCGGCGAAATCGCCGACTGGTTCGAGACCCTGGCCAAGGCCGAGCGTTCGCACGCGAACCGGTTCACCAAGGCGTTGAACGAACTGGCGACCTGATCGCCATCGGCAATGGCCGAGCCGGCCCGATCGCAGGGGCGCGATTCATCGCGCCCGGCTTTCCCGGATCGAAAAACATCAAGAGCCGGGCGCGATCGCATCGTCGTCTTGCGCGCGAGACGCGCGCAAGTCGCGCCCCTACGGAGCCTCGTCATGAGTGCAACGCCGCCAAGCGTGCGCGAAGGCAGTCTTGAAGCGCCGACGCGCCATCCGCTCGACTGGAAGAATCCCGAGTTCTACGACCAGGCCGCGATCGACGAGGAACTCGAGCGCGTATTCGAAATCTGCCACGGCTGTCGGCGCTGCGTCAGCCTGTGCCAGGCCTTCCCCACTCTGTTCGATCTCGTCGACGCCTCGGAGACGATGGAAGTCGACGGCGTCGCCAAGGCGGACTACGCGAAGGTCGTCGAGCAGTGCTACCTCTGCGACCTGTGTTACCAGACCAAGTGTCCCTATGTGCCGCCGCACGCCTGGAACGTGGACTTTCCGCATCTGATGCTGCGCGCCAAGGCCGCCGCGCACCAACGCGGGGAGACCAAGCTCGCAGCGAAGATCCTTGCCTCGACGACCACGCTCGGCAAGCTGTCGACGATTCCCGTCGTCGTCGAAGCGGTCAATGCGCTCAACCGCATGCCGGCGGCGCGCAGGCTGCTGGAAAAATCGCTCGGCGTGGACCGCAACGCGCGCGTGCCGGAATACACGTCGAACACCGCGCGCAAACGCCTCAGGCACTTCGACGGCAAGGGCGCTGCGCAAGCCGCGGGCCGCACGCGCGGTAAAGTCGCGGTCTTCGCGACCTGCTACTGCAATTATTCGGCGCCGCAGCCGGTCGAGGACCTCGCCGCCGTACTGCGCCACAACGGCGTCGCGGTGAAGCTGATCGAACGCGAAGTCTGCTGCGGCATGCCCAAACTCGAACTCGGCGACCTCGCCGCGGTGGAAAAGTATAAAAAGGAAAACATTCCCGTTCTCGCCGCGGCGATTCGCGAAGGCTGGGACATCAGTGCGGCGATCCCGTCCTGCGTGCTGATGTTCAAGCAGGAGCTGCCGCTGATGTTTCCCTCCGACGAAGACGTGCTGCTGGTCAAGCGCCATATCTTCGACCCGTTCGAATACCTGTGGCAGCGGCACCAGGCCGGCCTGCTCGACACGCGCTTCAAACAAGGCCTCGGCAAGGTCGCCTACCACGCTCCCTGCCATCAGCGCGTACAGAACATCGGACCGAAGACGCGCGAAGTGCTGAGCCTGATCCCCGACACCGAGATACAGTCGATCGAACGCTGTTCCGGCCATGACGGCACGTATGGCGTCAAGACGAAGACGTATGCCTTCGCACGCAAGATCGCCAAACCCGTGGAGACCCGCGTCGAACAGATAATGCCGGCGCATTTCGCCAGCGACTGTCCGATGGCCGGCAGCCATATCGCGCACGGACTCGGTGACAAACCGGCCGCCGAAAGTCCGATCGGCCTGCTGCGGTTGGCTTACGGAATTTGAGGACGCCGCACTTCTCCTTCCCCTTCATGGGAAGGCCGGGATGGGGACGGTGTTGATGGCCATCAAGACACCTAACGCCATCCCCACCCAAACCCTCCCCTTGAAGGAGAGGGCTTCAAAGCACAATCGCACACTCAAAATCATTCCAATGCACAAACTCACCCGCACCGACCTATACACCCTCGAAGCTTACGCGCGCGAACGGCCCGCATTCCGCACGCGCGTCCTCGAACACAAGAAAGCGCGCATCGTGCACATCGGCGAGCATGTCACCCTGGTGTTCGAGGACCGCCTCACCGTGCAGTACCAGATCCAGGAAATGCTGCGCGTCGAGCGCATCTTCGAACCGGACGGCATCGCCGACGAGCTCGACGCTTACAATCCTTTGATTCCCGACGGAGGCAATCTCAAGGCGACGATGCTGATCGAATATCCCGATGCGGACGTGCGCGCGCGCAAGCTTCTGGAACTGCACGGCATCGAACACCGCATCTCGCTGCACGTAGGCAATCTGGCTCCCGTCTTCGCGGTCGCCGACGAAGATCTCGATCGCAGCACCGATACCAAGACGGCGGCGGTGCATTTCCTGCGTTTCGAACTCGCCCCTGAGAACATCGCCGCGTTTGCCGAAGCGGAAGTCGTCCTCGCCATCGACCACCCCGCCTATTCCGCACGCCAGGCGCTCGGCGCAGCGACGCGCACGGCCTTGGCCGCCGATTTCGGCTAGGCCGATTGACGCCAGACCGACCGTTGCCGGCCTGCTCGTCGCCCTGTCACGGCGCAACGGCGTTCGGCGACAAGACGACGAGGGCGAGCCGGCCATCGGTATGAAACGGATCGCCGCCGCCGTTGCGCCCGCTGCGAACGGGCTGAAAGCCGTCGACCCAAGTGATCCTCACGCCGCCCGCACGCCCGAGGTCGGCGAGCAGCTTGTCGCGCTCCGCATCGACGTCGGCCGAGATATGGTGGGTGATGTGGCCGTTGACGCGGCTGATGCCGATGCTCGTATCGTAGGTCGCCGCCGCGATCCATTGCGCCGGCCCGGACGCTTCGAGTCTCCAGAAGCGCACGTGATGGCGTCTCGACGGACTGTTCGCCGCCGGCTGCTCGAAGGCCAGGTCCTGCTTCCTGTCCTGCACGTACAGACTGCTGACCGGGGCATCGACATAGGGTCGGCGCGCGATGCTGTCCACGGTGATGCGAAGCGAACTTCTGAACGTGATCGGATCGGCCGGAAACCAGCCCGCCTTTGCCATCAGCCGGAGCAAATCCTCTTCGCTGCCGACGACGGCGAGATTGAGCGGATCGCCCGGCACGCCCTTGAGCGTGAACGAACGTGCGCCCGCTGCGGCCAATGCCGGATAGCGGTCGGCGAAATCCGGCGGCGTCAGGCTCTGCTGCGCGAACGCCCGCTCCGACCGGCTCGAAAAAGCGAGCAGCAACAAAGCGCACCCGGCACCCACGGCGAACCCGGGTCCGGCCCGACCTCTCGTCCTGGTCCTAGTACTGCGATTCATCGGCATCGCGAATTCATGGCGCCGAAGTCTAGAATAGCGGCTTTGCAACGACACCTATCGCTTTCATGATCCTGCCCCGCTACCACGTTGCCGCCTCGACCATTCCCGGCGCCGGCAAAGGCCTGTTCCTCGACGAGACTGTTCCCCGCGGGCGCCTGATCACCGCGCCCGACGACATCCGAAAAGTATACAAATGGAGCGAGGTCGAGGCATTGCCGAACGCGCAGGAACTGCTCGCCGCCACGGTGCGCTGGTTCGAGGATCGCTACACGGTCACGCCGGAATGGCCCGATGAGTGCTACATCAACCATTCGTTCGCGCCGAACGGGCTGTGGCATCTGGGTTTCGTCTTCGCCCTGCGCGATCTCGCCGCGGGCGAGGAAATCACCGTCGACTATCGCCACCTGCTCGCCCCGGGGCAGAAGGAAGATTTCCGCGACTCGGCCACGGGCGGCGAAATCGTCGGCTATACCTGGGCGGAAAGCCTCGCCCTGTCGACTGCGCAGCTGCACGGAATCGCCGCCGCCCCGCAGTTCGTGCAGACCGCGGCCGACTGCGGCTGAGCGCCGATGAAGATCACGCATCTGCGCCAAAGCGACTATCGGCGCATGCGCTGGAAGAACGGCGGCGGCTGGACGACCGAACTGCACAACCATCCCGGTGCGGACGACGGATTCGGCTGGCGCCTCAGCATCGCCGAGATCGAAAGCGACGGCGCTTTTTCCGCTTTTCCGAACTGCGACCGCTGGATCGCCCTGCTCGACGGCCCCGGCATGCGTCTGGAATTCGATTCCGCACTGCCGGCCACGCTCGATCGGCGTCTGCACTTCACGCCGTTCTCCGGCGAGTGGCGGACGCAGGGATTTCTCCTCGACGGCCCGGTGCGCGACTTCAATCTGATCGCTCGGCGCGATCTGTGGCGGGCGGAAATCCATCATCGGCCGCTGGTCGGTTCGATGATGTTTCCGTCGGGTGAATCGGCGTTCTGGTTCGTCTATATCGCCGCCGGTTCCGCGCGTGTCGAACGCCACGACGAACTTCCCGAAATCGGCATGGGCGAGTCGCTGCTGATCGAACCCGACGGCGAACCGGGCAGCGTCGTCATCGACGGCGGCGGCGAACTCGTCGTCGCAAAACTGGTGCCGTCGACGAGCGATGTGCGATCGGCTTAGCGCTCGCGGCGCGGCGCATCGGTCGACACGCGCTTCGCGTCGATTCGCGATAGGACGCTAGATCACCGCACTTCCGCCGATCACGAGCAGCACGAGCAGCGCCGCGCCGAACACGCTGAACAGCATTTGCCTCGGGCTGCGTCCACGCGCCCACAATAGGATGCCGCTGACGCCGAGCGCGATCATCGCCAGCGCGAAGGTATCGCCGAGCAAAACCCAGGCGATGCCGCCGCCCACTCCTTTGTGCAGGCGGGTGAGCACCGCCAGCGGACTCTGTGCGCTCGTGCGCACGCTCATCGAAGCATTGCCCTCGCTGTATTCGACCTGGGTCGATACGCGCGCGTTGCCGCCGGAGAACGTCCACCGCGCCGGCGGCTTGATCGTCCGGCCGTTGAATTCGACGGGCTGGCCCGGCGTCACGCGGACGTTGTCGACGTCGAGCTTCTGCGTATCGCGCAGCCATGTGCGCATCGCCTCGGGCGTCGCGTGCACGCCTTCGGGCACCGGCACCTCGATTTTCGACAGATCCACGGAGCTGCCCTGCGGCAGCTTGAGCATGGCACGATGGTTCATCACGAAACCGCTGACGCCGAAAAGAATCGCGGCGATCGCGCCCCAAGCGCCGATCCACAGGTGCAGCTGGCGCACGATGCGGTGCATTCGTGCGCTGCGTGGGCGCGTATTGGCGGTGCCCAGGGCCGAGGTGTTCATTGCTTCGCCTTTTTCAAGTGTTCGGATCATTCGTCCGTCTTGCCGTCGCGGCGCGTGCGCGCATGCGCGCACCGATTTCGCGCAGCGGCGCGTGCTCGGATTCCTCGAGTTCCCCGCCGAGCCGTTCGAGGAAAGCCGCAGTGCCCGCGTCGGCCGCGCGCCGCAGCCAACGCACCGCCTCGCCGATTTCGCCGCGCTGCGCCAGGATCGCCGCATAGCTCGCCTGGCCGCGGAAGTCGCCGCCCTGCGCCGCGCGGCGATACCAGTCGAGGGCGGCAGCGGAATCACGTTCCACCTCCCAGCCTTCTTCGCAGTAGCGGCCGACCAGATTCATCGATTTCGCGTGGCCCGCCTCCGCCGCACGCCGATACCAGGCGAACGCGGCCGCGCGATCGAGCTTCGTCCCGCGCCCCGTCGCCAGCAAGTTCGCGTAGTTGTACATGCCCCAGTCGAGGCCTGCGACTGCCGCCTTGCGGTACCACGCCGCGGCGAGTTCGGCGTTCGCGCGCGTGCCGCGGCCAAGCTCGTGGCAGCGGCCGACCATGTTCATCGCGCCGACGTGCCCGCCGTTGGCGGCCGACACATACCAATGGAAACCCGCGACGTCGTCGCGGGTTAGGCCGCGGCCTTCGCAATGCATGCGCGCATAGAGTTCCTGCGCCGCCACATCGCCGGCTTGCGCGGCGGCGCGAATGTCCGCAACCGCATCGGCCACGCGAAGCCGCGCCGCGGAGGGCCCGGCGCGCCCGCCCGCTCGCGATCGATCGCGTTCCTGCGAAACGCCGTGGAGGTCAGGCATCGGACCATTCGCGCAACAGGTTGTGATACACGCCGGTGAGGCGGACCAGTTCCTCGGCGTTCGGCAGCTTGCGCGTGAGCTGCTGAATCGCGACGTCGAGTTCGAACAGCGTGCGCCGGCAGGTTTCCGAACGCACGAGGCTCTGCACCCAGAAGAATGAGGCGAGGCGTGCGCCGCGAGTCACCGGTTCGACGCGATGCAGGCTCGAGCCCGGATAGAGCACGAGGTCTCCGGCCGGCAGTTTCACCCGATGCTCGCCGTAGCTGTCCTCGATGACGAGTTCGCCGCCCTCGTATTCATCCGGTGCGCCGAGGAACAGGGTCGCCGACAGGTCGGTGCGCAGCGGCTCGTGCGGCGTCGCGCGCCGGTCGTAGCGGATCGCGTTGTCGACGTGGAAGCCGAACGACTGGCCGTCCGCGTACCGATTGAAGAGCGGCGGGTAGACGCGGCGCGGCAGCGCGCCGGCGAAGAATGTCGGATGGCGCATCACGGCATCGAGCACCAATGCGCCGAGTTCGAGCGCGAGCGGATCGGATTCCGCCAATTGGCCGTTGTTCTTGGCCTGCGCGGATTGATGCCCGGCCGTGATCCGGCCGTCGCACCATTGCGCGCCGTCGAGGCGACGACGGCAATGGGCGATCTGCTCGGCGCCGAGGACGTTTTCGATATGCAGCAACAAAGCCGATCCGCCGTGTTCAGAACTTGTACGTCGCCGACAGCACCGCCGAGCGTCCCGGCGCCATCACCGCGAAATGCACCGGATACGCCTTGGCGTAGTAAGTCTTGTCGGTGAGGTTCTGCAGATTGAAGCGCAGGCCGAGCCGATCGTTCACGGTCCAATTCGCCATCGCGTCGACCCGCACGTACGAAGGCACGCCGAATTCGGTGAGCAGCCCGTCTTTGGGATTGACCCGATAGCTGCCGACGACCTCGTCGACGTAGAACGCGCCGCCGCCGAGACTGAGCCGCGGCAGCACCTGCCACGTCGTCCACAGACTGAAGCTGTTCTTCGGTGTGTTCGCCAGTTGCGTGCCGTTGAGCGGATTGGACTTGCCCGCGCTGAAGCCGCCGTCGACGAGCTCGCTGTCCATGTAGGCATAACCGCCGAACACGTACCACGTGTCGCTGATGTTGCCGGACACCGAGAGTTCGGCGCCGCGCACGCGCGTCTTGCCGATATTCGCGTACCAGCCGTTCGCGTCGAGCTGGCGCGCGTCGCGCTTCTCGGTGTCGAACACGTCGGCGTTGACCGATAGACGTCGGTCGAACAGTTCCCATTTCACGCCGAGCTCGATGTTGCGGCTCTTCTCGGGACGCAGGTCGAGCACGCTGATCGGATTGCCGTCGCTGCCTTCGCCGAGGAAACTGCCCGGCGGCGTCACCGAAGTGGCGTAGGAAAGGTACACGCTGCCCTGCTCCACCGGCTTGTAGACCAGGCCGGCCTGCCAGGTCCAATCGTCGTTGTCGCTCTTGTGCGGTTCGGTCACGCGCGGCCCCGTGTAGCCGGTCGGGCAGGCCTGGTTGACCTGGCCCGGGCAATAAGTGATCGGCGCCTTGGTCGTGAAGCGGTCGTAGCGCAGGCCGAGGTTGGCGAGCCACTGTTCGCCGAGATGGATCGTGTCGAACGCGTACAGCGCCTGCGTCGTGCCCTCGGTACGCGTCGGCGTATTGCGACGCGTGATCGCAGCGGGGACGAAGTTGCCCTGCGTTCCGAGCGAACCCGGCATCCAGGGGTCGTCCGGATTGGGGTCGAACAGGCTGGTGCAGTTGTAGTACGACTGCGCGCCCGCGCCGAACTTGCCGCACGCCGTCGCTGCGTTGAGATTGGGCACGTTGTAGCCGTCCACGCTGACCTTCTCGTCGGCAAGCTCGAGGCCGACGTTGAAGTCGTTCTTGACCGAACCGAGCGCAAACTTGCCCGAGAGATCGGTCTGGTTGATCGCCGTCTGCGTATTGCCCGCGCGTGTGTTCGCGCGCCGCCAGACCTCGCCGTTGGCCACATTGCCCTGGCTGTCGTCCGGCTGGGTGAGGATGTAGTCCTGGCGCGAACGCCCGTAGCGCGTGGTATTGCGCAACGCGAGCGATTCGGAAAACTCGTGGCGTAGTTGCAGCGTGCCGATATCGGTGTTCGTCTTGCGGAAGTCGCGGTCGGCGAGGCCGTAGAAGTGGTTGCGATCGCCGCCGTCGTCGGGCCGCACGAGGCGCACGCCGGCGGGCAGATAGTTGAAACCGTAGTGGTACGGAATGCCCGGATCGGGCATCTCGTTCGTATTCAAATGGTAGAAGCCGATCGTCGCCGTCGTCGGCGAACCCAGGCCGACCGCAAGCGACGGCGCGAAGCCGAAGCGGCGACCGAAGACCTCGTCGCGGCCGGCAACGTCGGCGTCGTGCCCCATCAGGTTGATGCGCAACGCCGAGGTATCGCCGAGCATCACGTTGCCGTCGACCGTCGCGCGCTTGTAGCCGGCGCTGCCGACCTCGCCCGTCGCACGGGTGAAATCGCCGATCGTCGCATTCTTGCCGACCAGGTTGATGCTGCCGCCACCGTTCGAGCGGCCGCTGTAGACCGAATCGGGTCCTTTGACGACTTCGATCTGCTGGATGTCGAACGTCTCGCGAGTCTGCGCACCGACGTCGCGCACGCCGTCCACGAAGATCGAGTTCTGCGAATCGTAGCCGCGCAGATAAGGCCGGTCGCCCTGCGGGTTGCCGCCTTCGCCCGCACCGAACGTGATGCCGGGCACCACGCGCAGCGCGTCGATCAAATCGACCGCCCCCATGTCCGCGATCAAGGTCTCCGGCACCACCGTCACGGCGCGCGGGGTATCGAGCAACGGTGCGGTGAATTTTGCCGACGACGCCTGCGGCAATGCATTGCCTTGCACGGTGACGCCTTCGAGTTCGGTCGCTCTGCTCGCGTCGGCGTCCGCCGGGGCGCCCTCGGCCGCCGCCACCTCCGCCGCAGGCCCCGACATCGACACGAAGGCCGTACCGAGTGCGGTCGCGATCAGCCGTCTCG
>CBJLOV010000116.1:0-14319 GCA_966424745.1 uncultured bacterium
AGGATGCGGTGAAAGTATCGCTTCCTGGCGTCCGTTTCAGCGGGGCAAGTTCAATCAACCTTTTCGTACAGAGCATGCCGCGCTTGTCGGTGGACATCGACGTGGTGTACCTCCCATGGCAGGTGCCGCGCGAGGAGGCGCTGCGAGCGATCAACCAGGAGTTGGCAAGCATCGCAAAGCGAGTTCAACGGCTCGGTTTGCACACACGCTTGGTTAACGCCAAAGACCTGGGAGACACCAAGCTGATCGTCGAGAACGAAACGAGCCAGGTGAAGGTGGAGGTCAACGTGGTGTTCCGCGGCACGGTGCTGCCGGTGGAACGACGATCGCTGTGCACCAAGACCAGCGATCTATTCGGCGTCAAATTTGAGGTGCCGATCCTGGCGCGAGATGAACTTTATGCCAGCAAGCTGGTGGCAACCCTGGACCGCCAGCACCCGCGCGATCTGTTCGACGTCTGGCAGCTCTACGAATCCGGTGGTGTCAGTGACGGCATGATCGAGCCTTTCGTAATCTATCTGGCTGGCCACAACCGGCCGCCCCACGAAGTGCTGTTCGGCAACGACAAAGACATCGCCGGCGAATACAAACGAGCCTTCGTCGGCATCACCGAAGTCGACTGCTCGCTGGAAATACTGCTGGAGACTCGCGCCCGGTTGCGACAAGAATTGCTCCGACGGCTGACCGCTGCCCACAAAGGATTCCTGAGCGGGCTGGTGCATGCAGAACCGGACTGGTCGCTGCTGCAATGCCCGCATGCCGCTGACCTGCCGGCCTTGCGCTGGAAGCTCGCCAACCTCGAAGCGTTTCGTGCACGGCGACCGGCTGACTTCTCTGCACAAGCTGACGCGCTCGACGCTGACCTGGAACGGTCCTGACGAAATTCCTGCGGCGCCAATAGTCGGGGTCGCCCGGGAAAGTCGGTGGCGCGCGTTTAGCCATGACACACAAGCCCCTGACGTAGCCGCGCCTTGCCGCAGCCGCCATCGTAACGGGCGGATTGAGGCTGCCCTACGGCGTTTGGCCCGGGCTGATTCGTTGTTCCCTGAAGGGAAAACGGCCTGCACGGCCCTAGGGAATGGTGAGTAAGGGGAAAGGCCCTACCCGAAAAAGGTCAAACGGCATTTTGTCCCCGAATCCCGTTCGACCGTCTCACAACAGGATTGCAGGTTCGACTTCACGCGATAGAAGTACCCACGGCGCGCCGCCGCCACTGCCGACGCGACGTCCGACGGATCCGTTCTAGCCGGTTTCCGGCACGCGTCCGTACCTCACGACGAACTCGACAAGGCCCATATGCATGCCTCCTTGCCTCTCCATATTGGGATGGGCCCGCGCGGCGTTTTCCAGAAGAGGAAGCCATTCTTTAAGCTTGCCGAGATTGCGCCTGAAGCGCGGAACATGGGTCGGAGTCACGAATTGCATGCGTCCACGGCAACGATCGCCCGAGCGAAAAACCGGTTCTGAGCGCCATCGTGGGCCCAACCGAACCCATTCGCGTCCTTGTAGAAACAAACGAACAAAGCACGCTTAGGAATTTTTGACCAGCTCTCCCAGGCGTAGGCTTGGTGACCCAGCTCCTTCGTCTTTTCCGCAAGAGCTCGGGCTCCTGCTTTTGAGAATTCCGTCGCCGTATCGATGACGACGTACCAGTCTCGGTCACGAAACGCGTCGGGGTTGCCGAGGACCTCGGCGAGCAAGTTCCGTCCGGCCGTGGTTTCCAGCGGTCGATTCTTGCGGCTCGTCTTCCAGGCTCGTTTTGCTTCTTGGAACCGATCGCTTTCGGGGGCAACTCTTTCAGCGCGGCCCCAGAGGTCGTCGAACCAATGCTGCGCGTCCGCGATGGCGGCACGGTCGTGCGTCTTCAGCATCAACTCGAACCACTGCGTTGCCTCGGCGCCCTCCAGGCCGAGCCCATTGGCCGATGCGTTGGTGCTCCCGACAGCCATCTTGCTTTGCCCGATGTACGCCTTGGCATGAAGGCGCTCGACGGACCTCACCCCATCCGGAAACAGGCGCACCAGTTCTTCCACCACATTGGGATTGGTGCCTCCGGATTGCAGTTCAAGCAAGATGCGTATCTTGCGATCCGGGCGAAGAGACAATCCGTCGATGGCGCCGCTTCCCCAGAATGCGACCGCGAGATCGAGGCTTCCCAGCTCGTCCCGAATCCAGGAAGCCAGATCGTTTTGATTCTTGATCAGCTTGTTCATTCGCCCCCTCTTTGGCTCTATGTGTGTATATTTTTATACTCAGTTCGTTTCGCGATTCGGTAGGTTGACCGTCAGCGCCATGGCTCGCTCCTTACCCTAACGGATCGTTCTCGACAAGCTCGAACGCTCAGCCAGTGATCGTTGGGTCTCCCGACGTATTGCCGTACTTCTCCAACAATCCACCCAGCATCCGCAAGTACGGATCGCAGGGCTGGCTCGCGCCAGTACGTCTCAATGTAGCGCCGAGGCGCCGCAGCGCTGCCGCATGTGGACGCCGCCTCGCCATCGCCCTCTCTTACGGATACGTGCAGCGGGCCGCCTGGTCGGGTCGACTCGGCAAGCCGTCCAAGCACCGGCCGCAAATCCTCACGCGCGACATGAATCAAGCAGGCGCAGGCCCAGATACCGTCGTACGCGGTGTCGGGACGCTGCGGATCGGCTAGATCGTCGGTCAGGGGGTCCAACAGGTCGGCCTCGAAACCACGCTGGCGCAGCAGTTGGACGAACCCGTTTGAAACGTCCGTGCGCCGGACGCTGATGCCGCGCGCCTCTAGCTCGAGCGCATCTCGCCCGCCGCCGCTGCCGATCTCCAGCACTCTGCCGGAGCCGCCCAGCTCGGTCACGAATGCGTCAATCTCCGTGGCAACCCATCGCGGCATCTCCGCGGCCTCGGCGGCGTATTCCGCCGCGGCTGCATCATAGGACCGTATCGTCTCCCGATCAGTGCTCAATGTAGTACTCCTGCGGCAAGGTAAAGGGCCCGATGAGCGGAAGCGCATTGCTCGGGGCATGCGCACAGCCATGCAAAATTTAATTTCCTTGAAACCCGATAAATCGCAAATTAATTTTGCACCCTTCCGCCCCTCTGTTCAGGTTTCCGGATACCTTTCGCCTACGAACGCACGAGAGCCTGCCATAGCTGCGTCCTTGCCGCTGCCGCCAGTCCGAAAGGGAAACGGTCAGCACAGCGCAAGGGAATGATGAACAAGGGGAAAGGCGCTACCCGAAAAAGGCAAACGGTTTGCCTCGCACCGTCAAATCGATGCGACTCCTTCAAAGCACCCCGGAAGCGAGTGCATCGATCATGCGCCGATGAAGCAGGCGATACGCGCGCTTCGTCCCAGAACATGAGGTTCGCCCCTTCGAAGTTGCGCGTGGCGGCGAGGCGTACCAGGTGCTGGAGGTGCTCCTCGGAGACATTGTCTGCCTGCTCGACTCCGCGGTGTCGGACGCCAGCAACCATCCGGGCTTTTTGGTTCATGACTGCCCACGAAAGGCAGACGTGAGCGAGCTCTTGTACCGAGAGTTCTTTCTCGCCGCAGCCGAGGCGGCTGAGCCGCTTGGAAACGGCGGCGAAGTTCCTTTTCAGTTTATCGTCACGACGACCTCGGCGCCTCCTCCAATGCTCTAGGGGGGAGCGCGACGTGGTGCTTGAGCTCAAACTAGGAGTTGAAGAGAAGCTGCTCTTCGGGCGAGAACTGCAGCCCCTGCTTTCTGGTTTTGAATGATGCCCACCTACGGACCATGAGACTCTGGCCGCGATGAAGCGCCGCATGTTGGTCTCGTGCGACCGTGCGTCGATACTGGTCGTGGGGGGATTTCACGCTGTCGATCGACGCTACCAGTTTCTCCCAAGCGCAACTGCCATTCTTTCCGAGCAGGAAGCATTCGATAGCGACAGCATGGATGTGCGTCCGGTAATGGGGAGACTGGGATGCTTGTGCGGCAGGCGGAGTTCACCGAATCGACGTGCTGGATATCCTGTTGTTTTGGTCTCAGGAGCGCGACCTGCACTTGGTGACACACAGCCGGGTAAAAAAGCGGGTAAAAATGACAATCAAAACAAATAAAAAGCCTACGAAACATTTTATTGCAAAAACTGTTCGAGTCCCCTCCTGCCACAAAACCGCGCCATGATGCGGTTTTTTTTGTTTCTTGGCTCAGCTTTGGCGCCCTCGCGGAAACTTTGTCGCAATCGGCGCGCCGCCGTAGGCGATCTACGCGATCGGACAGGTCCGCGAACCGGGCGAAAAGACCGGGCCGGTATCGGTGCCGATGCCGATGCCGACCAGGTGCTGCGTGCGAGTCACTTCCGCCAGTCCCATACCACGACCTCCCACCTCTCGCCGTTCGCAGGGTCGTCGTGCGCGAGCAGCGTCTCGAAGCCGACGCGCTTGTGCGCGCGCATGGAGCGCGCGTTGTTGAGCGAGATCTCCGTGATCGTGAAATCGAAGGCGGGCGAATACACCTCGCGCAGTTTGCGATACATGCCATCGAACACACCGCGACCGCGGAAGCCGGCGGCGACGCAGACCTGCCCCATGACGAACCAGCGCGGATTGTCCGCGAGCCGCTCGCCGCGCCAGACGAGCGGCGCCAACGTCTCGAACATGGGTGCGAGTTCCGGTACCCGCGCGCGGAACGATCTCGGCATCATCAGACAGTAGCCGCAGACCTCCTCGCCGCTCTTCGCGATGATCGAGGGAGTTTCGCCGTTCATCGCCAGCAGCACATCGAAATCGTGGCGCACCGAGGTGAAGCCCTGGTCGGCCGCCGTCTCGGCATCGACGGCGGAGCGATGGTTGATGCCTTGAAGCTCGTGGATCCGGCGAACGTCGCGCTCGCCGGCAACGGTAGTGAACGAAATGTCCATGTCCGGCTCGGGATGAAATCCGCGGCAGCGTAAACCAAATCACGCGACAACCCCAAAGCCGGGAAAGATCGTCGATTCGAATCGGTCTCGGCCCGACTCGTCGTCTTCAGCCGTGCTGTGATCCTCGCCCGCATCCCGGCACATCGGTCAGCCGACGGTAGACCGGTATCCCGCGCGCCATGGCGAGCTGCACATCCTTGTCCGCACCGGCCGATTCGCCTTCGAGGCGCAGCACGGCATCGCAGCGCTGGATCAGGCGATGGGCGGTCGGATACTGGATTTCCTCCCATGCCGCATCGCCGATACGCCGCGAACCCGCCGCGCCGATGAGCGGCAGCGCGAGCCATTCGCCGATCAGCGGGATGTGGCCGCCGCGAAAAAGGACCAGGGCCGCGGCTTCCATCGCCGTCAAATTGGCCCGCATCTTGGCGGGGTCGTCGCCGGTCCCCGACCGATAGGGCGCCGCGACGAGGATCATGAGTGAACGTGGCAAGGTCATCGCATCAGGCTCGATAAGGTTGGTCGGGCGACGATCCTAGCCCTGCGTCGACATCGGCAGAAGCGATTGCTTATGATCGTACCCATCATAAAAAGTGATTTCCATGGACCATCGCGTACTGCCGGATCTGATCGTGTTGTTGGAAGCCGTGCGTTCGGGCAGCCTGACCAAGGCCGCGCGGAATTTGCACACGGTCCAGTCGAACGTCACCGCGCGCATACGCATCCTCGAACAAGCCGTCGGCGTAGCGCTGCTCGACCGGCATGCCCGCGGCGTCAGCCCGACGGCGGCCGGGGAAGCGGCGGCGGCGATCGCGGAACGCGCGGCGGCGCTCGTCGACGACTTGCGCACGACCTTCTCGGGCGGTCGCGGCACGCGCCGGCAGAAGCTGCGCCTGGGGACGATCGAGACCATCGCGGCCAGCCAATTGCCCTCGCTGGTGGGCGAATTCCAGAAACTGCATCCGCAGGTCGATGTGACGGTGCAGGCGGGCAGCTCGGCGAAACTCATCCGCCGCGTGAAGGACGGCGAGCTCGACGCCGCTTTCGTCTCGCGGCCCGCGCGGACCGCCGGCCTGCGCGAAAGGGTGGCGTTTCGCGATCAGCTGGCGATCGTCGCACCGCGCGGCATGAGTTCGTTCGAGTCCATTCTCGATGCCGAGGCGCCGGGCGCCAAAGTCCTCAAGGTGCTGGTACAGCGGCTCGATTGCTCCTACACCAAACGCCTGACCGGCTGGCTGGACGGCCGCGGACGGCGCTATCGCCTGCTCGACCTCGGAACCCTGGAGGCCGTCCTCAAGTTCGTCGAACTGGGCTCCGGCATTGCCGCGATGCCGCTCGGTTGCGTACGCGCACTGGGTGCGTCCCGGGCAAAGCGATTCTCCGTCCTGAAATTGCCTCGCGAACTGCACAAGCTGGAATCGTTCATCGTCTCCGCGGCGGAAGGCACGTCCTCGAATATCGCCGACCAGTTCGTCGCCTTCGTCGATAAACACGCTTCGCGCACGAGGTGAAGGCGCCGGGGAGCGGGCAGGCGCCTGGCGGCGCCGGCTCACCGACACCCGCAGATGCCCCAGCGCACATGGCGTCCCGGCAGCCATCGCCGAAAATTTGTTTCGACATCGACGCTCCGTCGAGCCGGGAAACGACTTCGTCCGGCCGGACAGCGCGCAGCGACACTTCGCCTGAATGCTCTCCTGCACCACCACAGCGGCGGCAGGACCTAGGGAATGCCTGCGCAGATCGACAGCCTGCGTACGCCGGGGGCAGCTATGGTCTTTTCTTCTCGCGTCGAAGGGGACGGAAAATTTCTCACTCGCCGAACGCGTGTCCGCATTCGGCCACGAATGACGTTCAAGCAAAAAGCGCTCCGCCCGCCTGAAGGCGATGACATCCACTGCGAACGACACACAGAGGAACCGAAATGCTCGCGACCCGTTGTTTGAAACTGGCAGGCATGTATCTCGTATGCGGCCTGAGCCTGGGCATCGCGATGGGCATCGCGCACAACTTCGCGCTGATCCCCGTCCATGCACATATCAACCTGCTGGGCTGGACCAGCCTGGCGATCGCCGCCGCCGTTTTCCGGCTCTGGCCGCAAGCCGGACGGACCTTGCTTGCCGACGCGTTCTTCTGGGTCTACAACCTGTGCCTGCCCGTGG
Organism: uncultured bacterium; assembly: GCA_966424745.1. GTDB lineage: Bacteria > Pseudomonadota > Gammaproteobacteria > Xanthomonadales > Rhodanobacteraceae > Rudaea. The sequence goes on from CBJLOV010000116.1 coordinate 7,026, forward strand.
CGATGACTTCGCTCGGCCTGCTGCTGAGCGGATACAAGTCCGCTCTGATCGAACCGTTGGTGATCGTCAGCCATCTCGGCGTCTGGCTCGGCGGCGTGCTGTTCGCGGTGAATCTGATCCGTTCGGCAGCCGCGCCGCAGAGCGAAATGGAGCGGCCCGCGTTGCACGCGCAATCGCAATGAGCCCGGCCATTGCGCCGTTCCCCTTCGATCCGGAAATGCTTTGCGCGAGACAGGCATATATGCGAGGCAACCCCGACGTCGGACACGCCACACGGCAGCGTTGGCTGGAAGAAGAAGCCGCTGTGCGCCGGCGCCTCGCCGGCAGCGACGATGCGATTCCGACACGGACGCTGGCCCGGCGCCCGGGAATCGAACTGCTGCGGGCCATTGTCGACGGCGAGCTGCCGCCTCCGCCGATCGGCCGCGTGCTGGACTATGTGTTGATCGAAATCGAACATGGACGTGCGGTTTTTCAGGGAACGCCGAAGTACGACTACTACAGCCCCATCGGCAGCGTTCACGGCGGCTGGGCGGCGACCCTGCTCGACTCCTGCGTCGCCTGCGCGGTGCTCTCGACCCTGCCCGCCGGCAAGGGCTTGATCACGCTCGAGCTGAACGTGAATTTCGTACGGGCGCTGTCGGACGAGACCGGGCCGGTCCGCGCCGACGGACGCGTCGTCCATTCCGGCAGTCGCGTTGCGACCGCCGAGGGACGGCTGTTCGATGCCGCCGGGCGCCTGTATGCCCATTGTTCCACGACCTGCCTGATTCTGGATTCGACCGCAAAACGATGATGCCGTCGGAGCCGGAAAGATCGACGTCGCCGCAGAGGCCGGCGAACGCAACCCCGATGCCGTCGCCGCGGATGCCGGCACACCGCCCGCGGCGCAGGCAACGCTAGCCCTCTGTCGGAGATCGAACATGGAAAACACCGCCGCGCCCCGCCAATCGATCGATGCGACGAGCTTCGAATACTGGCAAGACGTCGTATGCAGCACGATCCTCGAAGGAGACTGCGGCAACCTGTCGGCGCAACCATTCCGCGCCGGCATTTCGACCTCGCGCCCCGGCGACATATGGTTGTCCCGCGTGCAGGGCACGGCGCAGAAATTCACGCGCACGCCGCGGCACATCCGGCATGCGCGGAACGACTACTTCGTCCTGCTGCTGCAACTGCGCGGCTCCACCTGCCACCGCCAGGACGGACGCGACGTCGTCCTGCGCCCCGGCGACATCGCCTGCAACGACACCAGCCGTCCGTTCGATCTTCAGCTGAGCGACGGCTTCGAGCAGATGATCGTGCACATTCCGCACACCGTCGCCGTTTCCGCGCTCGGGCCGACGCAGCGGCATACCTCGCGCCTTTTCACGCCGCAATCGCCGGTCTCCGCGCTGTTGTCGCCTTTCCTCGGCTGGCTGTCCGAAGCGATCGACCGGACGGCGCCGCCGATCGGGCAGCAGCTCATGCAGGTCTGCGGATCGCTCGTGCTGACCTCGCTCGCCGAATCGGCGGGAGCGAGGATCGACGGACGCCGCTGGCCGGGAAAGGCGTTGCGGCACAGGGCGCAGGCATTCGTCGCCGCACACGCCCACGAGCACTCCCTGAACGCGGAAATCGTCGCACGCGCGACGGGTGTCTCGCTCCGCCGTCTGCAGGAACTGTTCCGCGAAGAAGGCACGAGCCTCGGCGAGTACATCTGGCAATGCCGTCTGCGCCAGAGCCGGCGCGATCTCGCCGATCCGCTGCTGGCCGCGATGAGCATCGGCGACATCGCGATGCGCGCGGGCTTCCAAAGCTTCGCGCATTTCAGCCGGCGCTTTCGCGCCGCGTCGGGGCTTTCGCCCAGCGAATTCCGCCGCACCGCGCTGCGCACATAGACAAATTCCGGCACGCCCACAGGCAAGACCCGCGCCGCGGCAGCGCCTACTCTGCGCGTGCCGTTCAGCGCCCCTGCCGTGCATCGAGCAGGCGCGCAGGCATCCGTGGATCCGCGCCGGGCGCTGCACCCGGCAAGCATGGGAGTTCGCCTTCGTGACAGATCAGATATCGGCCTTTTCGCACGTCGATGCCGCCGCGCAAGCCGATGCGCTCGTGGAGTTTCTCGATCGCACCGCCGCGGCGCATTTCGGCGCGATCAACCGGCGCTCGTTCGAACTGCTCCGCTTGGACGAGAGCGCGGACGTCCTCGACGTAGGCTGCGGCACCGGCGACGACGTGCGCGCGATGCGCAGGCAGATCGGGCCGCGCGGATGCGTTACCGGCATCGATCCGAGCAGGCACATGATCCAGCAAGCCGTCGCGCGCGATCGCGGATCGGCACTCGCCTCGCGCTTTCTCATCGGCGACGTCCGCGATCTCGCTTTCCCGGATCGCTCGTTCGACGCCTGCCGCATCTCGCGCGTGCTGCTCCACGTCGACGACCCCGAATCGGCTCTGCGCGAGGTCGCCAGGGTCACCCGTCGCGGCGGCCGGATCGTCGCGATCGAGCCCGATTTCGACACCCTGGCCCTCGCCCACCCGGACCAGGAGACGGCGCGCGCCGTGCTGCGCGCCTTCTGCGATTCGTTCGCGCACGGCACCGCAGGCAGATGGCTGAGCGTCTGGCTGCGCAGGCTCGGCATGGAGGAGATTCGATGCGAACCGCAGGTGGTGCGCGTCGACGCGGAATTCTTCCGCAACGGCTTCCGCATCGAGCAGGCCGCCGGACGCGCAGCCGAACGGAACCTCGTCAGCCGCGAACGCTGCGACGACTTCCTGCGCGCGCTCGAGGGAATCGAAGCGCGCGACGAATTCTTTTGTTTCGCCACGGTCCTCGTCGTCGGCGCGACGCGCCCCTGAGCCGACCCGACGTCACACGGCGCCGTCGCCCTCCGCAGCAGAAAAGAACATGACCCAGCTTCGCTCTCCCGCCATCCATCCGCTCCGTGCCGGCGTCGATTGGAAGGTGCTTCTCGCGTCCAGCCTCGGCACGATGTTCGAGTGGTACGACTTTTTCCTCTACGCTTCCCTGGCCGCGGTCATCGGCAGGCAATTCTTTTCCGCGGTCGACGAGGCAACGGGATTCGTACTCGCCCTGCTCGCCTTTTCCGCAGGGACGGCCATACGCCCGCTGGGCGCCGTCGTGTTCGGCAGGATCGGAGATCTGACCGGCCGCAAGCACACCTTCCTGATCACGATCGCGTTGATGGGCATCGCGACGGCGGCGGTGGGATTGCTGCCCGGCTATGCCGACATCGGCATCGCCGCGCCTTGCCTTCTGGTCGGGTTGAGAATGCTGCAGGGGCTGGCGCTCGGCGGCGAATACGGCGGCGCCGCCATCTACGTCGCCGAACACGCGCCGGCACACAGGCGCGGTGCGGATACGAGCTGGATACAGGTGACCACGACCGCGGGCTTCGTGCTCAGCCTGGCAGTCGTCCTGGCATGCCGGGCTGTGCTGGGGGCGCAATTCGATGCGTGGGGATGGCGCATCCCCTTTCTGCTCTCCCTCCTGCTGCTTGGCATCTCCCTCTACGTTCGCATGCGGCTTTCGGAATCCCCGGCGTTCCGCGCCATGAGCGCCGCCGGAACGAGGTCGAAGGCGCCGCTCAGGGAGTCGCTGGCGCGCCGGGAAAATCTGCGCCGCCTGCTGCCGGCCGTCGCGATCACGGCGGGTCAGGCGGTCGTCGCGTATTGCGGGCAATTCCACGTGCTCTTCTTCCTCACCCAGACGCTCAAAGTCGATCCGCAGTCGGCCACGCGGTTGGTCCTCGCGGCGCTGATTTTCGCAACGCCTTTCTTCATCGTCTTCGGCAGGCTCTCCGACCGCATGGGGCGCAAGAAGCTCGTGCTGGCCGGTTGCCTGCTCGCCGCATCGACCTACTTCCCCATCTTCAAGGCGATCGCCCACTACGCCAACCCGGCGATGGAGCGCGCGGCAGCCGGCGCACCGGTGAGCGTGGTCGCCGATCCGGCGGCATGCAGTTTCCAGTTCGACGCGCTCGGCAAGAACCGGTTCGTCCACTCCTGCGACGTAGCCAAAGCCGCGCTCGCCCGAGCCGGCATACCCTATCGGAACGTGGCCGGATCGAGCGGCGAGATCGCCATGATTCGCGTGGAGAAGGCGGACCGCTCCACTCTGGTCATCCCTTCGTTCGAGGGCGCAGGCATGAACGGCAGCGAGCTCAAACAAGCCGCGGACCGCTTCGTCAAGGAGTTGAGCAGCGCGCTGGAGCAGGCGGGGTACCCGACCACGGCCGACCCGGCGAGGATCGACCATCCGATGGTATTCCTCCTGCTCGCGATTCTGGCCCTGTACGCGGCGATGACCTACGGGCCGATGGCGGCCTGGCTGGTCGAGCTGTTTCCGGTGCGCATCCGCTACACCTCGCTGTCGGTCGCCTATCACCTGAGCAACGGGTGGATCGGCGGATTTCTTCCGCCGATCCTTTTCGCCCTCGTCGCGATGAGCGGCGATATCTACTACGGCTTCTGGTATCCCGTGATCGTGGCGATCTTCGCCGTCGTCGTCGGCGCGCTGTTTCTTCCGGAGACGAAAGGTGCGGAGGCTCGCTGATGGCGGTTCGCGCCGACGCATCCCGCCCGACAGTACCCGCGCTGCAGCCGCGAGGGCGCCGACGACGCATCGCCGGCATGGCGCGGCGCGCGAAGCGACTCGAAGCTTCGACCGACGCGGGCGCGATTGCGCCGGCCGGCGTGTCTTCGTTCGGCGCCCGTTCTCACAATCCTCATGACCGGTCCGCGCCCACACCTGCGAAAACGGGCGCGCCTTCGACTCCGGAACGACCCGTCCGACGCTGCGGAATGCGAAGCGGCGCCGCCGGGAACGACGCACTCGGCTCCGCCAAGCAGGGTGCGCGCAGCCGTCCACAACCCGAACCATCGAAATGCCGAGGTGAACTGCATGACGTCGAACGCGGTTCCGAACATCGCCCGCCGCGCCGCCAAGGCCGCCCTGCTCGCGCTCGCGTCGACGCCGCTTCTGCTCGCGGCAGAAGCCGGCCTCGGCGCGGATCCCGGCAAAACCGCAGGGCCGCCGCGTTCGCTGTCGGAATTCCAATTCCTCATCGGCAGCTGGACGTGCCGCATCACCGAAGCCGGCAAGCCGGAGACGCGCAGCTCGGTGAGATTCGAATGGATGTACGACGGCAAAGTGCTCAAGGAAACCGTGACGTCGCCAGCCTACTCCGGCCAGTTCATGACGGTGCTGGACAAACGAAGCAACACGTTCAAAGGGGTCGCCGTGGGCAACGACGGAAGCTATATCGTCTGGGAGAACCCGGGCATGGTCGACGGCAAGTCCAGCGAGGTCGGCTACCTGTTCGCGGACGGCAAAATGACGCCGGCGAGCCGCTCGGATTTCGAGCGGTTGAGCGACACGCACTACGTCATCCGCGATTTCGGCGCGGACGCGCCGGGCGGAAAGGGTCGGCCGGCGGATACCGAAGACTGCAGCAAGGATCCACGCGCCGAATCGGCAAGCCGGCGGTCCGCGCAAGGGTAAGCAGCGCGCATCGTGGCCTGCGCGCGGGAAACGACACGAAGTCGCCGCTGGACCGGACGAGAAGCTCACGCAACCAGTGCCGACGCAGGCCGACGCCGTAATGGAAACCGAAGTGCCGACCCGGGATGCCTCCGCAAACGATCTGGTCGACTCGCTGTACGGCGAGCTGCGCAGCATCGCCCGCATCGAGCGCCGACGCAGCGGCGCCCCGGCGACGCTGCAGACCACCGCGTTGATTCACGAGGCGTATCTGAAGCTGCAGCGCGGCGGGTCGTGGCAGGACCGTCGGCATTTCATGCGCGCTGCCGCCCAAGCCATGCGTCAGGTTCTCGTCGATGCGGCGCGCGCGCGCCTCAGCATGAAACGCGGCGAAGGCGTCGCCGAGGTGCCGCTCGACGGTGTCGATGCGATCGACGAGAACTCCGACGAGTCGCTGGTCCATCTCGGCGATGCGATGGAGAAGCTGCGCCGGCTCGACGAGCGCCTTGCCCAGGTCGTCGAATGCCGTTTCTTCGCCGGTTACGACGAGGAGCAGACGGCGCAGGCACTCTGCGTGACCAGCCGCACCGTGCGTAGGGATTGGGTGAAAGCCAAGGCCTGGCTGTACTCGGAATTGAATCCGGCTTGATCGATTCGACAGCCTTTTCGAAGATCTGGAACCTCATTGCCCGCAGATAGCCCGCCCGTTACTCGGCAAGAGCGCAACACTGAACCACGAAGGACACGAAGAGCACGAAGCAAACGCCACGAAGAAAAGCGTCGAAGGAATTTTCCGATTTTCTTCGCGGACTTCGTCCTCCTTCGCGTGCTTCATCGACATCGTTTGATCCTTTTCTTCGAGCGGTCGCGCGGAAGACGCGCAACGCTCGTTCGCGCGAACGCCATTTGCGTCCTCAATGGACCGCGGCGCTGCAGGTCGACAGCCACCTGGCGTTCACGAGAACCGACGTATCGAGCGCGCGGCCTGCGGCGACCGTGTGTTCCGAGGTCGAGAGGTGAAACCGCGTCTCGGTGTCGAACACGAGCTCGCCGTCGCCGTGCATGTCCACATTCGTGCCGGAACAGGCCCAGCTCGCGCGCACGGCTTTGCCGGTGTCGTCGAAGCGATCGAGGCGGCAGGACTTATTGCTCTTCATCCGGTCGAGCGTCTGGTAAAAACGGTTCTTGCCGAGGTCTGCCTCGGTGAGGCAATGCTTGATCGTTACCGAGTGCGGTTCGCCGCCGCCCCGCTTCACCGTCGTCTCTTCCTCCCATAGCCCCGGCTTGATCGGCAGCGATGCAGCGAATGCATGCAGTGGGATGAGCGCGCAGAGCCAAGCCGCCAATCTGCCGGTACGTGTGTTCGACATCTTTCCAACCTCGTCTCGTTCGTAGGACGCCGGCGGATATCTACGAGATCCGGCAACCAAGCCGGACAGACGGCGCGCCTATCTGCGAAGCGGGTCTGCCCGCGCCGGCGGCAGGCGACACCCAGCCGGTTCGAGCGTCGCAGGCGGCCTCCTTCCTCATCGTCGAGACGAATCGGCACGCCGAATCACCGAACCGTGTCGCGTCGAACGATCCCCGTCCACATGTCCGGATTTGCCGCGACGCTGCGTAGATATCCGGCACCCGCCCGCCATCCACGCCGCTCCGCCATGCCGTTCAGACCATTCCCGCCACCCGGCCTCGCTGTCCCGATCCTCTTCACGATGCCAGCGTCTGTCGGCGCGCTCGGCACCGCGGTCACCCGCAGCCACCGGCGCTGACGGGAGCCGCGAGCGATGCGGGAATCCTCCCGGCGCTCGA
>CBJLOV010000117.1:0-14240 GCA_966424745.1 uncultured bacterium
GATCTCGACCGCAATGCCGCGCTGCGCCAATGCACGCGCGAGGCACAGGCCGGCCGGCCCCGCGCCGACGATCAGAACTTCGGTATCCATCAACGACCTCCGTATTGGGATTGGCCAGCGCCGTACCGGCGCGCACGACCCTGCGTATCGAGATGTGCATGCCTACGACTTCGTGCGCTGCCGACGCGTGCTAAAGAAAGAAAAAGATGAACCACGAAGACACGAAGAGCACGAAGGAACACGAAGAGTAAATAGAGAGAGAAGGTCGACTGCGGGTGGATTCTTCTTTCCTTCGTGCATCTTCGTGCTCTTCGTGTCTTCGTGGTTTTCTTCCGCTCTTTGAGCTCGCGCGGCTTCGCGCGCTCGAAACGCAGCAGCACCGCCGCTGTCTCGCGATGCGCTCCAGGTCTGCGATGAACTCCTACGCCTTCGCGAACACCAGGCTGGCATTGGTGCCGCCGAAGCCGAAGCTGTTCGACATGACCGTACGCAGCGCCGCCGCGCGGCTTGCGCGCACGATCGGGAAACCGTCCGCGCGCGGATCGATCCGTTCGATGTTGGCCGAGCCGGCGACGAAGCCCTCCTCGAGCATCAACAGGCTGTAGATCGCCTCGTGCACGCTGGCGGCGCCGAGCGAATGGCCGGTGAGCGCCTTGGTCGACGACAGTGGCGGCACGTCGCCGCCGAAGACCCCGCGCACTGCATCGAGCTCGACGAGATCGCCGAGCGGCGTCGCCGTGCCGTGCGTGTTGAGGTAGTCGACCGGCGTCCGTACGTCCTTGAGCGCCATGCGCATGCAGCGCACCGCGCCTTCGCCCGAGGGCGCGACCATGTCGGCGCCGTCGGACGTCACCCCGTAGCCGACCAACTCGGCACGGATGCGCGCGCCACGAGCCCGCGCATGCTCGTAGTCCTCCAGCACGAGCATGCCGCCGCCACCGCCGATGACGAAGCCGTCGCGGTCCACGTCGTAAGGCCGCGAGGCCTGCCGCGGCGCCGCGTTGTAGGCGCTGGACAGCGCGCCCATCGCGTCGAACTGCGCGGCGAGGCCCCAGTGCAGTTCCTCGCCGCCGCCGGCGAACACGATGTCCTGGGCGCCGTGGCGGATCAGGTCGGCGGCGGCGCCGATGCAGTGGGCCGAGGTCGCGCAGGCCGCGGAGATCGAGTAGCTCAGGCCGAGGATGCCGAACGCGGTCGCCAGGGTGGCCGACACGGTCGAGCACATCGTGCGCGGCACCATGTACGGGCCGACGCGACGCACGCCCTTGTCGCGCAGCAGGTCTCCGGTCTCGATCTGCCACTGCGCGGAGCCGCCGCCGGAACCGGCGATCACGCCGCTGCGCGGATGGCGGACCTGTTCGACGGCGAGGCCCGCGTCGGCGATCGCGTCGCGCATCGCGACGTAGGCGTAGGCCGCGGCGTCGCCCATGAAGCGCTTTAGCTTGCGGTCGGTCGCCGCGGCGAGGTCGATCTCGGGCACGCCTGCAATCTGGCTGCGCAGGCCGCGTTCGGCGTAGTCGGGCATCGCGCGGATGCCGCTGAGACCGTCGCGCAGCGCGCGCGACACGTTCGCCGCCGCGTTGCCGAGGCAGGAGACGATGCCGATTCCGGTCACCACGACGCGGCGCATCAGAGGCCCTCCGTCGACTGGAATAGGCCGACGCGCAGATCCTTCGCGGTGTAGATCAGGCGATCGTCGACGAAGGTGCGGCCGTCGGCGACGACCATCTTCAGGCGGCCGCGGATCACCCGACCGACGTCGATGACGTAGCGTACGAGACGCGCCGTCGGCAGCACCTGGCCGGTGAACTTGACCTCGCCGACGCCGAGCGCACGGCCGCGCCCCGGCTCGCCGAGCCAGGGCAGGAAGAAGCCGGCGAGCTGCCACATCGCATCGAGCCCGAGGCAGCCCGGCATGACCGGATCGCCTTCGAAATGGCAGCCGAAGAACCAGAGGTCGGGGCGGATGTCGAGCTCGGCCTGCAGGCAGCCTTTGCCGTGTTCGCCGCCGTGCTCGTCGATGCGGGTCACGCGGTCGAACATCAACATCGGCGGCGAAGGCAGGCGCGCATTGCCGGGGCCGAACATTTCCCCGCGTGCGCAGGCAAGAATCTGATCGCGGTCGAGCGAAGACGGTCGTGACATGGAACACATCGATAGTGGGGTCGGCCGCGAGTCTAGGCGCCGCCCCGCGCCACTTTTCTGACCTGGGTCAAATGATGCCGCGCGTCGGCTGCGGACGAATGTCGCAGCACCGGCGCATTCGTCCGGCATTCGGCAAGCCGATCGAAACCCCGCCGCTCTCTTTCCGCAAAGCGGAACCGCGTCGAGCCTCGGTTCCAGCCTATCCCGTCGAGCTGGGCGCAGCTTGCATATCCAGCAGAATCGAAGCATCCGCTGCCGATGCCCTTCGGCTTCGGCGCCACGCGCCTACGCTCGGGGCGAACGGAAAGTGGGTCGCCGAGAATGGGCACCGATCCGATTCCGCAAAGCGTTCGCCGCGACGGCGTACCCTGCCGGCATCGTTGCTGCGACGGCCGTGGCCTGATGCTGCGCGACCGGCGCGGAAGGCCGGTGCCGTTCGCGATGTTCTGTTCGTCGTGCGCGTGCCTGTGCCCATCGATCGTGGAGACGACAAAACGCAGCGAACGCACGCTCGACGCGGAAAGCCGCACCGCCGCGCGCAGCGACAAGCTCGGCGAAATCGATCGCGACTTCCTCGCGGCCGTGCAAAAGGCGACCCGCGCGGCGCCTTGAATCCGCATTGCGGCGCAATGTCGCACGCATCCGCGTTTTTGATCTGCCGCAAAAAGCGCCGGGCGCCCGCGGCCCAGACTGGGCCACCTCAAACCACCAGGAAAAACAACAATGAAACTTCTCGTCGCCGCCATTGCCTGTGCGTTTGCCGCGGGCGCCCCGCTCGTTCACGCCCAGGAGCAGAACTGGATCGTCAAAGTCGGCGTTCATTCGGTCGATCCGAAATCGGACAACGGCACCCTCGCAGGCGGAGCGCTGAAGAGCGACGTCGGCTCCGACGTGAAGCCGACGATCACCGGCGAATATCTGTTCACGCCGGAATGGGGCATCGAAGTGCTGGCGTCCGCGCCGTGGGAGCACGACATCAAGCTCAACGGGGTCAAGGCGGGAACGACCAAACAGCTGCCGCCGACCGTCAGCGTGCAGTACCACTTCAATCCGGCCGGCCAGGTCTCCCCGTTCGTCGGTCTCGGCCTCAACTACACGACCTTCTTCAGCGAGCACACGACCGGGCCGCTGGCGGGCGTCAAACTGAGCCTCGACGACAGCTTCGGCGTGGCCGCGCACGCGGGCATCGATTTCCGCATCAACGAGCGTTGGCTCGTCACCCTCGATGCGCGCTGGATCAAGATCGGCACCGACGCCAAGGTCAACGGCGCCAAGGTCGGCACGGTCAACATCGATCCGATCGCCTACGGCTTCGCCGTCGGTTACCGGTTCTGAGCGGGAACGCCGTGATGGACGGACACCGGGAAACAGAGGAGCGCCGGCCGATCGAGACCGACGTGGTCGTCGTCGGCGCCGGTCCGGTCGGCCTGTTCCAGGTCTTCGAACTCGGCCTGCTCGGTCTGCGCGCGCACGTCGTCGACAGCATGGCCCAGGTCGGCGGGCAATGCATCGAGCTGTATCCCGACAAGCCCATCTACGACATTCCGGCGATTCCGGTCTGCTCGTCGCGCGAGCTGGTCGATCGCCTGCTCGAGCAGATCAAACCGTTCGCTCCCCAGTTCCACCTCGGCGAAGAAGTCGCCGAGGTGGAGCGCCTGCCGTCCGGGCGTTTCCGCGTGGAGACCAGCGCCGCGACGCGGTTCGATACCGGCGCGGTCGTCGTCGCCGCCGGTGTCGGCGCCTTCCATCCGCGCCGGCTGCGCCTGCCCGGCGCGGAAAAGATCGAAGGCCGCTGCCTGCACTACAAAGTGGCCGACCCGGGCGTCTTCGCCGACAAGGACATCGTCATCGCCGGCGCCGGCGATTCGGCGCTCGACTGGGCGCTGGCGCTGCCCGACAAAGTGCGCAGCCTCGTCCTCGTGCCTCGTTCCAAGTCGTTCCGCGCCGTGCCGAGCAAGGTGGGCGAAATGGAGCGGCTGTGCGAGGAGCAGAAAATGCAGTTCCTCGAGGGCGAAATCACCGCGCTCGAACTCGGTGGCGACGAGCTCGACGCGATCCTCGTGCGCGCCGCCAGCGGCATGACCAATCGCGTCGACACCCGGCATCTGCTCGTGTTCTGGGGCCTGCATCCGAATCTCGGCCCGATCGCGAGCTGGGGACTGAACCTGGACAAGAACCAGATCCAGACCGACACGGCGACGTTCGTCACGAGCACGCCGGGCATCTTCGCCGTCGGCGACATCAACACTTATCCGGGCAAGAAGAAATTGATCCTGAGCGGCTTCCACGAAGCGGCGCTCGCGGCGTTCGGCGTGCGCGAGTACCTGGCGCCCGGAGAGAAGGTCTACCTGCAGTACACGACGACGAGTCCGATCATGCACAAGCGCCTGGGCGTCGCCGGGGTGTCCGCCGCCGAGTTCCACTGAGCGGCGGCGTCGAGCGGAGCGACGTGTCCGGTTTCGCACCGGCGCGCGCGGGGGTTTTGTTAGAATCGCGGCACCTTCCTCAATTCCGCGCTTTCATGGCTTCGACGGCGCCGTCCGCGTCATTGCCCGCATCGCATCTGCTCGTCGTCGACGACGAGACCGAGATCGCCGATTCGGTGTCGCGCTATTTCGGCAAGTACGGTTTTCGCGTCAGCACCGCGAACGACGGCGATGCGATGCGCGCAGTGGTGGGACGAGAAGCGGTCGATGTGATCCTGCTCGATCTCGGCCTGCCGCGCGAAGACGGTTTCGAACTGACGCGCTGGCTGCGCGAGCATTGGCGCGGCGCCATCATCATCGTCACCGGACGCGGCGAGTCGGTGGACCGCATCGTCGGCCTCGAACTCGGCGCCGACGACTATGTGACCAAGCCGTTCGACTTGCGCGAACTGCTCGCGCGCGTGCGCAGCGTGCTGCGCCGAACGGCCGCAGCCACTCCGCCACCGCCGCCGGCGCAAAAAACCGGGTATACGTTCGCCGGCTTCCGCCTCGATCTCGATCGGCGCGGGCTCACCGACCCGAACGGCGCCGAAGTGCCGCTGACCGCGGGCGAGTTCGACCTCCTCAGCGTTTTCGTGCGCCACCCCAACCGCGTGCTCTCGCGCGACCAGATCATGAGCGAGATGCACGGCCGCGACAGCGGCCCGTTCGACCGCTCGATCGACGTGCAAATCGGCCGCCTGCGGCGCAAAATCGAAGCCGATTCGTCCAATCCGCAGTTGATCAAGTCGGTGCGCAACGCGGGCTACATGCTCGCCGCGCGCGTGGATCGCAGTTAGCTGTACCGAACCAGGGGACCCGATGTATCGCGAGCTTTTCGACATATCGCCCGATGCGATGATCGCGGTGGACGGCGCCAGCCGCATCGTGCGCGCGAACGCGCAGGCCGAGCGCCTGTTCGGGTACAGGGAAGCGGAATTGCTCGGCGCCGCGATCGAGATGCTCATCCCCGCGCGCGCGCGCCGCGCCCACGAGTCGCACGTGGCGCACTACACCGCGAACCCCCGGGTGCGCGCGATGGGCACCGGTCAGGAACTGACCGGCCTGCGCAAGGACGGCAGCGAATTTCCGGTCGAGATCGCGCTCAGTCCGATCTCGGCGCCCGAAGGCCGCATCATCGTCGCCGCGATCCGCGACATTTCCGAGACCCAGCGCGCGCGGCAGGCGCTCGTCCGCGCGCGTTACGACAAGGTGATGGCGCAGATCGGGCAGCTGTTCTTGACCTCGCCCAATCTCGACGACGCGATCGCGCGCATTCCCCCGTTCATCGCCGAGGCGCTCGGCGTCGAAGCCGCGGCGATCGTTTCCAAGCTGCCGCTGCGCGAACGCCTGCAGGTACGTGCTTCCTTCGGCGTCGACATCCCGACCCAGGCCCATCTGCTCGATCTATTGAGCCCCGACTTGCTCGACCGGACGGCCGCGACGGACCAGACCGACGCCCTCGCGAGCCACGACATGCTGCATGAGGCCGGCTACGCTTCGAGCGCGGTGATTCCACTGCCCGACCCCAACGCGCCGGCCTCGGCCCTGCTCGCCCTGTCGCGCGAGCCGCGTCATTTCGACCACGACGCGCTGCATTTCCTCAACTCGATCGCGACCACGCTGGCCGCGACGCTGCAGCGCATCCGCACCGAAGAACAGCTTTCGCACGCGCAGCGGCTCGAGGCGGTCGGTCAGCTCACCGGCGGCATCGCCCACGACTTCAACAACCTGCTCACGATCGTCTCGGCGAACCTGCAGATCCTCGAGGACGACCTCGCCGGCCAGCCCGAACAGCTCGAAACGATCGCGATCGCCCTGCGCGCCGTCGGCCGCGGCGCCGAGCTGACGCGCAAGCTGCTCGCCTTCGCCCGGCGCCAGCAGCTCTCGCCGCGCGCCTGCGATCCGCAGGAACTGCTCGAAGACGTCGGCGGCCTGCTGCGGCGCACGCTCGGCGAAACGATCGACCTGCGCCTCGAATCCAGCGCGGACCTGCCGCGCGTCTTCGTCGATCCCGGCCAGCTCGATACCGCCCTCGTCAATCTCGCGATCAACGCGCGCGACGCGATGCCGCGCGGCGGGCGCCTGCACATCGGCGCACGCCTCGGCGAGATCGAGGCCGGCGATGCGCCCACGGGGGCCAAGCCGGGACAATACGTCGTCGTCGCCGTGCGCGATACCGGCTTCGGCATGCCGCCCGACGTGCTCGCGCGCGCGCTCGAGCCGTTCTTCACGACCAAGGAAAAGGGCAAGGGGTCGGGACTGGGCCTGTCGATGGTTTACGGCTTCGTCACCCAGTCGGGCGGGCATTTGAACATCGACAGCCGGCTCGGCTACGGAACCTGCATCGAACTCTACTTGCCGGTGAGCGGCGGAGAGGCCGAAGCGCTCGGCCGGCGCGGCGCCGCGCCCATGAATCCACGCGGCAACGAAAACAATCTCGTCGTCAAGGAAAATCCCAAAGTGCGCCGCGCCGCGCTCGCCGTCATTCGTTCGCTCGGTTGTGTGACGTTGCCCTGCGCGGATGCGGCCGAGGCGCTGCAGACCCTGCCGCAGCACGCGGAAATCGCCCTGGTGTTTTCCGACGTGATGCTCGGCAGCGGCATGAACGGCGTCGAGCTTGCCGAAGAAATCCGCAGCAATTGGCCTGCCCTGCCGATCCTGCTCACGTCCGGCGACGAGCGCTCCGCACAAAGCGGCAAGGCGTTCGATCTGTTGCGCAAACCCTATCGCCGCGAGGAACTGGCCGCGGCGATCCGCCGCAAGCTCGACGGCGCCTGAAAGCCGAGCGGCGCGGCGGAAATCACGCCGCCTGTTCTTCGCACTGGATGACGCGCCGGAGAGCTTCGGCGTCGAGGATGCGGATTTCGCGCCACTGCACGTCGATGCAACCCTGCGCGGCCAGGCGCGTCAGCGCGCGCGTCACCGTCTCGTGCTTGAGCGCGAGGAAACTGCCGATGTCGGCGCGGCCCATGCGCAGGACGAAATGGCATGAACTGAAGCCGAGCGCCTCGTGACGGGAAGCCAGATCGAGCAGGAAAGCGGCGACGCGCTGCTCCGAACTCAGCGAACCCAGGGCCAGCTTCCACGAGCGGTCGCTGCGGATTTCCGCGGCCAGAGCCCAGGTCAGCCGCTCCTGCAGCTCGGGCATCTGCGCGCAGGCGCGCAGGATCGCCGGGTACGGCAGCTCCCACACGCCGCTGGTTTCCAGCGCCACCACGTCGCATTCGTGTGTCGCCGCGCCGATCGACTCGATGCCGATCAGATCGCCGCGCATACGAAAACCCGTGACCTGTTCGCGGCCGTCTTCGGCGACCAGGCAAGTCTTGAGAAAGCCGACGTTGACCAGATACAGCGCATTGAACGGCTGCCCGGCGCGATACAGATACTGCCCCGCCGTCAGCTTGCGCTGCACGATCGGCACATAGCTGCGCAGGGTCTCGATGTCGATCGGCGCCGGTATCGCATGCGTCGGCGCAATGGCCGGGTGCGGCATAGGCCTGTGGGTGATCGGCGTGACGGTGGCGGCATTCATGATCGGGCTCCGTTTGGCGGCGAGTGCCGCTGCGGGAGGAAGCCTATGCCCCGGCGTAAACCGGCCTATGTCTCGACCATGACCTTGTGTAACCGTGTGTAACAGCGACCTTGGACCGCCCGCCAAACCGAAGAGGAACATCGAGACAATTCGAAACCCGGTGACATGGCCGTCTCGCACCCACCCAAGGCGAAGTCCGCGAACACTGTGCCGTTATCGGTGTATGCACGGCCTCGCCGCGCTCGAGAGCAACGCCCGAGTGCCTGCCGGCACGCATAGCCGATTTGTGCCGCGCCCTCCGGCACTGTATACGTCGCGACGACCGTCGATCGCGAAAGCAACCGCGAAAAACAAAAAAGCCGCTGAAAATCAGCGGCTTGTCTGTTATCTGGCGGAGAGAGAGGGATTCGAACCCTCGATAGAGCTTTTGACCCTATACTCCCTTAGCAGGGGAGCCCCTTCGGCCTCTCGGGCATCTCTCCGGAATTTGTCGGTTGCGCCGAAGCGGATAACGCAACCGGCCCCCGGACAACTCCCCGGTGGCGGGTCGCATAAGATAGCCAGTTCGCGCGCTCCGGTAAAGAGCGATTAACTGGAAGGCGTCGGGGTATTGTTCTCGCCCTGATCGGAATGCTCGCGTTTGATGCGCTGGAAAATCTCTTCACGGTGCACCGCAACGTCCTTCGGCGCATTGATTCCGATTCGAACCTGATTTCCCTTGACGCCGAGAACCGTCACACTGACCGACTCTCCTATCATCAATGTTTCGCCAACACGGCGGGTCAAGATAAGCATAGACAAATCTCCTTCAGCCAGTTCGTCGTTCCAAACGACTCAATGCGCGGCATCAGCCATGACGACGCGCACACGGCAACGGCTCAAACGCTGCGGGCCGCAATAACCCGCCCCCTGGATACAGGGACCGACCCGCAACGCGAAATATTTCACAAAACGCCTAGCGCGCACGCCGATCCGAACAATCGACCGATACTAGCCCACGTGTATTGGCCATGCAATAAACGTTGCCTGATCGAGCCGCGACGTGTGATTTTCGTCACGAAAATTTCGTTTCGATCCACTGCGGCAAGGCATGCAAGGCTTGAACCAAAGCCGGCGTGTCGTCGCCGCCGCCTTGGGCCATATCGGGGCGTCCGCCGCCTTTGCCGCCGATCTGGCCGGCAATATGGGCAACCACATCGCCCGCCTTGACCTTGCCGAGCGCCTTGCCGCTGACCCCGGCGACGAGGGAGACCTTGCCCTCGTTGGCCCCGGCGAGCAGCACGACACTGTCGACGAGCTGCTGTTTGAGCTGGTCGACGCTGTCGCGCAGCGACTTCGCGTCGACACCGGCCAGGCGCGCGGCGACGAGCTTGATGCCGCCGATGTCCTTGGCGCCGCTCGCGAGGTCGCCCGCCGCCGCGCTTGCCGCCTTGGCTTTCAAGCCTTCGAGCTCGCGCTCGAGCTTCTTCTGCTTGTCGAACACGGCCTGCAGCTTGTCGACGAGATTGCCTCCGCTCGCGGACAGCAGATGCGCGATCTTGTCGAGCTGCGCCTCCTCGTCCTCGACGTACGCGAGCGCGCCCGCGCCGGTGACCGCTTCGATGCGGCGGATGCCCGAAGCGACGCCGCCTTCGCTCGTGATCTTGAATAGGCCGATGTCGCCGGTGCGGCCGACGTGAGTGCCGCCGCACAGCTCGGTCGAGAAATCGCCCATCTTGAGCACGCGCACTTCGTCGCCGTACTTCTCGCCGAACAGCGCCATCGCGCCGAACGCGATCGCCTCGTCGTACTTCATGCGGCGCACTTCGGCTGCGACATTGCGCCGCACTTCGTCGTTGACCAGGGTTTCGATGCGCTGCAGTTCCGCGCGCGAGACCGGGGCATTGTGCGAGAAGTCGAAACGCAGGCGGTCGGGAGCGACGAGCGAACCCTTCTGCGCGACATGCTCGCCGAGCACCTCGCGCAAGGCCGAATGCAGCAAGTGCGTCGCCGAATGGTTGAGCACGATCGCTTGGCGGCGCGCGCCGTCGACTGCGCCGTTCAGCACCGCGCCGACGCGCAGTTGCCTGCCGTTCCAGCGGCCGACATGGCCATGGAAGCTTCCCGCGAGCTTGATCGTGTCGGTCACCGCAAATCCGCCTTCCGCCGCGGCGAGCTTGCCGGTATCGCCGACCTGCCCGCCCGACTCGGCGTAGAACGGCGTGCGGTCGAGGATCAGGGTGGCGTCCTCGCCATCGTCGAGCGCATCCACGGCCTGATCGCCGCGCACGATGGCGAGCACTTTGAGACCGTCTGCGGCCAGCGCTTCGTAGCCGAGGAACTTCGTCGGCGTCAGCTTCTGCACCAGATCGGCGGAAAGGCTCGTCTTCGATTCGAACTGGCTCGCCGCGCGGGCGCGTTCGCGCTGTTCGTTCATCGCTTGCTCGAACCCGGCCATGTCGACGGTCAGGCCGCGCTCGCGCGCGATGTCGGCGGTCAGATCGACCGGAAAGCCGTAGGTGTCGTAGAGACGGAACGCGTCGGCGCCGGGAATCGTCCTGTCCGAGCGCGCGGCCACTTCGTCGAACACCTTCATGCCGTTTTCCAGCGTCTCGCTGAAGCGCTCTTCCTCGGCTTTCAGCGCCTTGGCGACCAGATCCTTCTTCGCCGCGAGTTCGGGATAGGCATTGCCCATTTCCGCGACGAGCGTATCGACCATCTTGTAGAAAAACGGTTCGCGCACGCCGAGCATATAACCGTGTCTCAACGCGCGGCGGATGATGCGGCGCTGCACGTAGCCGCGCCCTTCGTTCGACGGCAGCACGCCGTCGACGATGAGGAAGCTCGTCGCGCGGATATGGTCGGCGATCACGCGCAGCGACTTGTTTTCGAGGTCCTTGGTGCCGGTCAGTTCCGCCGCCTTGGCGATCAAACGCTGGAACAGGTCGATCTCGTAGTTCGAATGCACGTGCTGCAGCACGGCGGCGAGGCGTTCCAGGCCCATGCCCGTATCGACGCAGGGCGCCGGCAGCTTCGTCAACGTGCCGTCGGCGGCACGGTCGAACTGCATGAAGACGAGATTCCAGATCTCGATGAAACGATCGCCGTCCTCGTCGGGCGATCCCGGCGGCCCGCCCGCAATCCCGGGGCCGTGGTCGTAAAAGATCTCCGTGCACGGTCCGCACGGTCCGGTGTCGGCCATCTGCCAGAAGTTGTCGGAGGCGTACGGCGCGCCCTTGTTGTCGCCGATGCGGACGATGCGATCCGCAGGCAGTCCCATTTCCTTGTTCCAGATATCGAAGGCTTCGTCGTCGGTGTGGTAGACCGTGACGAGCAGGCGCTCCTTGGGCAATTTGTATACTTCCGTCAGCAGCTCCCACGCCCAGGCGATCGCCTCGCGCTTGAAGTAGTCGCCGAACGACCAGTTGCCGAGCATCTCGAAGAAGGTGTGGTGGCGCGCGGTATACCCCACCGAGTCGAGGTCGTTGTGCTTGCCGCCGGCGCGCAGGCAGCGCTGCACGTCGGCCGCGCGCACGTAGGGCAGCTTCTCGCTGCCGAGGAAAACGTTCTTGAACTGGACCATGCCCGAGTTCGTGAACAGGAGTGTCGGATCGTTGCCCGGCACGAGCGGCGCCGAAGGCACGATCGTGTGACCCTTGGACTTGAAGAAATCGAGGAAGGACTGGCGGATTTCGGCGCTGGTTTTCATGAAAATGCTAAGGATTGAGGCGATGGGGAGCGAACGCCCGCTGCGTCGACGACGCTCGCGTAGGGGCGCGATTCATCGCGCCGCATGCTCTCCCGGGAAGTCCGGCTGGACGCCGGCCTGATCTTGGGACGACCGAAGCAACAGAGCCGGGCGCGATGAATCGCGCCCCTACGCAAGGCTGTCACGGCTTGAGGAATAGACGGTCAATCCGATTCGTCGGACGCCTCGTCGAACCCTTCAGCGCGGGTGATTAGTGTAACAGTTGCGGCATCGTAGCCGCGACGCAAGAGGAAGGCGGCACGCTTGTTGCGTTCTGCGAAATCCCTGGCCGGCTTACCGCCGTAGCGGCGGCGCAATTGGCGGCGGACGAGCTCCGCCCAGTCGGGCTCGGCGGCGTCGATCAGTTCGCGCGCGCGCGCTTCGCCGATGCCGTGCTGGCGCAGTTCGGCGAGGATCCAGCGGGCGCCGTAGCCGCCTTCGAGACGCGAACGCACAAGCATTTCGCCGAAACGTTCGTCGTTCTGGTAGTTCTTCGCCTGCAGCTCGGCAAGCGCGGTGGCGCTTTCCTCTGCGTCGAGGCCGCGCTGCTCCAATTTGGACTTCAGTTCGCGCGCCGAATGTTCGCGGCGCGCCAGCAAGGAAAGCGCCTTCTCGTAGGCTCCGCCTTGCTGGTCATTTCGCGAACGACGCGCCATGCGGGCGCCCTGCCCTCGTTGCCCGCCGACGGCGGCTTACTCCGACGCCGCGCGCGACTGGATGCCGCGGTAGATCAGGTACGGCTCGGCGTTGCCGTTGATCACGGCCTCGTCGACGACGACCTTGCTGACGTGCTCGAGCGACGGCAGCTCGTACATCGTATCGAGCAGCACCGACTCGATGATCGTGCGCAGGCCGCGCGCCCCGGTCTTGCGCTTGAGCGCCTTGCGTGCGACCGCGAGCAGCGCGTCGGGACGGAACTCGAGCTCGGTGCCCTCCATCTCGAACATGCGCTTGAACTGCTTGACGATCGCGTTCTTCGGCTCGGTCAGGATCTTCACGAGCGCCGATTCGTCGAGTTCTTCCAAAGTCGCGACGACCGGCAGACGGCCGACGAATTCCGGGATCAGACCGAACTTGACCAGGTCCTCCGGCTCCACGTCGGCCAGCACCTTGCCGACGTTCGTGTGCTTGGCCTTGCTGCGGATCTCGGCGGCAAAGCCGATGCCGGTCGACTCCGAACGCTGCTGGATCACCTTTTCCAGACCGGCGAACGCGCCGCCGCAGATGAACAGGATGTTCTTGGTGTCGACCTGCAGGAACTCCTGCTGCGGATGCTTGCGACCGCCCTGCGGCGGCACCGAGGCGATCGTGCCTTCGATGAGCTTGAGCAGGGCCTGCTGCACGCCTTCGCCGGACACGTCGCGCGTGATCGACGGGTTCTCGCTCTTGCGCGAGATCTTGTCGATCTCGTCGATGTAGACGATGCCGGTCTGCGCCTTCTCGACGTCGTAGTCGCACTTCTGCAGCAGCTTCTGGATGATGTTCTCGACGTCCTCGCCGACGTAGCCGGCTTCGGTCAGCGTCGTCGCATCGGCGATCGTGAACGGCACGTTGAGCAGGCGCGCCAGCGTTTCCGCGAGCAGCGTCTTGCCCGAACCGGTCGGTCCGATCAGGAGGATGTTCGACTTGGCCAGCTCGACCTCGTCGTTGCGCTGACGCGCTTCCATGCGTTTGTAATGGTTGTAGACGGCGACGGCGAGCGTCTTTTTCGCCCGCGTCTGGCCGATCACGTACTGCTCGAGGACGTCGAGGATTTCCTTCGGCTTCGGCAGTTGGCTGCGCGTGCCGGCGGCCTTTTCCTCGAGTTCCTCGCGGATGATGTCGTTGCACAGCTCGACGCATTCATCGCAGATGAACACGCTGGGGCCCGCAATCAGCTTGCGGACTTCGTGCTGGCTCTTGCCGCAGAACGAGCAGTACAGAATCTTGTTGCTGTCGCCAGAGCGGCTCTGTCGATCGTCACTCATGCCGGGCCCCGGTTCCTTTACAAAGAAATGTCAGTCGGAAGAATAGCATAGGCCGGCCGGATTGCGAGGCAACCCGGCGGACTCCCAATGAATCGGAAAATGCGCCGCCGCGGCGCAGGCCCGACCCGGGGCCTGCCCGCCCGGACGGCGGCTTGCGCGGTCAGGCCGTCTTGATCGACTCGGTCGGGCGCGTCTCGAGCACCGCGTCGATCAGGCCGTAGCTCTTGGCGTCCTCGGCGCTCATGAAACGGTCGCGCTCCATGTCGCGCTCGATCTGCTCGAGCGACTGGCCGGTGTGCTTGGAATAGATGCCGTTCAGGCGGTTGCGCAGGTACAGGATTTCGCGCGCCTGGATCTCGATGTCGGTGGCCTGCCCCTGGGCACCGCCCGAGGGCTGGTGG
>CBJLOV010000118.1:0-14164 GCA_966424745.1 uncultured bacterium
GATGTCTGAGGGTGGAGGGCTGAGGGCGGAGGGCGGAGGGCAAGATGTTGCAACAGCCAACCGTTTTGCAAGCGCCACGCACATGTCGATTTTCGGATAGGAATGCGGGTTTGGACTGCGCTTATCAGCCCTCAGCCCTTCGCCCTCAGCCCTGCTCCAAAAAACAAAGCCCCGCGCGAGGCGGGGCCCTGTCGATTTGCTGACTTGCGCGGATCAGCCCGCGACGACGCTGACCGTACGGCGGTTCTTCGCGCCCTTGGTGCGGAACTCGACGGTGCCGTCGACAAGCGCGAACAGCGTGTGGTCGCGGCCGAGGCCGACGCCCGCACCCGGATGGAACTGGGTGCCGCGCTGGCGCACGATGATGTTGCCGGCCTCGACGGCCTGGCCGCCGTAGATCTTCACGCCGAGATACTTCGGGTTCGAGTCGCGGCCGTTACGGGTACTGCCGCCTGCCTTTTTATGTGCCATGACTGATTACTCCTTAAGCGCCCGAAATGCCGGTGATTTCGATTTCGGTGAAATGCTGCCGATGCCCCTGCTGCTTCATGTGGTGCTTGCGGCGGCGGAACTTGATGATGCGGACCTTGTCCAGACGGCCGTGCTTGACGACCTTGGCCGCGACCGAAGCACCCGCTACGTGCGGGGCGCCGACCTTGATGCCTTCGCCCGAACCGACCAGAAGCACCTGGTCGAAGGTGACCGCGGCGCCGACGTCGGCCTCGAGCTTTTCAACGCGCAGGGTTTCTCCCTGCGCAACGCGGTATTGCTTACCGCCGGTGACGATAACTGCGTACATTGGGCATTCCTCTGTAGTTATTTTGACAACTGCCGTAAAAAACAGCCGCGAACTATAACCTTTTCAGAGGATTACCGTCAACCGATATCGATGAAACGGGCTTTCTATTCGACTTCGATCTCGATTCCGCCCACCACGCCGGCCACGAGGTTGTAGATGAATGCGCCGATCGCCCCGCCGATGAAGCCGAAGATGCCGTACAGGATCGGCAGGAAAATCACCGCCCCCACGCCGCCGATCAAACCGACTGCGCCGACCTGATCGCCGCCCATCTTGCCGAGCATCGAACCGAAGACGAGGACGAACAAGCCGGCAATCAATCCGAACGCCGCCATCAGGGCACCCTGGAAAATCGCGAGTTTGAGCACGTTGATACGCTTGATGACCATTTTCGTTCCCCTAAGAATGAAAGTGGATGCACACAGCGGCGCCACGTTAACCCCGATTTCTCTCGGGCGCAATCCGGAATGAAGTCTGCTGACAGTCTGCGTCAGCAGACCTCTCGGATCGTCATCTTGAATTGTGCTCCAGCTGGCAATATTGCTGAGCTCCGCCCCGCGGTCTCGCCCGCCGAGATTGCGGGGCGGTGAAATCGGCGACGCCGCGACTTGACCGGCGCGCTATAGTACTCAGTCGGCCCGAACTCCCCCTGCAGCTATGGATACGATCCGCATCCGCGGTGCCCGCACGCACAATCTGAAAAACATCGATCTCGATCTACCGCGCGACAGCCTGATCGTCATCACCGGCTTGTCGGGTTCCGGCAAGTCTTCGCTCGCCTTCGATACGATTTACGCCGAAGGCCAGCGCCGCTATGTCGAATCGCTGTCGGCCTACGCACGCCAATTCCTCAGCGTGATGGAGAAACCCGACGTCGACCATATCGAGGGCCTGTCGCCGGCGATCTCGATCGAACAGAAATCGACTTCGCACAACCCGCGTTCGACGGTCGGCACGATCACCGAGATCTACGACTACCTGCGCCTGCTGTTCGCGCGGGTCGGTACGCCGCGCTGCCCCGATCACGGTATTCCGCTCGAAGCGCAAACGGTGAGCCAGATGGTCGACGCGACCCTGGCGATGAACGCCGAACGCCGCTACATGCTGCTCGCGCCGATCGTGCGCGAGCGCAAAGGCGAGCACCTGCAGGTGTTCGAGCAACTGCGCGCACAGGGTTTCGTGCGCGCGCGCGTCGACGGCGTGCTGCACGAGCTCGATGCCGTGCCCGCGCTCGCGCTGCGCCAGAAGCACACCATCGAAGCGGTGATCGACCGCTTCCGCCCGAGTGCCGAGATCAAGCAGCGCCTTGCCGAGTCGTTCGAGACCGCCCTGCGCCTCGGCGACGGCATCGTGCTCGTCGTCGATCTCGACGACGCGGATTCCAATAAAGGCGGGGCTACGCCGACGATCTTTTCCTCGCGCTACTCCTGCCCGGTCTGCGACTATTCGCTGCCCGAGCTCGAGCCGCGCCTGTTCTCGTTCAATTCGCCGGTCGGCGCCTGCCCCTCCTGCGACGGCCTCGGCGTGACCCAGGTGTTCGATCCGGCGCGCGTCGTCGTCCACCCGAACCTGTCGCTCGCCGCCGGCGCCGTGCGCGGCTGGGACCGGCGCAACATGTATTACTTCCAGATGGTCATGTCGCTGGCGAAGCACTACGGCTTCGACATCGACGCGCCCTGGGAATCGCTGCCCGAAACGGTGCGCAGGGCCGTGCTGTTCGGTTCCGGCGACGAGCAGATCACCTTCCGCTATCTGACCGAAACCGGCGGTGCCGTGACGCGCAAGCACAAGTTCGAAGGCATCGTGCCGAACCTGGAGCGGCGCTACAAAGAGACCGAGTCGCCCGCCGTGCGCGAGGAGCTCGCCAAGTTCATCAGCGAACGGCCGTGCGGCGATTGCCATGGCCAGCGCCTGAACCGAAGTGCACGCAACGTGTTCGTCGGCGACAGCAATCTGCCGGCGCTGACCGCGTTGCCGATCGATCAATCGCAGGCCTTCTTCGACGCCCTCAAGCTGGCCGGCTGGCGCGGCGAGATCGCGGCGAAGATCGTCAAGGAGATCCGCGAACGATTGAAGTTCCTCGTCGACGTCGGCCTCGACTACCTGACCCTGGACCGGCAGGCCGACTCGCTCTCGGGCGGCGAGGCGCAGCGCATTCGTCTCGCCTCGCAGATCGGCGCCGGCCTGGTCGGCGTGATGTACGTGCTCGACGAGCCGTCGATCGGCCTGCACCAGCGCGACAACGAGCGCCTCCTCGGCACGCTCACACGCCTGCGCGACCTCGGCAATACGGTGATCGTGGTCGAGCACGACGAAGACGCGATCCGGCTTGCCGACCATATCGTCGACATCGGCCCGGGCGCGGGCGTGCACGGCGGCGAAGTCGTCGCCGAGGGCAAGCTCAAGAACGTGCTCGAGTCGAAGCGTTCGCTGACCGGGCAGTATCTTTCCGGCAAACGCGGGATCGAAGTGCCGCGCAAACGGCATCCCTTCGACCCGCAGCTTGTTCTGCGCCTCCGCGGCGCCTCCGGCAACAACCTGAAGAACGTCGACCTGGAAATTCCGGCCGGACTGTTCGTCTGCGTGACCGGCGTTTCGGGTTCCGGCAAATCGACCCTGATCAACGACACGCTGTTCCGCTATACCGCGGCCGAGCTCAACGGCGCGAACGAAAAGCCGGCGCCGTTCGAGGCATCCGAAGGCCTGGAATTGTTCGACAAGGTCGTCGACATCGACCAGTCGCCGATCGGGCGCACGCCGCGCTCGAACCCTGCGACCTATACCGGCCTGTTCACCCCGCTGCGCGAGCTCTACGCGCAAGTGCCCGAAGCGCGCGCGCGCGGCTACCAGCCCGGGCGTTTCTCGTTCAACGTGAAGGGCGGCCGCTGCGAAGCCTGCGAAGGCGACGGCATGATCAAGGTCGAGATGCACTTCCTGCCCGACGTCTACGTTCCGTGCGACGTCTGCCACGGCAAGCGCTACAACCGCGAAACCCTGGAAATCATGTACAAGGGCCACACGATTTCCGACGTGCTCGACATGACCGTCGAGGACGCCCTCAAGCTGTTCGAGCCCGTGCCCGCGCTCGCGCGCAAGCTCGAAACGCTGATGGACGTGGGCCTGAGCTACATCAAGCTCGGCCAGAGCGCGACCACGCTGTCGGGCGGCGAGGCGCAGCGCGTCAAGCTGTCGCGCGAGTTGTCCAAGCGCGACACCGGACGCACGCTCTACATCCTCGACGAGCCCACGACCGGCTTGCATTTTCACGACATCGAGCAGCTGCTCAAGGTGCTGCATCGCCTGCGCGACGACGGCAATACCGTGGTCGTGATCGAACACAACCTCGACGTGATCAAGACCGCCGACTGGGTGATCGACCTCGGCCCCGAAGGCGGCCACCGCGGCGGCCAGATCATTGCCACCGGCACGCCGGAGGACATCGCCAAGAACGAGGCCTCGCACACCGGCCGCTTCCTTGCGCGCGTGCTCGGCACCGGCAACGGCAAGAAGAGGAAGGCGGCATGAGCGAGGCGACCCTGCACTCGCTCTACGAACTGCGCATGCCGCTGCGTTGGGGCGATCACGACGCGCTCAACCACGTCAACAACGCCGCCTACCTGGTGTATCTGCAGGAAGCGCGCGTGCGCTGGATCGCGGAGCAGATTCCGGATTGGGACCGCGCCGGCGGCAACAGCGCCCCGATCATGGCCGCCGTCCAGGCAAACTACCGGCGTCCGCTGAAATGGCCGGCGGATATCCTCGTGCAATTGTTCTGCGAGCGGCTCGGCACCAGTTCGGTGACGATAGCGCATCGCATCGTCGATGCAAACGATCCGTCGATTCTCTACCTCGACGGCAACGTGGTCATGGTCTGGATCGACCCGGCCAGCGGCAAGTCGGTGCCATTGCCGGAAGCCATCCGCCGATCCTGCGCGTAGGCATCAAGGCGCCGCATCGCGGACGACGAAATCGGCGCCGGCCTCTTCGCCCGATTTCGTCGTCATGCGGATTTTTATACTCTCGCCGGCCTTGATCTCGTGCTTGGGGTGCATGAGCATCAGATGCTTGCCGCCCGGGGTCAGTACGGCGCTCGCGCCCGGCGCTATTTCAATCGCGCCGAGCGCCTTCATCCGCGCGACGCCGTCGACTTCGACGCTCTCGTGCAGAGACACGTCGCCGAACGCTTCGCTGCTCGCCGCGGCGACTGTCAACGGCGCATCGCCGGTATTGCGCAGCGTCGCGTAGCCGGCCAGCATCATCGCCCCGGGCGGGGCGGTGCGGATCCAGGCGCCTTCGATCTCAAGGCGACCTGCAGCCAGAGCGGTCTGGCCCGTCGCCAATGCCGACAGGAGCAGCAGGCTCAAACGGCGCATGGAAGCATTCCTCGATGAGTTTCTCGTTATGATACCGCCCATGATTGCCCCTGCACGGATCGCGACCATGCGCCGCACGACTCTCGCCGCCGCCCTCCTCGCCGTCTGCTGCGCCCATGCCGGCGCGCAAACGCCCCCCTCGCGTTACGCGCTGTCGATCTACAGCGCCCAGGCGAACAACGGCGACAGCCTCTTCGAGACCGGCGACGGTGACGGTACGAACGCCGTCGGCGGCTACGCCGTCGTGCGCGACCGGCGCCAGTTCAATCTGGTTCCCGGCAACAACACGATCGAAGTGCGCGAAGTCGCGCGCTACCTCGATCCTTCGGCGCTGAACGCACGCGTCGTCGATGCGGGCGATGCCACGATCGTCAGTCAACGTTTCGACGATCAGACCCTGTCGTTCGACGCGCTCGTGCAGCGCCAGATCGGCCATTCGGTCGAGATCGTCGGCAACAGCTCGAATCCGAGCGCAGCGCCGATCACCGGCACCCTGTTGTCGAACAACGGCGGCCTGACCGTGCAGCTGCCCGATGGCCGCGTGACGACGGTGACCGACTACGGACGCGTTACTTTCCCCGACCTGCCGCGCGGCATGTCGGCAACCCCGGCGCTGCGCCTGGACGTCAACGCCAAGCAGGGCGGTCCGCGCGGCTTCGAATTCGTCTATCCGACGTTGGGCGTTGCCTGGCGTGCGGAATATTCGGGATGGTTGGGGCCGGGCAACGATTGCAAGCTCAATCTTTCCGGCTGGGCGTTGATCGCCGACCGCAGCGGCGCAAGCTACCGCGGCGCACAGGTCAAGCTGATCGCCGGCTCGCCCAATCGGGTCGGCCGCACGCAGGCACCGCGCCCGATGGTGATGGCAAAGGCAGGCACTGCCGACCTCGCCGCGGCGGCCGAAAGCGGCACGGTCGGCGACTACCACGAGTACGCGATCGAGACGCCGCTCGACATCGTCGACAACAGCCTGCAGCGCGTCGCGCTGTTCCCCGATCAAGCGGTGGCATGCCAGCGCCAGTATTTGTTCGAAGCAACGCACTTCCGCGCCAATCCCGGCATGGCCCCGATCACCGACCGCGGTTACGGCTCCGGCGCGCCGCCTTCGGTCCGCTCGACGCTCGCGTTCCGCATCGACCGTGCCTTGCCGGCCGGGCGCGTGCGCCTGCTCGAAGGCGCCAGCGACGGCGCGCCCGAATTCATCGGCGAAGACCAGGTCGGTCACACACCGAAGAACGAACCGGTCGCCCTGCAGCTCGGCGAGGCCTTCGACCTGCGCGGCGAACGGCGCCAAACCGATTTCCAGATCGACAAAAACCAGCACAATCTGAGCGAATCTTTCGCTCTGCGCGTAAGCAATGCGAGCAATGCCGCGAAGAACGTGGTCGTGCGCGAGCACCTCTATCGCTGGACGCAATGGAACATTACCCAGGCTTCCGCGAAATACGAAAAGAAGAATTCCGATACGGTCGAATTCAAACTCGACGTCCCTGCGAACGGCGAGGCGACGGTGAACTACACCGTGCAGTACCAGTGGACCGAATCGTTCAAGTGACTCGCACCCTGACGCGAGACGCCCCCGTACGGATCGCCCGGGGCCAGACTACAGGGATGGCATAGCGACACGAGGCCCACATGCTCGAACAAATCCGCCACGACGATATTCTCGAGCTGCGTCTGGCGCGGCCGCCGGTCAACGCCTTCGATCACCATCTGAGCCGGACCTTGCGCGAGGCGATCGAAGCCGCACCGGACACGGGCGCTCGCGGCATCGTTCTCTCCGGGCGCCCCGGTATGTTCAGCGCCGGTCTCGACGTGGCCGCCGTACTCGAACTGGATCAGGCCGGGCGCCTGGGCGAGCTCTGGCGCGAATATTCGCTCCTGTGCCGCGCCATCGCCGCATCGAAAGTGCCGATCGTCGTCGCCATCGGCGGTCATGCGCCCGCCGGCGGCGCGGTGCTCGCGACGTTCTGCGACTACCGCGTCATGGCGCGGGGCGAGTTCCGCATCGGGCTCAACGAAACCCAGGTCGGCCTATCGGTGCCGCCCGAAATCCAGACCGGGCTGCGTCGCCTCGTCGGCGCTTATCGGGCCGAGCGCCTGATGGTCGCGGGAGCGATGGTCGATCCGGACGAAGCGCTGCGCATCGGTTTCGTCGACGAACTGGCCGGGGTGGAAGAAGTGGTTCCGCGCGCACTTGCCTGGCTGCGCGCCCTCCTGGCCTCGCCGCCGAAAGCCATGGCCGCAACCCGAGCCACGGCGCGAGCGGATCTCGTTGCCGCATTCGATGCCGCCTATCGCCAGGACGTCGACGCGTTCGTGCGCGACTGGTTCGGCGACGAATCGCGCGCGACCCTCAAGTCCGTGCTGGCGAAACTCAAATCCAAGCAGGCGTAGCCGTTTCCCGGGAAGGGAAAAGCGCCCAACGCGGATCAGAGCGGAGAGTAGAGACGATAAAGGCGGATAAAGCGCTTCAATTTTTTACTCTATCCGCGTCAATCGCTTTTTATCCACTCTGATCCGCGTTTAAGCGCTTTTCAATTGACGCGCGAACCCGCACCAAGCTCGACGGGATTGGCAGGATCGGCGATCCAACCGCTCCACGAAGGCGCGTAGACGCGCGAGCCGGTGAGGCCGGCGACCTCGAACGCAAGCAGGTTCTGGCATGCGCTGACGCCGGAGCCGCAGCTGTGGATCACGTCTCCCGCTGCATGCGCACCGATCACTGCAAGCAGCTCTTCGCGCAGCGCGGCGGCAGCCTTGAACCGCCCGTCGGCGGCGAGGTTGTCGGTAAACGGGCGATTGCGCGCGCCGGGAATATGACCCGCGACCGGATCGATGGGCTCGACTTCACCGCGGAACCTCGCCGCGCCTCGCGCATCCAGCACGACGCTCGCTGCGCGCTCTTGCAAGACGCGCAGTTCGTCGGTGTACACGATTTTCCGCGCATCGAATTCGACCGCTTCCTTCTCCGCCGGCTGGCGCGCGACGCGCTCGGCATCGACCGGCAACCCTGCTTCATTCCAAGCCTTCCAGCCCCCATCGAGCACGAAGACTTCGCGCGCGCCGAACAGACGCAGCATCCACCAGAGCCTCGCGGCGGCCAGGGCGCCTCCCGCGTCGTCATAGGCAACGACGCGCGTTTGCGGCGTCCACCCCCAATGCGCGAGAACAGCGGAGAACGCCGCCGCATCCGGCAGCGGATGCCGTCCCAACTTCTGTTTGGACAGATCGGACAAATCGCGGTTGAGATCCGCATAGACCGCGCCGGGAACGTGCGCCTGCGCGTATTCGCGCGCACCGCGCTCGGGGTCGGCCAGATCGAACCGGCAATCGACGATCAGCAAGCCTTCCTCGCCGAGCCGACTGGAAAGTTCGGCGGGCGAGACGAGCGGCGAAGCATTCATGACGTGGCGATCTCCATTCTGTGCGCGAAGTTCAGCAGCATTGCCGCGGTCGCGCCCCAGATGCGCTGACCCGCATAAAAGAATTCGTAGATGTCGCGTTCCCTGCCCTGATAGCTCATGCGCACCGTGTGCTTCTTCGCAGGATCGAGAAAATGCGCAAGCGGGACTTCGAACACCTCGGCGACTTCGTGCGGATTCGGTACGGCGCGATAAGCCGCATCGAGCCATGCGACGACGGGGGTGATGCGATAGCTCGAAATCGTCTCGAACGTATCGAGATAGCCGATCGGTTCGATCAAGGCGCTGTCCACGCCGATCTCCTCGCGCGTTTCGCGCAGCGCGGCGGCGACGGCATCCTCGTCGTCGGGCTCGATGCCGCCGCCGGGAAAACTGACCTGGCCCGCATGATGGCTCAAGTCCTCGGTGCGCCGCGTCAGCAGCACGTTGAGGCTCTCTTCGCGATCGACGAGACCGAGCAGAACGGCCGCGGGCCGGCGCGGCCCGGCGCCGATCAGGAGGCGCATGTCCTCGTGGTTCCAACCCGTAGCGCTCGGCGCGGCGTTGAGCGGACGCACGCCGCGCAGCACGCGTTCGCGCAAGGCCGCCGTGGTCTCTTCCGCCATCATGCGGCCGGCCTCGATTCGCGCTGGGGCAACACTTCGTCCATCAGGCGCGCGCGCTCGGCGTCGCTCATCGAACTCCATTTCGCGATCTCGTCGATCGTGCGGTGGCAGCCCTTGCACAAGCCATCTGCGTCGAGCTCGCAGACGCCGACGCAGGGCGTCAGGATCGGTTTCGGCGGCGTGCTCTTCCAGAAAAACATGCTTGTATGCGGTGTGCGGCGACGGACGGTTGTTTGGCGTTCCCGGGAGTTGCTGATGATCGCAAAAATCCCTGCCGAATTCGGTCGAGCGTGACCGCTTCTCGATGCCTGCTCGTCTCAACGATGGCATCGAATCCAAAAACATCAACGCCGCGACGAGCGCGGCGTTGTGTGTTTGTGCGCGTACAGCGTTCGCTTACGGCTTGACGTCCATCAGCTTGAGCTCGAACACCAGGGCTTCGTCCGGACCGATGCGGCGGCCGTCGCCGCGCTCGCCGTAGGCGAGATCGGACGGCACGTAGACGCGCCAGTAGTCGCCGATCTTCATCAGCGGCAGCACTTCCTGCCAGCCCTTGAGCACTTCGTTGACTTTGAACTTGAACGGCTCGCCGCGGGCGAACGAGGAGTCCAATTCCTGGCCGTTGAGCAGGGACAGACGGAAGTTCGCCGTCACTTCGCTCTGCAGGGTCGGATGCTTGGAGCCCGAGCCTTCCTCGATCACGACGTACTGCACGCCGCTCGGCAGCGAAACCACGCCCTTCTTCGCCTTGTTTTCGGCGAAGAAGCGCTGCGCCTTGCCCTTGTTCTCCGAGGAGAGCTTGTCGTACTCGCTCTTGGCCTTGCTGTATTGCTCGTACTGGAAGCGGCCGAGCACGTCGCGCATGGTCTCGACGGCAACGGTGGGCTGGCGTTTGGCGTACCCGTCCTGCAGAGCCTTGATCACCTGGTTGATGTCGACATCGACCTTGCGGCCAGCGAGATCGTCGCCGATCTGGAAACCGATCGCGTAGGACAGGTTCGGCTTGTCCGCCGCCGTCAGCGGGGCAGGCGGCTTCTGCTGTTGCTGCGCCGGCGCGGCTGCGGGCGCTGCCGCCTTGTTGTCCTGCGCAAACGCCGATCCGGCGGCAAGAACCCCAGCCGCGATAAGACAAAAATGCAACTTCATGCATACCTCCAGAATGGAAATCCGTCGCCGGTCGCCCGGGAAACCCGCGCGCCCGAACCGCAAAAAGGTGGCGCAAACCTGCGCGAAAGCCGGGCATTCTACCTCAAGCCTTCGCACCCCGGCCAGCGATACTACGGTTGCCGCCTGAACGCGGGCTGTTCGGAACCGGGTCCGCAAAACGGCGCCTGCTATCATCGGGCTCAACCGCGTCCTCGCCGTCGACCCAGAGAGTCCCGAAGCCGCCGTTCTCCAACGTATTTCCCGAAAAAGACAACTCCATGGCCTATCGCAATCTGCTCATCGAAGACCGCGGCGCCGTGCGCCGCATCACGATCAACCGCAGCGACAAGCTGAACGCGCTCAACCGCGAGACGATCAACGAACTCACCATCGCCTTCAATCAGGCCAAGGCCGAGGATGCGGTGCGGGTCGTGATCCTCGCCGGCAGCGGCGAGAAGGCCTTCGTCGCCGGCGCCGACATCGGCGAACTGGCGAATTTGACCCCGGCCCAGGCGCAAGAGTTCGCGCGCCGCGGCCAGGCGATGATGCTCGGCATCGAACGCCTCGGCAAACCGGTGATAGCGCGCATCCAGGGATTCGCGCTCGGCGGCGGCCTGGAGCTGGCCATGTGCTGCCATCTGCGCATCGCGAGCGACAAGGCCAAGGTCGGCCAACCCGAGATCAATCTCGGCCTGATTCCCGGCTTCGGCGGCACCCAGCGTCTCCTCCGCCTGGCCGGCCGCGGCGCCGCCCTCGACCTTTGCCTGACCGGCGCGCCGATCGACGCGGCACGCGCACAGGCGCTCGGCGTAATCACGCGTGTGGTCGCGCACGAACAGCTCGATACGGAGATCGACAAACTGGCCGATCAGCTCGCCGTCAGCGCACCGCGGGCGCTGGCGGGTGTCCTCGATGCCATCCTGATCGGCGGTGAATGCGGCATCGAGGCCGGACTCGACTACGAAACACAGGCCTTCGGCCTCGCCTTTTCCACGGAAGACATGCGCGAAGGAACGAAGGCGTTCCTCGAACGCCGCAAGCCAAACTTCACCGGCGCGTAGGAGCGCGACGAATCACGCCCCTGTGGCGCTCGAGATTATTCGTGCCCGCCCTTGTACTTCTTTTCGCCTGCGGTCACGCGCGTGTCGAGGCGGTTCTGCGGGGTCGGCAGCGGGCAGGTCGCATACGGCGTGAACGCGCACGGAGGGTTGTAGGCCTTGTTGAAATCAAGGATCACCTTGCCGTCCTTCGGCGCCTCGGCGTAAAGGAAACGCGCCGCGCCGTAAGTCTCCTTGCCGCTGGTGCGGTCGCCGAAGACGAGGAACAGCTCGGTGTCGCCGGGGTTCTCGATGATCGGTTCGACCTTGTACGTCTTGCCCTCGCGCTCGAACACGGCGGCGCCCGGTACGACGACCTTGTCGACCTGGCCGAGGATGTTGCCCTGCTCGATTTCGTGCGGCGGGTTGTACACCTCCCATTTCGCCTCGATGCGCCAGGAGGGATCGATGTCGAAATTCTCGATGCCGGCGAAATGGGTGCGCGTCGGCGCGTCGGCGTCCTTTATGCGCAAACCGAACTTGTCGTCGCGCTTGATCAGGTAGAAATTCGTCGTTCCGAAACTGACCGTGGTCGGTTTCTCGTGGCTGTCGTCGACGAGCTCGGCGCCCGGCTTTTTCTCGCCGTCGATCTTCGCTTCCGTCGCGCGCGGGTCGAGCGACATCGTCGCGCGACCGCGGTCGAGCACCACGGTACCGAGATGCGGAGGCGCCTTGGCAATGACGATGGCATTGTCCTTGGCCGAACCGACCGTATTCGCGCCTTCTTTCAGCCATTCCAAGCCGACCAGGCTCAGCCACCCGTTCGGCGACTTGAGCCGCTCGACTCGTTTGGCGCGCCAATCCTCGATCTGTTTGCGATAGGCAGCGTCGTCCGCGGCCTTCGGCACGGCGGCTGCACCGGTTGCAAGCAGGGTTCCGAAGGCGGCGATGGCAAGGTAGTTCATGCGACTCCATTGAATCCGGGAAACGTTTCAGCGTCCGCGCAAAAACATGCGGTCCAGATCGGCGATCGAAAGCTGCACCCAGGTCGGGCGGCCGTGATTGCACTGTCCCGAGCGCTCGGTCGCTTCCATCTCGCGCAACAATGCGTTCATTTCGGGCAGAGTCAAGCGCCGGTGCGCGCGCACGGAGCCATGGCAGGCCATCGTCGAAAGCATATCGTTATGCGCCTCCTGCATGCGCCGCGTCGTGCCGTGCGTGGCGAAGTCGGCGAGCACGTCACGCGCGAGCGCACCGACATCGGCGCCTTCGAGCAGCCCCGGATAGCGCTTGATCGTCACGCTCTGCGGCCCCGAGCGCACGATTTCAAAGCCCAAGGCGGAGAGTTCTCCAGCATGCTCTTCGACCACCGCGGCCTCGCGCGCGCTGACCGCGAGCGAAAGAGGCACGAGCAGCAGCTGCGCACGTATGCCTTCCGTTGCCTGCGCGGCCTTGAGTTTTTCGTATGTAATGCGTTCGTGCGCAGCGTGCATGTCCACCAGGATCAGCCCCTGCGCGTTCTCGGCGAGGACATAAATGCCGGCAAGCTGGGCCAACGCATAGCCGAGCGGGGGCACTTCGTCGGGCGATGTCGGCAGCGCATCCGCGTTCGCCGACGGCAAGCCGCGCACAACGCCCGTTTCGCGAGCCCTCGATTCACCGCCGTTGAGCAGGGCGAGATAGTCCACGCGCGGCTCGCGCACGCCAAGATTGAGGCCTGCCTGGCCTCGCCAAACCGACTCTGCGACCGGCGCGTAGTTCGTAGCTGCGGCAGCCTGCATGGCGATATCGAAACGCGATTCGGAAAAATTCGAATCGGCGCCGCTCGATTGCGCGGGTATCGGAGAGGTCCCGGCGATTACCGAGGCAACCGATCCCGCGCGGGTCTGCGCAAGCGCCTCGTGCAGGGTGCGGTAGAGGAAATCATGGACGAGCCGGCTCTCGCGGAACCGCACTTCGGATTTCGCCGGGTGGACATTGACGTCGACAAGCGCCGGATCGAGTTCGAGGAACAGCACGAAGGCGGGATGGCGTCCGTGATAGAGCACGTCCGCGTAGGCCTGGCGGACCGCGTGCGTCACCACCTTGTCGCGCACCAGCCTGCCGTTGACGTAGAAATACTGTTGATCGGCCTGGCTGCGCGACGCGGTCGGCAGACCGACCCAACCGGACAGGCGCAGACCGGCGGCTTCGTGATCGACGCGCAGACTCTGTTGCGGAAACTCTTCGCCGAGGATTTCGGCCAGGCGCGCGGACAGCGCCGCTTCGCTGCTCGCGGGGCGCATCAGGCGCGCAGGCTTGCCGTTATGGCTTAGGCGGAATTCGATTCGCGGCCGAGCCAGCGCAAGCGATTTGACGAGCTCGTCGATATGGCCGAACTCGGTGCGCTCGGCG
The DNA here is from genome assembly GCA_966424745.1 of uncultured bacterium. Taxonomy (GTDB): domain Bacteria; phylum Pseudomonadota; class Gammaproteobacteria; order Xanthomonadales; family Rhodanobacteraceae; genus Rudaea. The sequence continues at coordinate 13,780 of CBJLOV010000118.1, forward strand.
CGCAGAAATTTTCTCCGCGCGGGCACGTTGTGGAACAGGTCGCGCACTTCGATCGTCGTGCCGGCCGGATGCTGCGCCGGCCGCGGCGACGATGCCTGCCCGGCCTCGATTTCAACGCGCGAGGCGGCGTCGGACTCGCGCGTTCTGGAAGTCAGCGAGAAACGCGAGACCGAGGCGATCGACGGCAACGCCTCGCCGCGGAATCCGAGCGTGCGCACGTGCTCGAGGTCGTCGAGCGAAGCGATCTTGCTGGTCGCGTGCGGCGATACCGCCAGCAGCAACTCGTCGGCGTCGATACCCCCGCCGTCGTCGCGTATGCGGATCAGGCGCGAACCGCCGTCTTCGATGTCGATTTCGATGCGCGAGGCGCCGGCGTCGAGGCCGT
>CBJLOV010000119.1:0-14123 GCA_966424745.1 uncultured bacterium
ATCCGAATTCGCTCGAGGAGGTGCGCAACGCGCTGAGGCGAGGGCCGGATACCGGCAATTGAGTGGCGGCCGTGATTTGCGGGAGACCGGACTTGCGCTCGCCCTTCAAGTCCGGTGAGGTCGGCGCGAAATCATTGGCAGCCGGGCATACCGATTGCGCCGGCCAGCATGGTGAGACTTTCGGAGACGGTGCCGTCGTTTCCCGTGAGCGTGGCCGCTGCTTTGCTGCAGCTGGTGAAGTTGAGGGTCAATTGACCCCAGTGCACTGGATTTCGAAGTGGCGCCTGAAACGTGCCCGAGCTCGAATAGCTCATGTTCAGCGTAATCGCGGAACCTATCTTGATCGTCTTAGGGCCAATGTCGGAAATCAACCACAGCATTTTGCCGTTTGCATCGACTCCGTAGTAAGTGACGATCAGGCCTACGTTCGACGGCAGGATATTGAATCCCGTCCCCGTGAAGGATGGGTCGTACCAGAGCCCCACAAAAGAACCCGTCAAGAGCGAGCCGGCGGGGTCTGTATTGGCTGACGCATAGTAGGCGGTGAAATCTCCACTGGTCTGATTGTCGCCGCCCCAGAAGCCGATGATTGCATAGCCGGGCGTGCTGTTTGGATTGCTGCTTGCCCGCCAGTAGGGAGCATTGGCGGCCGAGGCGCAATTGACCTGAAACCAGCCTGAAGACGTGCTGGTACTGCCGGCAGATTGATAGTGGATCAAATTGGGAGTGCTGAAGAAATCGCAAGTGACGTTGCCCTGCGCGTCGATGACGATCGTCACCGGGCCGTAGTCGCCTCCCGAATAGATTCCCGTGTAAGTTCCTCCCTGCATGGAACCGGCTGCCCACCCTTCATTGCTCGCGCAAGCGAGCACGATGACGAGCGTGCAAACAAAAAAAAGGTATTGGGTGGAGATGTGCTTCTTCATATCGGCTGTTCCATTCGAGATTGAACCGTCCACATGTCCCCCGGCGAGACTATTCTGCACCGGATCCGATTGTAGTTCACGTCGTTCATGCCGGAATCGGACGGTACGCAGGTCGAATCTGCGAGTTGGATACCGGTCCGGAACCCGGCTCCCTTGATGGTAAAATGCCGCATCCAGCACGGAGGGTTGCATGAGTACGTCGTCAGCCGGAAAGAGATTTCGCCAGGCCCTGGCCGCAGAGTCGCCCCTGCAAGTGGTCGGTGCGATCACCGCGTATGCGGGCATCATGGCCAAGCGCGTCGGCTATAAGGCTCTGTATCTTTCCGGCGGAGGCGTTGCGGCGAATTCGCTCGGCGTTCCCGATCTGGGCATCTCGACGATGGAAGACGTGCTCGTCGACGCGCGCCGCATCGTCGACGCGACGCAAATGCCCTTGCTCGTCGACATCGATACCGGCTGGGGCGGTGCGTTCAACATCGCACGCACGATCCGCTCGTTCATCAATGTCGGCGTCGCCGCCGTGCACATGGAGGACCAGGTCGGGCAGAAACGCTGCGGGCATCGGCCGGGCAAGGAAGTCGTGCCGACCGAAGAGATGGTCGATCGGGTGAAGGCCGCCGTCGACGCGCGCACCGCTCGCGACTTCGTCATCATGGCGTGCACCGACGCGGCGGCGGTCGAGGGCATCGACTCGGCGATTGCGCGCGCGGTCGCCTACGTCGAAGCCGGGGCGGACATGATCTTCCCCGAGGCGATGAAGACGCTCGACGACTACCGCAAGTTCAAGGCGGCGGTGAAGGTGCCGATCCTCGCCAACCTGACCGAGTTCGGCTCGACGCCGTTCTTCACCACCGACGAGCTGCGCTCGGCCAACGTCGACATCGCGCTTTACTGCTGCGGCGCCTATCGTGCGATGAACAAAGCCGCGCTCAACTTCTACGAGATCGCGCGCCGCGACGGTACGCAAAAAGCCGCCGTGCCGACGATGCAGACGCGCGAGGAACTCTACGATTTCCTCGGCTATCACGACTACGAGCGCAAGCTCGACGCGCTGTTCGCGGCGTCGCCGAAGGACTGAGCGCGGGCGATGGCGGACGAATCGCATCAGCAGCCGCCTGCGCAGATCGTCTACGAACTGCGCAAGCGCCGCGACTGGGACGCGGCCGCCGCCGTCATCGCCGCTTTGGTGGGCCTGCTCGCCCTGTGCGTGTCGGGTTATACCGCGTATCTGCAGCGCCAACAGGTGCGCGCCCAGGTCTGGCCGTTCATCGAGGCCGGCAACGACGACAATCAGCTCTCGCTGATCGCATACAGCAAAGGCGTCGGGCCGGCCATCGTGCACACGATGCAGGTCTTGATCGACGGGAAACCCCAGCACGACTGGAACGGCGTCCTCGACATGCTCAAGGTGGAGAAGCCTCGTCACTACAGCCAATCCACGATCAGTCCGAGCGTGGTGAGCGCGGGCGAGCACGTGAGCCTGATCAAGTTCGAAGACAAGGAAGTCTGGCAGCGCTTTCGTACCGCCGCGATCGACCGCATCGGAATCAGCCTGTGCTACTGCTCGACGCTCGGCGAATGCTGGCTATATCGGGATAGCCAGCTGGTCGGGTTCAAGACCTCGACGATGAGCGTGCAGCCGATCGAGCGATGCCCGAACCTGAGCGCCGAAGAAACATTCATCAATTAGTCGTCCGGTCGGCGCGGGCGCATCGAACTTCGACGCCCGACGATCCTTGCGACCTCGCGGTCGGCGATGCGTGCCGACCATCATTTGCGACAACGGAGAGAGACGTGAGCGATACGAATCCGCAAACCCCCTTCAAACCGAAGAAGTCGGTGGCCCTGAGCGGCACGCTTGCAGGCAACACGGCGCTGTGCACCGTCGGCCGCAGCGGCAACGATCTGCACTACCGCGGCTACGACATCCTCGATGTCGCCACCGCCTGCGAGTTCGAGGAGATCGCCCATCTGCTGGTGCACGGCAAGCTGCCCACCGTCGCCGAACTCGCGGCGTACAAGACCAAGCTCAAGGCACTGCGCGGCGTTCCCGCCGCGGTGAAGGCGGTGCTCGAACAGCTGCCGCCCTCGGCTCATCCGATGGACGTGATGCGTACGGGCGTCTCCGCGCTCGGCTGCGTGTCGCCGGAGAAGGACGACCACAACCACCCCGGCGCACGCGACATCGCCGACAAGCTGATGGCCTCGCTCGGTTCGATGCTGCTGTACTGGTACCACTACAGCCACAACGGCAAGCGCATCGAAGTGGAGACCGACGACGATTCGATCGGCGGCCATTTCCTGCATCTGCTCCACGGCATCGCGCCGAGCGAGCATTGGGTGCGGGCGATGCACACCTCGCTCATCCTCTACGCCGAGCACGAGTTCAACGCCTCGACATTCACCGCGCGCGTGATCGCCGGCACGGGCAGCGATTTCCATTCGTGCATCGCCGGCGCGATCGGCGCGCTGCGCGGACCCAAGCATGGCGGCGCGAACGAGGTCGCGTTCGAGATCCAGAAACGCTACGACACGCCCGACGAAGCCGAGGCGGACATCCGCCGGCGCGTGGAGAACAAGGAAGTCGTGATCGGCTTCGGCCACCCGGTGTACACGGTTTCGGATCCGCGCAACAAGGTGATCAAGGAAGTGGCGCGCGATCTGTCGAAGGAAGCGGAGAACACGAAGATGTTCGACATCGCCGAGCGCCTGGAATCGACGATGTGGGAGATCAAGAAGATGTTTCCGAACCTCGACTGGTTCAGTGCGGTGAGCTACCACATGATGGGCGTGCCGACGGCGATGTTCACGCCGCTGTTCGTGATCTCGCGCACCTCGGGCTGGAGCGCGCACGTCATCGAACAGCGCATCGACGGCAAGATCATCCGGCCGAGCGCGAACTATGTCGGGCCGGAAGATCAGAAGTTCGTTCCGCTCAGCAAGCGGGCATGAATGACGTACGCCGCGTTGCATCGCGCGGCGTACCGACATACCATCGCGACGTTGCTCGACGTCGCAGCGCCATTGCGCGTCGATATCCGGCAGTGCAGGTTGCGATGCGTGGCGGACCGGGGAAGGGGATGTATTCCCAACTCAGGAGAATCCCATGCCACGTACGACCGTTCGTTCTCTCGCTGCCTGCGTTTTGGCCGCTGTCTGTGCGCCGCTTGCGCACGCCGATTCTTCGCCGGCACTCGACCGCATCGGCGTTTGGCTCGGCGCCTACTATCCCGATACGAAGATCGATTTTTCCGCGCGTGACAACCGTTCGGATTTGAGCACCGGGCCGCTCAAGTTCGACGCAGGCAACATCACCTTGCCGCGGGCCCGTCTCGACGTGTTGTTTCTCGACAGTCAGGGACTGTCTTTCGACTATTACCGTTTCAAGCGAGGCCGTACGGAGACGTTGGATCAATCCATCGGAATCGGCGGGTACGACATCGGCGCCGGCGCGAGCGTGCGCGGCGACTTTCAGATCGACATCGGCAATGCGGCCTACCGCTGGTGGTTCGGCGGCAGCGAAGACGTGTTCGGCCTCGGCTTGGGAGCGGCGTACTACAAGGTCAAGGCCGGCGTTTCCGCACAGGCGGACGTCAACGGCCAAGGCCTGGCAGCGGCCTACCGCTATTCCGACGACACGTTCGCACCGCTGGTTACGCTTGGCTATAGGCATGCCTTTTCCGATGCATTGCGCGTCTATCTGGATGCCTCCGGCGTGAAGAAGAACGGAAGCAAACTCGGCGGTCATATCTACAACGCAGCGGTCGGCGTCGAGTGGTTCCCGTGGCATAACATCGGGTTTGGTGCCGAGTACGCGGCGACGCGCGTGCATCTCGACACCAGTCGTTCAAGCTTCGACGCGGATCTCGACATGAAGCTGCAAGGCCCGGCAGCTTATTTGCGCATGCGCTTTTGAACCGGCAACACTGCTGGAGATTGAATATTGTCCGAGCTGCTTCGAGGGGGCAGGCGGCTGGCGCGGCCGACGCGAATCAACGCGAATCGCTTGCCGGCTCAGCGTCGTTCGAGTCGAGAGATGTCTTCGAAACGTACGTTCTGTATCGCATAGGACTTCCAGTCGCGGTAATCGAAGTGCCACCACTCGTATTCGTAGACCGTGAAGCCCTCGGCTTCCATGTAGCGGCGCAGCAGATCGCGCCGCACACGGGCGGCGTCGCTGCCGCCCGTGTAGGCGGGGTAGGCGCGTTCGCTCATCTCGTCGTAGAGACTCGGCATTTCCACGGCCTTGCCGGTCTTCATATCGTACAAGGTCAGATCGACCGCGCAGCCGCGGTTGTGGCGGGAACCGCTTGCGGGATCGGCGACGAACCGGTGTTTGTCGGGAGGCGTGACGTCCCAGAAAATCTTCGTCACGTACCAAGGGCGATAGGCATCATGCACGAGAAGGCCGTAGCCTTCCTTGTTCAAGGCGCGATTGGCGCGCACCAGCGCTTCGGCCGCGGGCCTCTGCAGGAAGGCGCGCGCCTGGCTGTACAGCGGCGTGCCGAGAAAGTTGCGCGTCGTCGCGTAGCGGATATCCAGTTTGATCGTAGGGTCGAGCGTGATCAGTTCGATCAATTCGCTGCTTCGATACTGGCCCTGCTCGGCGGGCGGTTTCGCGGCGAGCGCGGACGGCAGCAGTTCGGCGACGGGGCGTACGGGCTCGATATGGAAAACCGGCGGCGTGGCGTCGTTTTTTTGCGCGGAGGCGGTGCAGGCGCAGAGCAGCAGCGACAGGATCGACGGCAAAAAGCGGCGCATGAGTTCTCCCGGAACGGTATCGGCGGGTGTTCCGGCGTATCCGCCGCGCGGAGGCGTCGACGCGGATCGGGTGAGGCGGAACACCGGCTTGCCTATAATCCCGATGGCGAAACGAAACGGCAAGGGAGAACGCAGCGTGATCAAGACTCGCGTCTTACGGACATCTCAATTGCAGCGAGGGCACGGCATCATCCGGTGCCTGTTGATCGCTGCCGCGTTGAACTGCGCGGGATGCACGCTCTCGAAGGTGCGTTCGGACCAGCTCGAGCGGGCCGAGCTGTTGGCTCTGATCGAAACCCTCAACGCCGACTTGCTGAGCCACGACAGCGCGACGCTCACGTTGGAGGGCTGGTGCGCCGAGCATCGCCTCGCCGGCGATCCCGCGTCGGCGCCGGCGCGCATCCTTGCCCGGCGTGTGGCGGACGCGCAGAAGCCGATTCCCGACGAGTTGCGCGCACGCCTCGGCGTCGACGCCGCCGAGCCGCTGCGCTATCGGCGCGTGCAGCTGATGTGCGGCGTGCACGTATTGTCCGAAGCCGACAACTGGTACGTGCCCGGCCGACTCACTGCCGAGATGAATCGGACGTTGGACACGACCGACGAGCCGTTCGGCAAAGTCGTCAAACCGCTCGGCTTTCAGCGCCGCACCCTGCACGCCGAACTGCTCTGGTCGCCGCTGCCGCGCGGTTGGGAAATGTCCGCCGCTACCGGCGCTGTGCACGACGACTTGCAGATTCCGCACGACGTGCTGCGCCACTCCGCCGTCCTCTACGACGCGCAGCTGCGGCCGTTCAGCGCCGTCGTCGAAACCTATACGAACGGGTTGTTCGACTTCGGCGTCTGGTCCGCGCGCCGCACGCTCAAATAGCCGCGGCGAGCCGCGTGCCCTGGGCGATCGCGCGCTTGGCGTCGAGTTCGGCGGCGACGTCGGCGCCGCCGATCAGGTGCGTGGCGACGCCGGCCGCGCGCAGCCCGTCGTAGAGGTCGCGGCGCGGCTCCTGGCCGGCGCAGACGACGATGTTGTCCACTTGTATACACTTCGCCTCGCCGCCGATCGCGACGTGCAGGCCGTCGGCGTCGATGCGTTCGTAGCTGACCCCGCCGAACATCTTCACGTTCTTCATCTTCAACGCGGCGCGATGCACCCAGCCGGTGGTTTTGTTGAGGCGTTTCCCGGGCGTGCCCGGCGTGCGCTGCAGCAGCCAGACCTCGCGTTCGGCGGCTTCCGGTTCCGGTTTGACTAGGCCGCCGCGCTGCGCATAGGCGGTGTCGACGCCCCATTCGCGCGACCAGCGCGCGATATCCGTGCTCGGCGACGGCACGGCCTGGGTGAGGAATTCGGCGACGTCGAAGCCGATGCCGCCCGCGCCGACGATCGCGACGCGTTTCCCCGCCGGTCTGTGCTGCAGCAGAACGTCGACGTAGCTCAGTACCATCGGATGATCGGCGCCGGGAATCGTCAGACGCCGCGGCGTGATGCCCGTGGCGAGCACGACGGCATCGTAGCCGGCGAGCGATTCGACCGTCGCCGTCGTGGCGAGGCGCAGCTCGACCCCGGTGTCCTCGATACGATGGCCGAAATAGCGCAGCGATTCGGCGAATTCCTCCTTGCCCGGGATGCGCTTGGCCAGATTGAACTGGCCGCCGATTTCGTCCGCCGCGTCGATCAAGGTCACGGCGTGGCCGCGTTCGGCCAGCGTCGTCGCGCAGGCGAGTCCGGCCGGACCCGCGCCGACGACCGCGACTTTCTTCGGCGCTGCCGTCCTCGCGATGACGAGCTCCGTTTCGGCGCAGGCGCGCGGATTGAGCAGGCAGGAAGCGCGCGCGTTTTCGAACACATGGTCGAGGCAGGCCTGGTTGCAGGCGATGCAGGTATTGATGCGCGAGCTGCGCCCCGCGGCAGCCTTCGCCACCCAGGCGGGGTCGGCGAGCAGGGGCCTCGCCATCGAGATCATGTCCGCGTCGCCGTCGGCCAGCACCTTCTCGGCGACTTCCGGCATGTTGATCCGATTGGTCGTGATCAGCGGGATCGACACTTCGCCCTTGAGTCTGCGCGTCACCCAGGCGAAGGCCGCGCGCGGAACGCTGGTGACGATCGTCGGCACGCGCGCTTCGTGCCAGCCGATGCCGGTGTTGATGATCGTGGCGCCGGCGGCCTCGATTTTTTTTGCGAGCTGCACGATCTCGTCCCAGCTCTGTGCGTCGTCGACGAGATCGAGCATCGACAGGCGATAGATGATGATGAAATCCGGCCCCACGGCGGTGCGCGTGCGCCGCACGATTTCGACCGCGAAGCGCTGGCGTTTTTCGACGCTGCCGCCCCATTCGTCCGTGCGCGCGTTCGTGCGCGCAGCGAGGAACTGGTTGATCAGATAGCCTTCGCTGCCCATGATTTCGACGCCGTCGTAGCCGGCGTCCCGGGCGAGCACCGCGCATGCCGCGAAGTCGCCGATCGTGCGCTCGACTGCGCGCGCCGACAGCGCGCGCGGGGTGAACGGCGTGATCGGCGATTTGATCTTCGACGGCGCGACCGACAACGGCTGATACCCGTAGCGGCCCGCATGCAGGATCTGCATGCAGATTTTGCCGCCTTCAGCGTGCACCGCGGCCGTCACCTTGCGATGGCGGGCGACGTGCCAGGGCAGCGAGAGCCGTCCGCCGAACGGCTTGAGCCAGCCTTCGATGCTCGGCGAGATGCCGCCCGTCACCATCAGGCCGGCGCCGCCGCGCGCGCGCTCGGCGAAGTACGCCGCGAGCCGCTCGAAATCGCGCACGCGATCTTCGAGGCCGGTGTGCATCGAACCCATCAGGACGCGGTTGCGCAAGGTCGTGAAACCGAGATCGAGCGGCGCGAGCAGACGCGGAAAATAGGGATTCACGGCGGTTGGGTTCGGCTGGGCGGCGGCGGCCATGGCGACTCGAACGATCGTTTGAATTTTGCCTACCATGCCCTGAATCGCCCGCCGGTACAAGCTTTTGTTCGTCTTTCGCGGCTGGCACACTGCGCGCCGGCTGCTCGCTATGGACCCTGCCTTGTCGTATTCCCCGGAAAAAATTCTAGCTGCGGAGGTGATGCAGGATGTCGCTGTTCTGCACGCGCGATTCGCCGAGGCGCAGCCGTTCCGCCACATCGTGATCGAAAACTTCCTCGCCGCCGATTTCGCCCAGCGGTTGTTGGACGAATTCCCCGCATTCGAGCAAGGCAACAGCGTCGGCGACGACGGACGGCCCGGCGGCAAGTCAACGGTCGAGCGCATGGGCGGTCTGGGTCCGAGTTATCGGCAGCTCGACACGGCGATCCAGAGCGCGGAATTCCTCCGCTTCGTCGGTTCGATCACCGGTATCGACGGCCTGCTCTACGACCCGTTCTATCTCGGCGGCGGCACGCACGAGAACCGAAACGGCCAACTTCTGCAGGCGCACATCGATTTCAACTATCACCCGAGCGAACGCTGGCACCGGCGCCTCAACCTGATCGTGTATCTGAATCGCGACTGGGAAGAGGCCTGGGGCGGCAACCTCGAATTGTGGCGCGATCCGTACCAGGACGCGGCGCCGGCCGCGCGCATCGCGCCCGTGTTCAATCGCTGCGTGATTTTCGAGACCACCGAGCACAGCTGGCACGGTTTCGATCCGATCGCGTTGCCGTCGGAACAGACGCAGCGTTCGCGCAGATCGGTCGCGCTGTACTTTTATACGAAGGGCCGCCCCGCGCACGAAACCGCCGGCAAGCACTCCACGCACTACGTGAATCGCCAACTGCCCGAGCGCTATGCACCGGGCTACACGCTGAACGCCGCCGACTTGGCCGAGTTGCGTGATCTCATCGCGCATCGCGACAACCGGCTGCAGCAATTGTTCGACGAGAACGCTGACCTGCTCCAGGCGCAGGAGCGCGGTTTGTCGGGAAAGCTGCTGTATCTGCTCAAGCGCCTCTACGTCCGTTATCGACGTTGAGATCGTTCGATTCCGCGCAGACAATGGCTGCCTGACGGACGGATGTCGGCATCGACCATCCGGACAAGTCTCTGGCCTCGGCCAAGGGCTTGCCCGGATTGGACCCGCCAGTCCGAGTTACAGATCGATCTTCGAAACTTTCGTGCCGTCGACGGACAGCTCGCCCATCAGGCCGGCGTTGGTCAGCACGATGACCTCGACGGGCGCGGTAGCCGTGTTCGTGTCGACCGAGCCGTTCGCGCCCACCTTGACCACGGCCACCGAGGCGTCGGCCCCCGCCGCCCAGCCGGACGACCTGCGGAAGCCATCGAGAGCATCCTTGGTCATGAACAGGAAGATGACCGATTTCGATTGCGCACCGGCCTGCAGACCCACCGACAGCGACGTGGTGTTGTAGTAGCCGGTGGTCATGCTGCCGACGCGCAGCGCGCCGTTGCCGCTTTCGCCGCCGACGACGAGACCGGCCTGGATCACTTTCGGAAACACGAGCACGCCGGCCGCTTTCGCCATCAGCTCGTGCGAGCCGGGGACGACGGAATACGTGCGCGAAAGCGTGGCGTCCACGTCGGCGTCGAGCGCTCTGCGCTTCGAGGCGTTGGTGCTGGAGGAGTTGGGTTTGTCCGGCGTGGTGGTGCAGCCGGCGAGTCCGAGGCCGGTTGCGCCGATCGCAACGGCGACACTGAACACGAGTTTGCGCATCTGCATGATTCTTCTCCTTACGAGGGACGAGGAATGAATCGGCATCGACACGTGATTCGTGGGCAACTTATATCACAGTAAGCTGAACGGACGGCGAGCTTGCAATGCGCTTTGTCGATCCCATGTAAAAAAAGCGTTCCGGATCTTTGATTTGCCTGGATCTTTCCGCATCACCACGTGCATCGCGTTTCCTCGATCCGTTAAGCTGCACGTCGAAAACCGCTCCAGTCTTTTTAGGAAAGTTCATGTCTTTGCTCGCACTTGCCGAACAACGCCTGCTTGCGCCGGGCGGCCTCGTCTCCACCGATCTGGACCGCGTGTTCGGTCAGCTGGTGGGACCGTCGATCGATGCGGCCGATCTGTATTTCCAGCATTCGCGCAGCGAGTCATGGATGCTCGAGGACGGCATCGTCAAGGACGGCAGCCATTCGATCGAACAGGGCGTGGGCGTGCGCGCGATGAGCGGCGAGAAGACCGGCTTCGCCTATTCGGACGAGATCGTCCTGCCCGAATTGCTGACCGCGGCGAAGAGCGCCCGCGCGATCGCGCAGTCGGGCAACGATCGCGCGGCGAACGCGCTCTCCGCGAGCGAGTCGCGTGCGCTGTATCCACCGCTCGATCCGGTGGAGAGCATCGCGAACGAAGAAAAGATCGCGCTTCTGCGCGAAGTGGACAAGTACACGCGCTCGCTTGATCCGCGCATCACCCAGGTCATCGTGAGCCTGTCGGCGACGCTCGACACGGTGCTCGTCGCGGCGATGGACGGCACGCTCGCCGCCGACGTGCGCCCGTTGGTGCGCATGAACGTGCAGGTGATCGCCGAGGCGAACGGGCGGCGCGAGTCCGCGCACGTCGGCGGCGGCGGCCGTTACGGCTACCGCGAACTGCTCGCCGACGGCCGTGCGCACGGATTCGCCCGCGAGGCCGTGCGCCAGGCACTGGTCAATCTCGAATCGGTGCCCGCTCCTGCCGGCAGCATGCCCGTCGTGCTCGGCCCGGGCTGGCCCGGGGTACTCCTGCACGAAGCGATCGGCCACGGTTTCGAGGGCGATTTCATCCGCAAGGGCACGTCCGCGTTCGCCGGCCGCTACGGTGACCGCATCGCGGCGAAGGGCGTCACCGTCGTCGACGACGGCACGCTGGCGAATCGGCGCGGCTCGTTGTCGGTCGACGACGAAGGCACGCCGAGCGAGTGCACGGTGCTCGTCGAGGACGGCATCCTCAAGGGCTACATGCAGGACAAGTTCAACGCCCAGTTGATGGGGGCGCGTTCGACCGGCAACGGCCGCCGCGAATCGTTTGCGCACCTGCCGATGCCGCGCATGACCAATACCTACATGCTCGCGGGCCGGCACGATCCCGGCGAGATCATCGCCTCGGTCGAACGCGGGCTCTACGCGGTCAACTTCGGCGGCGGCCAGGTCGACATCACCAACGGCAAGTTCACCTTCTCGGCGAGCGAGGCCTACCTGATCGAAAATGGCAAAGTCACGCGTCCGGTCAAGGGCGCGACCCTGATCGGCTCGGGCGCCGAGGTGCTGACGCGGGTATCGATGATCGGCAACGACCTGAAGCTGGACGAGGGCGTCGGCGTCTGCGGCAAGGAAGGGCAGAGCGTGCCGGTCGGCGTCGGCCAGCCGACCTTGCGCATCGACGCGATGACGGTGGGCGGTACGGCGGCGTGACGCTTTCCCGCTAGGCTTGCGCTGCCGAACATGGCGCACGCTCGCGCTCCGCTCGCCCGCGGCGGAAGGAAGAACCGGACGGCCGGCTGCGTCCGCGGTTGGCCGGTCGAGCCGTTTGCGGCGCGAATATTCGCTCTGGCGTCCTGCCTGTGCGGTCCTTTCTTCGCGGCAATGACGGCGCTCCCGATGGCCGGCGTCGTTCATGCCGCACCGGCGTCGGCGACAGCGGCGACGAAGAGTTGCGACGCGCTCGCCTCGCGCGTCGACGCGACAGCGGGCTCGGCGCCGGTCTTCCTGCGCAGCTACGATCACGAGCGAGGCCGGGGCGAACCCGAGGAGCCGTCGTTGCGCACGGCGGCGTTCGCCTACGACAACGCGCTCGCCGTGGTTGCCCTGCTGGCCTGCAGCCGGCTGGAACAGGCTCGGCGCGTCGGCGAGGCTTTGCGTCTCGCGGCGAACGGCGATGCGCGCCTGCGCAATGCCTATCGTGCAGGCCCGGTCGCGGACAAACCGTTGCCGAACGGTTGGTGGAACGACCGGGAACAGCGTTGGGTCGAAGACGCCTATCAGGACGGCACGGCGACGGGCAATGTCGCCTGGGCGGCGCTTGCTCTGCTGGCCTTGCACGAGGCGACGGGCGACACGCGTTGGCGCGACGCCGCGCTGAAGCTCGCGGATTGGATCGTCGCCAATGCATCCGACGTGCGCGGCGCCGGCGGATTCGCCGGCGGCATCGAAGGATTCGACGCGGCGCCGAAAAAAATTCCATGGAAAGCGACCGAGCACAATATCGACGTCGCCGCGGTATGCGCCTGGCTGGACCGCATCGGCGCACACGGCGATTGGAAGAAATCGGCGAAGCAGGCAGCGGACTTCGTCGCCGCGCAATGGGATGCTTCCGGCGGTCATTTCTGGATAGGCAGCTTGGCCGACGGCGTCGGCGTGAATCGAGCCGACTCGGGGCTCGACGTGCAGCTCTGGGCTCAGTTGCTGCCGAATGCGCCGAAAGACTGGCGGCGCGCGCTCGACTACGTCGAGCGCGAACACGCGGTGTCCGGCGGTTTCGATTTCAACGCCGATCGCGACGGGCTTTGGACGGAGGGCACGGCACAGGCGGCCCTCGTCTACCGCGCGCTCGGCCGCGAGGCCGACGCGGAAAAACTGCTCACGACGATCGTCCGCCTGGAAGCGCCCGGCGGATTTTTCTACGCCACGCGCGAACCGCGCATCACCACCGGGCTTGCGATCGGATCGGACAGCGGCCGCGCGGATTTCTACTACTACCGCCGCCCGCATCTCGGCGCGACCGCGTGGACCGCGCTCGCCGCGGCGAATCGCAACCCGTTCGTCCCTACGGCGGCGGCCAAATCCCGCTGATTTCCGCTATGGTCGCGGCGCGATGAGCATCGAAGACGCCGCCATCCCGCCGTCGGGCGTGTCGGCAGACGAACGCGCGGCGCTCGCCGCGGCGGCGGCGATCGACATCCGCAACGGCTTCGCCGACTACAACGATCGTTTCCGCGCCGTGACGCGGCGCGCGAAACGGCGCTTCGAGGCGCGCGATTTCGTTGCGGCGCAGATGGACAACGTCGAACGCATCGACCTCTACGACATCTGCGTGCGCGCGACGACGACGCGGCTGCGGCAATTGCTGCGCGAGCGGGCGCTCGACCGTGCGCTGTGGGGGGAAATACGCCGCAGTTTCGCCGAGCTGATCGCGCCTCTGCTCGATCAGGAACTCAACAAGACTTTCTACAACACGCTCACGCGGCGTTTTTTCGGCACGTCCGGCGTCGACGCGCAGATCGAATTCGTCGCACTCGACATCGAGCCGACGACCACATCACTCATCCGGTCTCGCGGCACAGTTACGCCGTGTGGGGGCAGTTGCCGCGAGTCTGCCGGCGCATGCTCGGCGACTACGCTTTCGAGGTGGCGTATGCGCACATCGGCTTGTGCGCGCTGCGCATCGCCGAAACGTTGACCCGGCGGTTTGCCGATTGGGACATCGACGCCGGCAACGGCAATCCGATCCGCGCGATCGAATTGCTCGACACGGTGTTCTATCGCGAGCGCCGCGCATATCTCGTCGGCC
>CBJLOV010000120.1:0-14119 GCA_966424745.1 uncultured bacterium
GTGGTCGGCCTGATCGCGGCGTTCCGCCTGCCGCTGGAGTCGATGCCGGACATCCAGTTCCCTTTCATGTTCATCGACATTCCGTATCCGGGGTCGACTCCGAGCGAGGTCGAGCGCACGATCACGCGGCCGGTCGAAGACGCGTTGTCGACGCTGACCGGGATCAAGAACATGAACTCGAGCTCGACCCCGGAAGGCGCGCAGATCTTCCTCGAGTTCAAATGGGGCCAGGACGCCACGATCAAGGCGGTCGAGGCGCGCGGCAAGATCGATGCGATCCGTGCGGACCTGCCCAGCGATCTCAAGCGCTACAGCGTGCAGAAGTTCGCTTCGGCGGACCAGCCTGTGCTCGGCATGCTGATCTCCTCCGAGCGCAACCTGACCAATTCGTACGAGCTGCTCGATCACAAGCTCAAGCGGCCGCTGGAACGCGTGCCGGGAGTCGCACGCGTGCAGTTGCAAGGCGTTTCCCAGCGCGAGGTGCAGATCGAGATTTCCTCCGATCGCCTGACCGCGGCGGGAGTCAGCCTGAACGAGCTCTACGACAAGCTGTCGACGGCGAATTTCGCCGCCTCGGCCGGCCTGGTGCGCGACGGCGGCCTGCGCTATCACGTCCAGCCGGTGGGCGAGTGGGGCAGCATCGACGACATCCGCAGCCTGGCGATCAACGACAAGGGCCTCAAGCTCGCCGACATCGCCGACATCTCGCTCAAGCCGGCGCGCGCGGACTACGATCTGCGCCTCGACCTGCGCCCGGCGGTGATCCTGCGCGTGTTCAAGGAACGCCAGGCCAACCTCGTCGACGTCGGCCGCAACGTCTGGGCCGAGATCGATCGCATCCGCGAGTCGGGCCAGATCGACGGCCTCCAGCTCGTCGCCTTCGACGACCAGGCGGCGGGCGTGACCGACAGTCTGAAGCAGCTCGGCAAGGCGGGATTGGAAGGCACTCTGCTGTCGGTGATCGTGCTGTTCTTCTTCCTGCGCGACTGGCCGTCGACGCTGATGGTCTCGCTCGCGATCCCGATCTGCTTCGTGATCACGCTGGGCTGCATGCAGATGTTCGGCATCACGCTCAACGTGCTGTCGATGATGGGCCTGCTGCTTGCGGTGGGCATGCTCGTCGACAACGCGGTGGTGGTGGTCGAGAGCATTTACCAATATCGCGAGAAATATCCCGGCCAGCCCTGGTACTGCGCGGTGCAGGGCACGCAGATCGTCGGCATCGCGATCGCGGCCGGCACGCTGGCGAGCATCATCGTGTTCCTGCCGATGGTGCTGCGCGAAAAGAGCGGAATCAGCATCTACCTCACCCAGGTCGCGGTGGCGATGGCGATCGCGCATCTGGCCTCGTGGCTGGTCGCGATCAGCCTCGTGCCGATGCTTTCGGCCAAGCTGCCGCCGCCGAAGTTCATCGGCCGCAAGACGCTGATCAGCAGCGCGCAGGAGCGCTACGGCAGCCTGATCGCGAAGACGCTCGCGCACCGGCGCTGGACCATGCTTGCGTTGCTTGCGCTGATGCTCGCCAGCTTCGTGCCGCTGACCCAGACCAAGGTCAACATGAACGGCGGCGGCCCGTCCAAGTGGGTGTTCATGCGCATGAACCTCAACGGTTTGTATCGGCTGCCGGAGCAGCGCGAAAGCTACGGCAAGATCGAACACTGGCTCGACGCGCACCGTAAGGAGCTGCACGTCAAGAGTATCTACGTCTTCTACAACGAGCAGGGCGACAGCGAAATGGCCGCCTTTCTCGACGACAATGCGGACAAGGCCGCCGTGGTCGAGGCGATCCGCACGGGCCTGCCCAAGCTGCCGATCGGCGAGGTCACGATCGGTTTCGGCGGCGGCCAGGGCGGCGGCAACCAGCCCAGCGTTGGCATCAATCTCACCGGCGACTCCGGCGCCGTGCTGCGCGAACTCGGCTCCAACGTCATCCCGATCCTGCGCAGCCTGAGCAGCCTGCGCGACGTGCGCGCCTCGCAGAACCGCAACAACCAGGAGCTCGCCGTCCACGTCGACCGCGAGAAGGCGAAGGCGATGGGCTTCTCGGCCACCGACATCGCGCAGTACATCGGCATCGCCCTGCGCGGCTTCCAGCTCAAGGATTTCCACGGCGGCGAAGGGCAGGTACCGGTGTGGCTGCGTTTCTCCGGCAGCGATGCGCAGAGCCTGGACAATCTCTCCGACTACAAGCTGCGCCGCGCCGACGGCACGCAGGTGCCGCTGATGTCGATGATCGACGTCAATGCGCGCAACGCGGCGGCAGCGATCGACCGCAACAACCGCCAGACCAGCTTCGGCATCGTCGCCAATTTCGCCGACGGCAAGACGCCGGAGGAAGCGCGCAAAGAAATCCAGGCCGCGATGGGCAAGATGGAACTGCCGCCCGGTTATCGCTGGAGCTTCGGCGAGAACTTCGACCGCGAGGACGAGGCGGGCAGCACGATGCTGTTCAACACGCTCATCGCCCTCGTGCTCGTCTACGTCGTCATGTGCGCGATGTTCGAATCCCTGATCTACCCGGCGGCGATCCTGACCACGTTCGTCTTCTCGATCTTCGGCGTGTTCTGGCTGTTCTGGATCACCGGCACGGAATTCTCGATCATGGCCTCGATCGGCGTGCTCATCCTCATGGGCGTGGTGGTCAACAACGGCATCGTCATGATCGTGCACATCAACCAGCTGCGCCACGAGGGCATGGACCGGCGCAACGCCCTCGTGCAAGGCGCGAAGGACCGCCTGCGCCCGATCCTGATGACGATGGGTACGGCGATCCTCGGCATGCTGCCGCTGTGCCTGGGCGACGCGGCGATCGGCGGCGACGGGCCGCCGTACTACCCGATGGCGCGGGCGATCGCCGGCGGACTGATTTTTTCAACGATCGTCAGCCTGCTCGTGTTGCCCACGATCTACTCGCTGCTCGACGATTCGAGCCTGTGGGTCAAGCGCGTGTTGAACGATGCGCGCTTGCGCCGTTGGCGCACCGCTTGAGGAGCATGCCGGGTTGTTGGCGTCTTGGCCCGGGAACAAACACGAACGCGTGTCTTCACTCGGCGCCGCAGGCGGCGCCTTTTCGACGGTTTTCCTTGTGAAAGAAAGGGTAGTCCATGAAATCAGCCGGAATGATAGTCGGGCTTTTGCTGTCGCTTTTTTTGAGCGTGTCTGCGCAAGGGCAGACCTTGGCCGTCGAAGTCGGCAAGGTGTATCCATCACCCGATGCAAAGCCGTTGCCGGGAACCACCGTCCTGATTCGCGACGGCAGGATCGCGGCGATGGGCCGCCGCATTGCGGTGCCGAAAGACGTGGAGATTCTGCGCTGCCCGCAGTGCTCCGCTTTTGCGGGATTCTGGAACACTCATGTGCACTTCATGGAGCCCAAATGGAACGACGCGGCGAAACTCGCAGCGGATCAACTGGGCGGACAACTGCGCGAGATGCTGACGAAATCCGGGTTCACCACGGTCGTCGATACCGGGTCGGATCCGCGCATCACCACGACTCTGCGGCGGCGCATCGAGTCGGGTGAGGTCCCCGGGCCGCGAATCTACACCGCGGGTCTGCCTCTGTATCCGCCGAACGCTTTGCCGTACTACCTGCACGATCTTCCGCCGGAAATATTGTCGAGCCTGCCGCAGCCGAAAACGCCTGCCGAGGCCGCCGAAGTGGTCCGGCAGAACATTGCGATGGGCGCGGACATCACAAAACTCTTCACCGGATCCATCGTGGCACCCGATCGCGTCGCTCCGATGCCTACCGATATCGCGCGCGCGGCTGTGACGGCGGCGCATTCGCAGCATCAACTCGTCTTTTCCCACGCGACCAATCTTGCCGGCGTACAAGTCGCGTTGTCCGCCGGCGTCGACGTCCTTGCCCATGCGGCGGAGGTCACGAGCGGTCTGAGCGATGACCTGCTGAGACGGATGGCTCAACAGCATATGGCGGTGATCCCCACCTTGAAGCTCTTTTCGAAGGATTCGAACATCGACGCCATTCGCGAGTGGGTGAAGCGTTTTCACGATCTCGGCGGCACGCTGATGTTCGGCACGGACACCGGATTTTTGACCGACTACGACGTGCAGGAGGAATATCGGCAGCTCGGCCTCTGCGGCTTCGGCTTGAACGATGTCCTGGCGATGCTGACCACGGCACCGGCCCGGCGCTTCGACGTGGACCGTCGAACAGGGCGCATCGAGGTCGGAATGGACGGCGATCTCACCATACTCGCCGACGATCCGGCGACGGCCGGCCTGTCTGCAATGACGCACGTCCGCTATACCGTTCGCCGCGGCAAGGTCGTCTACGCTGCCGCCGCTACGCCCTGACGCCGCGTCCGGCATCCGATAGGCTTGCGCGGTATCGACGATTCCGCGCCGTCGCGTCGCCGCCGGGAAAATTCGCGTTCTGAAAGATCGCCTCGATAGCGTCGTCGCGCGCTCTGCGCGCGCGTCGTTCGGCTCGATGCCGTTTGTCCGGTCCAGCCGACTGCCGCCGGATTCTCCGCGTGCCCGGCTCGAATCCTCTCTTTCCTCGTCTTCTGCATTGCCGGGCGCCGAGCAGGCCGGCCTCATCGCCAAACCGATCCGGGCAGACGGCTGCTAATGAACTCTCTTGATCCGTTGCGATAGGTGCAGCGCGAAACTCGTTTCGTCACCGCGGTGACAAATCCGCACGCAGCGGTGACATGACGGTGACGATCGAAGCCTACGGTGGCCGGGTCGATCGCACAGCAGACGAACGAAGCATCCGGTTCCTCATTGTGTGATCGATTTCCCAATTTATCAACGGAGATCACACCATGGCTTTTCCCGATGGTCACTACACCGACGTTTACGTCCATCCGATCAACGGCGGTCCCGGCTCGCTGAGCAACGGCACCGGCACGTCCTTGAACGGCACGTTTTCCTGCGGCCAGTTCGACAAGTCCGACCTGCCGTCGACCGACAAGAAGTACTTCTACAAGATCACCGCCAAGCACGACAACGGCAAATCGCACGAATCCGCGCCGATGCAGTGCTGGCACGCCGGTCCCACGTCCGACTTCAAGGACGCGCAATAACACGCCGGCCGCCGCGCACCTGCAGGAGCGCGGCGCGGCATTCGTTCGCCGCGCTTCTGGGTTTCATCCGTCCGTACCGCCGCATACGACGCACATCGCGCAATCGCGCATCTCGACTTCCATCGACATTCCACAGAGGACTTTCATCATGCCAAGCTACAGACTCCAGCTTCTCATCGACCCGAGCGTGCTGCCGGTGATCAAGGCAGCCGGTCAGCGCATCACGCTCGCCAAGCCGGTCAATACCAGCTCTCCCAACGTGATCTGGCAATCGATCGACCCGTTCACGAGCACGGAAATCCAGTGGGACGAGCAGTACGGGATCTACGCCTCCACCGTGCAGGTGCAGGACGGCGCCACGATCACGAAGATGTCCGAAACCGGCATCCCCGCGGTCGACGGCGCGTACTATTCGTTCACGAGCGCGACGGTGTTCACCGGACCGTTTTCGGGCGGCAGCGTGCCCAAGGGATCGTACAAGGCCAACAACGACGTGCCGTACAGCGCCTATCCTTCGCTGACTTTCGGCCTTACCCAATCGGCCTTGATCAACCAGACGCCGTCCGAACGCAAGCCGATCTCGGCGACGCCGGTGCTCGCGACGCAGTCGGCGACGATGACGCCGTTCACCAACGTCTATATCTGGCTGCAGTCGACGTTCAAGAGCGAAACCATCATCACCCAGATCGTCGGCAACAATACCGTCGCCAAATTCGGCGGCGCCGTCACCGACCTGACCCTCAAGTACGACCCGAATCTCGGGGTCTTCGTGCCGGCATCGCAGAAGGGCACCGCGCTGCTGCAGCAGGACAGCGAGCTGGTGACGTTGAACACCGAGCTTTTGCACTGACCGCGCCACGTTCCGCGCCGATCTTCGGCGCGGAACGTCCTCCGACCGAACCGGCGCGATGCCATGTTCACGCTCAACGTAGAAATTTCCGCTACCGATTTGCGGTCGATCCAGGCGGCGAACGAAGTCATCGTGCTGGTGAAGAACATCGCCGCCGGCAGACCCGTGGCCTGGGTCGCCGCCTTGCCGATGATGTCGACGGTATTGAGCTGGGACGAGGGCTACTCGCTGTTTGCGTCGAGTTCGCCGAGCACGGTGGGCGGCACGGTGTCGATGATGGCGACCACGCCGGCCAACGGCGGCTATGCTTATCCGTTCACGACCGCCGGTTTCGGCAGCGGCGTGCGCAGGCAGGATCTCGGCAACGCCCAATACCGGGTCGACAATGCAGTCCCCGCCGCGCAGTGGCCGGTTCTGCTGTTCGGGCTCGCGCAGCCCGTAAGCATCAACGGCAACGGCTCGGGGGCGGCGCTGCCGCTCAATGCGGAGACGGTGCCGGCGATGCAGTCGACGATACAAAGCGCGACCGACAGCGTGACCATCTGGCTGCAGAGCGGCGTAAGTGCGGGCCAGATCGTCAGCGTGCCGTCGCCGGTTTCGCTGCTGAGCGTGAGCGGCAAGTTGGTCGTCTCGTTCGCGAACGCATCGACTCAAACCGTGCGCTATTCATCCGACAGCGGCCGTTTCGAACTGGCGCAGTGAAATGGCGGCGACGGACCCGCGGCGAAGTAAATTCCTCGCCGGCGACGCCGCTTCACGAGGGCGGGCGCACGGCGTGATCGACCGCCGCCTGCAGCACGTAGCCCAGATTGCGTTCGGTGCAGATCATCTCGGCGGCCACGCCGAGGGAACGAAAACGGCGCCGCAGCCGCGACACGCGCATGTCGATGCTGCGATCGAACACCGCTTCGCCGCTGCCGTGAAGCTCGGAGATCAAACGTTCGCGGCTCAACACGCGTTGCGGCGATTCGACGAACACGGTGAGCAGGCGCCCTTCGGCGAGGGTGAGGCGTATCGACTTTCTTTGCGGACCGTGGAGCCGGCGTTCGGCCGTATCGAAGACGCAGTCGGCGAAGCCGTAGCAAGGCTTTTTTCCTTTGCCCGAGCGGCGCATGCGGCGCAGCAGGGCGCGCACCCGCGCGATCAGTTCGAGCTGGCGCGGCGGAACGGCGACGAAGTCGTCGCTGCCGGCCTCGAGGGTGACGATGCAGCAGGTCTCGTCCGAATCGTCGCCGAGCACGAGCAGCGGCAGATCGTAGTCGTGGCGTACCCGCGACACCGCGATCGCCGGGTCGTCCGCGTGCGCAACGTCGAGAATCGCGAGCGCCGCCTCCGTCCGTGCGAGCCTCGGCAGGGCTTCGTCGACGCCGCCGAATGTCATCACCTCGAAACCTCGCCGCTGAAGAGCCAAATGCACAGTGGCGCGCAGCTCAAAATTCGGGCTGATTAGCGCGATTCGGTTCACCGTTCGTCCCCTGTATCCCTGTGCTCCGACTGAATCCCATGAAGCGGGCACGTCCGGAATTTGACCCGTGCGGGCGCCCCTCCGCCTTTCGGCAACCTTACGCTCGCCGCGCTTCCTTTCGACAACCTTACTTTTGCGCAAAATCGATCGCAGGTCTCGATGCTCACTCCGCATCGGGGCACAAAGTCTGCGAACGAGTCCACGTTCGCGGATGGCCGCTCTCGGCCGCGCGCGGAGCGTCGATTCATCATCGAAACACTCGCCGCCGAGACGTCGGTAAACGCGAATGACGCAACCAATCGTTCTCTCCGGCTTCGACCGGAGAAGGGATCGATTTGCGTCGTCCGTTTTCGAAAGGCTCGGCGAGAGGGCGCGAGGAACCCGACGCTGCGGTCGAACGTGAACCGCCGCACGGGCGGCTGAATCACCTCGGCCGGTTTCCGCGGCTTGCGGTCAGGGCAGGGTATCGATCGCCGCGGCTGCGGCATGCGCGAAACGGTCTTCGAGTGCGGCGGTCTGCGGCGCTTGAGCGAACCAGGCTTGCATCAGGCGTATCAGCTCGGATTCCGGCGTCGCCGCGCCGCGGTCGCGCATGCGCAGTGCCAGCCGCTGCAATTGGAAGCTCATGCGGCGCTGGCGATCCTCGGCCGGCGTTTCGATGCCCGCGAAGAACTCGATCTCGACGAGGAGATCACGCGCCCGGATTTCGTCCGCATCTTGCCCAGCCGCGCTTGCGGCGGCCGCGCGCGCAAGCCGGTTTTCGAGTACGGCGGCGAAATCGAGCGGAGACGAAGGTTCGCTCCACCGCGCCGCGATCGTCTCGGCGCTTTGCTCCCCGGTTTCGACCGCGCGCAGCAGCGCATACTTCTCCAGCGCCAGGGTGTAGCGCGCCAGACGCTTGCGTCGCGCGGCTCCCTGCAGTGCGGACTCGATCGTGCCGTGCGCTTTCCGGTAGCGCTGCTCGAGCGCGTTGTCGGCGGCGGCCAGAGACTGCCAGCGTGCGTCGAGATCGCGCAGCTTGGACTTCGCCGCGTCCGTCCGCTCGGCGCCGCCGTCGCGCAATGTTTCGATCTCGACGAGCAGGCTTTCCGCCTCGGCGCGCGCGGCTGCCGACTGCTCGTCGCGTTGTTTGCGCGCGGCGTCGAGCTGGCCGAACGCTGTATCGAGCGCCGCGCGAAATTCGTTCCACAGTTTTTGATCGCTGCCGCGACGGCCATGGCCGAGCGCGGTCCACTGCTGCTGGAGTTCGCGGGCGTCGCGCGCGAGGCTGCGGCCGTCGCTGTGCTGCTGCAGGGTCGCGGCGCGGACGATGAGGCGCTTCTTCGCCGCCGCGACCTCGTCGGCGTGCGCATCGAGGCGCGGCACGAGATTCGCGATCGCGTCCTTGAGCTGCTTCGCGAGCGCGGTGCGCGAGCGCGGATCGACGGTGTCGAGCGAACGCAGCGCGTCGCCGAGCTTCTGGCGCAGTTGTCCGGCCGCCTTCCAGTCGGTGATCTCCGTTGCCGACGCGGCGGCGGCCTGGAGCAGTTTCTCCACTTCGCCCGCGTGCCCCTTGCGCAGTTCGTCGCGTTTGTCGAAATAGGCTTTGGCCGGCTTCAGCACGCGATGACAGATCGCTTGGAAGCGCCGCGCAGAACCCGATTCGGTTTTTCCGTCCAGCCCTTCGGAGGCATCGAGCCGCTGCCATTCCTCGCGCGCCTCGCGCACGCGCAGGGCCAGCGCGTCGGGATGCAGGCCGGATTGCGCAAGCTTCTCCACGTCTTCGCAGAGCATCTCGCGGCGCCGGCGGTTGGCCCAGGCCTGCTGCTGCTTGAGTTCGGCGTAGTGGGCGTGCAGCGGAGCCAGCTTGGTTTCGAGCGACGCCGGCAGGGGCACGACCATCGAGGTCAGGTTGAGCAGGCGATCGTGCAGGGAATGGGCTGCGGAAACCGTGCCCGCGTCGAGGGCCGTCGTGTATCGGGCCAACAGTTCTTCGATTTCGCGCAAGTGCGCACGGCGCAGTTCGCGTTCGCGTTGCGCCTCGGCGGCGGCACTGGCGAGCGCCGCGTCGAAGCGCGCCTGCGAGGCGAGCATCTCGATGCTCGTCGCGGCGGGCTCGGCGGTTTTTTCCGCGGCGTCGTCCGTCTGCGCGATCGGGGCGGAAGGACGGGCCGGCGGGTTCTGCGCGTTGATCCGAGTCTGGCGCACGAGCGAGTCGGCGCCGCAGTAGCGTGCAAGCAGGTCGGTCGGAACGGCGCTGCCGAGCGAATTCCATTCGCGGGCGATGGCTTCGTAGTCGGTTTCGTCCCGCGCGGGCGCGCGCACGAGGGCTTCCATGCGTTCGCACAGGCCGCGTGCCTTCAGCGCGATCGCGTCCGCATCTCCGCGGCCGATGCGCTGCGCTTCGACGAGCTCGCGCGCGCGGCGGCTGACCGCCTTGTCCGTTTTGCGCGCTCGCTCGGCGATGCGTTCGAGCGCGGCCGCGTCGCCGATGCGCTCGAGCACGGCAAGACGTATCGCCGCGTCCGGGTCGGCCACGGCGCGATCGGCGAGCAGGGCCGGGCGGGTTGCGCGCTCGATTGCGGCCGCGCGCAGATCGCGGTTGACGGCCTGGGTCGCCGCTTTCTCGATCTCGTCCGCACTCAACGTGTCGAGTTCGGCGATGCGGCGCGGCAGCGACGGTACGTCGGCGCCTTCCGCACAAAACATGGCGAGGTAGGCGTTGCGCGCGGTGCGGCGTATGCCGGGATCGGCGTCGCCGGTCGAACGTTCGCGCCAGGCTTCGTAGGCGTCGAGGCGCTTGAGCGCAGCGAGGCGCACGCCGGCGTCCGCGTCGCCCCGGGCCAGCTGCGGCAGCGCCGCGATCAAGTCGGGATCATGGCTCGACGCGACGGCGGTGCGGCGCACTTCGGCGTTCTTGTCCTGCCATTTGGGTTTGAACAGCAGCCGGGCCAGATTCATATCAGCTTGCTCAGGATGCGGATGCCGGCGAGGTATTCGCCGAGGATCATGCCGAAGTTGCTCAGGAGAAAAACGAGCAGGGTGCGCGACACCCGGTTCTTCCACCAGCCGCGCCAGTCGATCACGTCGTCGCGCAGGGATTCGAAATCGGCCACGCGCGGCCGGCGCAGAGACATCTCGACCGCCGCGCTCACCGCGCCGACGGGTACGAACGGACGAAACGGTTTGAGCGGCCCGACCACGAACGCGGTCAGCGCGCTGAGCGGGTGGCCGCCGCCGAGCAGGGCGCCGAGCGCCGCGAGCCCCCCGGTGAACAGTACCCAGACCTTGATCGCGTCGACGCCGAGGTGCGCGCCGCGGGTGAACGTGAATGCGATCGCGCCGATGATGACGGCGAGCACGCCAAGGCCGATCCACTTCGGCAGCTGCGAGGCCGGCGGAGTCGTATTGAGCGTGCGGGTGAGCGCGGCGGGATCGTCGTTCTGCTGCGCGATCTCGCGCTTCATGCCTTCGAGATGGCCCGCACCGATCACCGCAAGCACGCGCTTGACCGGCGCGCCGAAGGTTTGCGACTTCGTGCTTTCCTCCCGGAGGCGGGCCGACATGAAGCTGTCGCGTTCGCTGATCAGGCTGCGGAACAGCGGCTCGGAATGCTCGGCGAATTCGCTGAAGGCGCTTTGCAGCATGTCGCCCTGCTTGAGCTTCTCGATGTCGGCCTCGGCGACTTCGCCGCGCTCGAACAAGCTGGCGACGAGCCCGCCGAGGATGCCGAAGCGTTCGAGGAAGCCGACGCTGCGATAGGCCCGTTTCAGCGTCGCGCTGACTTCGCGGTCGATCAGCCAGACCGGTTTCTGCTGCGCTTCCGCCAATTCGGCGGCGATCTTCATTTCGGCGCCGGGTTCGATGCCGAACTGCTCGGCGAGGCGGCGCTGGTACGCCGACAGGGCCAGGTTCGCGGCGACCATGCCGGCCTTGCCTTCGCGGATGATCTGCAGCAGATCGAGGTTGCGCCAAGCTTCGCGATCGCGCAGAGCGCGGTAGCGCGTGTCGCAAAGCTCGACGGCGATCGCGTCGAAATTCTCTGCTTCGATCAGCTCGCGCACCGCCGCGACCGAAGCGCGCGACACGTGCGCCGTGCCGAGCAGGGTGTACTCGACGCCGTCGCGGGCGACGCGCGCGAGAGGTTGATCGGTGATTGCTGGGTTGTTCATCTGGAAAGAAGATTTTGACCACGGATTGCGCGGATTGCACGGATCAAGAAAATTTGCTTTCGCTCTATCCGTGGCATCCGCGTAATCCGTGGCGAAAAAAGCGCTTCCGCTTTCAATCGCGGAATCGCTTCAGAAGATCGGAATAAGCATCGATGCGGCGGTCACGCAGGAACGGCCAGATGCGGCGCACGTTTTCGCTGCGCGCCATGTCGATGTCGACGACGAGCAGCTCGCGCCTGTCGGTCGAGGCCTGCGCCAGAAATTCGCCCTGCGGCCCGGCGACGAAGCTCGAACCCCAAAACTGGATACCGCGCGCGCTGTCCGGCGCCGCCTCGAAGCCGGTACGGTTGCAGGCGAGCAAAGGCAGGCCGTTGGCGACGGCATGGCCGCGCTGCACGGTGATCCAGGCGTCGCGCTGGCGCGATTTCTCGGCGTCATCGTCGCCCGGGTCCCAGCCGATCGCGGTCGGATAGAGCAGCAGATCCGCGCCGGCCAACGCCATCAGGCGCGCGCCTTCCGGATACCACTGGTCCCAGCATACGAGCAGGCCGAGCCTGCCGACCGACGTCTCGATCGGATCGAAGCCGAGATCGCCCGGAGTGAAATAGAACTTTTCGTAAAAGGCCGGGTCGTCCGGGATGTGCATTTTGCGGTATTTTCCACAAATTGCTTTTTGCGCATCGAAGACGACGGCGGTGTTGTGATAGAGCCCCGCTGCGCGGCGCTCGAACAGCGAAGCGACGACGACGAGCTTGAGCTCGGCGGCGAGCGCGCCGAGGCGCTCGGTGCTCGGTCCCGGAATCGGCTCGGCGCGGTCGAATTCGGCCACGCTTTCGTGCTGGCAGAAGTAGGGGCCGTTGTGCAGTTCCTGCAGCAGCACCAGGCGGGCGCCGGCCTCGGCGGCTTCGCGCAGGCCCGCCTCGATCGCGTCGAGATTCGCCTCGCGGCTGCCGCGGTCGGTTTCCTGCAACAGCGCGACGCGCAATGTCTTGCTCACTTCAATACTCCTCGCGGCAACTGCATCGTCATGCAGTGCAGACTGCCGTTCTGCCAAATCAGCGGACGGCACGGGATGGGAACAATCTCGCGGCCCGGATGGGCGCCGCCGATGACGCGCGCCGCCTCGGCATCCGCCGGATCGTCGTACGCCGGCACGAGCACGGCGCCGTCGACGATCAGGTAGTTGGCATACGAAGCGGCGAGGCGGCGACCGTCGTCGAGGATCGGTTTCGCCCACGGCAGGGGATGCAGCCGATACGGCTTGCCGTCGAGCGTGCGCAGCGCGGCGAGTTCGTCGCGCATGCGCGCCAGCTCGCCGTGATGCGTGTCGTTCGCGTCGTCGCAGGCCTGGAACACGATGGCGTCGTCCGGCGCGAGGCGGGCGAGCGTGTCGACGTGGGCGTCGGTGTCGTCGCCCTGCAGATAGCCGTGTTCGAGCCAGAGCACGCGCTGCGCGCAGAGCTTGTCGCGCAGCAGCTGCGACATTTCCTCGCGGCTCTGCTCCGGATGGCGCTGCTGCAGGCAGCGCCAGGTGGTCAGGATCGTGCCTTTGCCGTCGGACTCGATCGCGCCGCCTTCGAGCGCCCAGTCGACGCGCACGTGCTCGGCGGACGCGAACACGTCGCGCACGATCAGGTTGCCGATCAAGGCGTCGTCGCGGCTCGCGCCGAATTTGCCGCCCCAGCCGGTGAAACGGAAATCGGTCAGGCGGAATGCGCTGCCGTCGGTCAGCGTGATCGGGCCGGAATCGCGCAACCAGGTGTCGTCGTAGTCGATCGCGGCGTAGCGGATTTTCTCAGCCTGTGCACCGGCGGCATGCAGAGCCTGCTCGGCGCGCGCGCGCACCTCGGCGCCGGCGACGCAAAGCACGACGCGTTCGTAGCGCGAGATCGCGGCGATCAGCGCCGCGCACGTGGCCTCGACCCGCTCGAGCCGGGGCGCCCAGTCGGTCGCGGCGTGCGGCCAGGCGAGCAGGACGCCGTCCTGCGGCTCCCATTCCGCAGGCAGACGGAAAGCGGAAGGGGTCATCGGTCGCGCACGGCGCCTTTCGGCCCGATTTCGTCGGGCGAGGCCTGGTTGACCACGGCATCGATGACGCGGTCGCGTTCGAAGTAGACCGTGTAGTCCGCGTAGACCCAGCGGTTGATCGTGGGATGCCAGCGTGAATCGCCGCCCGCAGGGGCAAGCTTGCTGACAGGCGCGCCGTATCGCTTTTCGACCTGCGCCATCGACAGGCCGCGCGCCGGCAGGACGTGGCCGCGTTCCTGATGCACGCGATCGATCAGCAGGGTGTCGGCATGGACGCTTGCGATCGAGCCGAGGGCGAGCACGGCGGACGCGAGGACAAGAGAAGAACGGTGTAGCGGCATGGCTCTTCCTCCAAACTGGCGGATGGTGCGAACGATCGATGGTGCCAAGCCGATATGACTGTTGCAAGATCGACGTCGGCACAAAACCGTCGGGCGACCTGAAAATGCGAAGGCCGCCCCGGGGCGGCCTTCAAAGCAAACGATCGGCTGGCGGACTGCCGAGCGACCGGCTCAGCGCTGGCGCGCTTTGAAACGCGGGTTGCTCTTGCAGATCACGAACACTTTGCCGCG
>CBJLOV010000121.1:0-13454 GCA_966424745.1 uncultured bacterium
TCTCTTGGTTACTTCTCTTTGCACGAGCAAAGAGAAGTGACCCGCTCGTCCGCAGGACGAGTGGAAGCTCTGGCTCTAAAAAAAGAACAAACAAAAAAGAACCCGACGTCCCATCCACAGCTTCGCCAAAGCTGGGTCCCGCATCTTCGCCGTCGTGATTTTCAACGACGGTGTCCTCATGCCCCGCTTCCCAACCATCTATCGAGCGCTGGCGTTCGCCTGCCTGTTCGCCGGCGTCGGCGCAGCGCACGCCGCCGATAGCGAATTCGATGCCGCGCAGGCGCAACGCCTCGGCCTGCGCACCGAGCCGGCCGCGGCGGCGACGAGCGTTCCGCTCGATCGGCTACCGGCGGAAATCGCCGCGCCGCTCGAATCGGCGCGCACGGTGAGCACGCCGTTCGCCGGCGTGGTCGCGAGTGTCGTCGTCGACGAAGGCGCCGGCGTCGCCGCAGGTACGCCGCTCGCGCGCGTGCAGAGCCGCGACTTTCTTGCCGCGCAGGCCGATCTCGCGCGCAGCGGCAGCGACGCGGCGCTCGCGCAGAGCCAGGCGAAACGCGACGACAGCCTGCTCGCCGAGGGCATCATCGCGCGCTCGCGCGCGGACGAAACGCGCGCGCGCGCCAACGATGCGCAGGCGCGGCTCGCGCAGGCGCGCGGCGCACTCGCCGGCGTGGCGGTGCCGGCGAATGCGGCGGCGGGCGAATACGAGCTGCGCGCCCCGGTCGCCGGCCGCGTGCTGCGCCGGGCGATCGCACCCGGCCAGGTCGTCGGCGCGTTCGAGCCGGCCTTCGTGCTCGCCGCGGAAGACGGCGTCGACGTGCTGCTGCAGGCGCCGGTCGCGCGGCGCGCGGCATATGCACCCGGTCTTGCCGTCGTCATGGACGACGGTGCGCATGCCAGCGTCGTCGCCGTCGCCGCGGCGACCGAGAGCGGCAGCCAGAGCATGCGCCTGCGCGCGCGCCTGCCGGCGCCGACGCGCTGGCTCGTCGGCCAGCGCACGAGCGTGCGGCTCGAACTGCCGGCGCCGCCCACCTGCGGGCGCGTGCCGCTCGCCGCGCTCGTGCCCGACGGCGAGCACACGCTGGTCGTCGTCGCCAACGGCACGCGTTACGCCGCCGTGCAGGTCGAGCGGCTCGGCGCGGACGCGCGCAGCGCCGTCGTGCGCGGCGCGCTCAAGCCGGGCGACGCGGTCGTGGTCAGCGGCGCCAGCGCGCTGAAATCGCTGCACGGCGGGTGAGGCGACCATGCTGAGCCGTCTCGTCCAATTCGCGCTGAGCCAGCGCCTGCTCGTCGTCGTCGGCACGATCGCGCTCGCGATCGCCGGCGTGCTCGCCTGGCGCGGGCTGCCGATCGACGCCTACCCCGACATCGCGCCGACCCAGGTCAAGCTGATCCTCAAGGCGCCCGGCATGACGCCCGAGGAAGTCGAATCGCGCGTGATCGTGCCGCTCGAAATGGAGCTGCTCGGCCTGCCGAAGGCGACGGTGCTGCGCTCGGTGGCCAAGTACGCGATCGCCGACGTCACCGTCGATTTCGCCGAAGGCACCGACATCTATTGGGCACGCCAGCAGGTCGCCGAGCGCTATGCGGGCGTGCAGCCGAACCTGCCCGACGGCATTTCCGGCGGGCTCGCGCCGATCTCGACACCGCTGTCGGACATGCTCATGTTCACGATCGAAGGCGCCGGCCTGAGCCTCGCCGAGCGCCGCTCCCTGCTCGACTGGACCCTGCGCCCGGCGCTGCGCACGATCCCCGGCGTCGCCGACGTCAACGCGCTCGGCGGCGAGGCGAAAAGCTTCGCGGTGATTCCCGACCGCGGCAAGCTGTCCGCGGCCGGGCTGAGCTTCCGCGAACTGGCCGATGCGATCGAACGCAACAACCGCAACGACGGCTCGGGCCGGCTCGACGCCGGCGAAGTCGCGCTGATCGTGCGCGCCGAGGGCGCGGTGAAGACGGCGGACGATCTCGGCGAGATCATGATCGCGCGCCACCAGGGCAAGCCCGTGCGCGTGCGCGACGTCGCCGAAGTGCGCATCGACGCATTGACGCGCTACGGCGCGGTCACCCGCGACGGCAAGGCCGAAGCGGTCGAGGGCATCGTCGTCGCCCTGCGCGGCGCCGACGCCGGGCGCCTCGTCGCCGCGGTGCGCGACCGCCTCGGCGAACTGCAGGCCAACCTGCCGCCGGGCACGAAGATCGAAACGTTCTACGACCGCAGCGCGCTGATCGACCGCGCCGTGGGTACGGTGACGCGCGCGCTGATCGAGGCGGCCGTCCTCGTCGTGCTCCTGCTGTTCGTATTCCTCGGCGAAGTGCGCGCAGCCGTCGTCGTCTCGCTGATCCTGCCGCTCGCCGCGCTGTTCACCTTCCTGATGATGCGCATCAACGGCATGAGCGCGAACCTGATGAGCCTCGGCGGCCTCGCCATCGCGGTGGGCATGCTCGTCGACGCCGCCGTGGTCGTCGTCGAGAACACGGTGAGCAAGCTCGATCCGCACGCGCCCGGCGCCGGCCTGCCGCGCCTGCACCGCGTCTACGCGGCGGTGCGCGAAGTCGCGCTGCCGGTCGCCTCGGGCATCCTGATCATCTGCCTGGTCTTCCTGCCCCTGCTCACCCTGCAGGGCCTCGAAGGCCGCCTGTTCGCGCCGGTCGCGTTGACGATCGTGTTCGCGCTCGCCGGCTCCCTGCTGCTGTCGCTGACCTTCGTGCCCGTTCTCTCCTCGGCCCTGCTCAAGGAAAAGGAACACGCCGAGCCGTGGCTGATGCGCCAGCTCGACCGCCTCTATCCGCCGCTGCTCGACGCTGCGCTGCGCCGGCCGAAGATCGCCTATGCCGGCGCCGCCGCCGCGCTCGCGCTCGGCGTCGGCGCCTATCTCGGCACCGGCAAGACCTTCATGCCCACCATGGACGAAGGCGACCTGCTCATGCAGGTGATGAAGCTGCCGTCGATCAGCCTGGCCCAGTCGCGCGACCTCGATCTCGCCCTGCAGCGCGACGTGCTCGCCAAGGTGCCGGAAGTGGAACATGCGATCGCGCGCCTCGGCTCCGACGAGCTCGGCCTCGATCCGATGGGCCTCAACGAAACCGATCTCTTCCTGCAGCTCAAGCCGAAATCGCAATGGCGCGTGCCCGACAAGGAATGGTTGGCCGGCGAGCTGCGCAAGGTCGCCGACGGTTTCCCCGGACTCGACGTCGGCTTCACCCAGCCGATCGAGATGCGCGTGTCGGAGATGCTGACCGGCAGCCGCGGCGATGTCGCGATCAAGATCTTCGGCCCGGACCTCGCCACGCTCGCCGATCTCGGCACGCGCGCCGCCGTCGTGATCGGCAAGCTGCGCGGCGCGCAGGACGTGCTTGCGCAGACCGCCGAGGGCGTGCAGTTCCTGCGCGTGGCGATCGACGCGCAGGCCGCGGGCCGCTCCGGCTTCGACGTCGCCGCGATCCAGGACGAACTGCGCGCCCAGCTCGAAGGACTGCCCGCCGGCCAGGTGATCCAGCCGGACCGGCGCATCCCGATCCTGATCCGCGGCGACGCGGCGCTGCGCGGCGACGCCGACAGCTTCGCGCGCCTGCCGCTCGCGAACGAGGAAGGCGGCGTGCTGCCGCTCGACATGCTGGCCAAGCTGACACCCGCGTCGGGCCCGGTGCGCGTCAATCATGAAAACGGCTCGCGCTTCGTGCTGATCCAGAGCGGCGTCGCCGGCCGCGACCTCGTCGGCTTCGTCGACGAGGCGCGCGCCGCGGTCGCGCGCGAGGTGCCGCTGCCGGCCGGCTACCGCATCGTCTGGGGCGGCCAGTTCGAGAACCAGCAGCGCGCGGCCGCCCGGCTCGGCCTGGTCGTGCCGGTCGCGCTCGGCCTGATCTTCCTCGTCCTGTTCACCACGTTCGGCTCGGTGCGCCAGGCGCTGCTGATCCTCGGCAACGTGCCGTTCGCGCTCGTCGGCGGCCTGCTCGGGCTGTGGCTGACCGGCCAGTACCTGTCCGTGCCTGCGTCGGTCGGCTTCATCGCCCTGCTCGGCATCGCCGTGCTCAACGGCCTCGTCCTGATCGATTGTTTCAACCAGTTGGCCGCGCAGGGCCGCAGCGTCGAGCAGATCGTGCGCGAAGGCGCACGCAGGCGCCTGCGCCCCGTGCTGATGACCGCAAGCATCACCGCGCTCGGCCTGATCCCGCTGCTGTTCGCGAGCGGACCGGGATCGGAGATCCAGCGTCCGCTCGCGATCGTCGTCATCGGCGGCCTGGTCACCTCGACCGCCCTGACCCTGCTGCTGCTTCCGCTGCTGTACCGCCGCTTCGCCGCTTCGAGGACCGCGTCATGACCGTGCTGCGCCGTCTCAATCTCGTATTCGCCGCCGCACTCGAGGACGCGGTGACCACGGCCCTGATCGAGCACGAGCCGGCGCTGCCCGGTTTCACCCTGCTCAAGGCCGAGGGCCACAGCGGCGATTTCGCCCATGCCTCGGCCGAGGAGCGCGTGCGCGGCCGCGTCGACCGGCGCGTGGTCTGGATGGTGCTGGCGCAGGAGGAAGCCGCGGCCCTGGTCGCGTTCCTGCGCTCGCGCGTGCGCTCGAGCGAGGTCGTGTGGTGGACCGAGCCGGTCGAATCATTCGGGAGATTGCAGTGAGCCGTTTTCTTTCCGCGCTGGCTTGTGCCGGCCTGGTCGTTTTCACGCCGCCCGCGCCGGCACAGGATTTCCTGCCTCCGCCCGACCGCGCGCACGCCGCGATCGGCGCCTACGCCGAGGTGCGCGCGGCCGACTCGTACGTGGCCGCGGCGCAGGAAAAGGCGCGTGCCCTCGCCGCCGGCCCACACGACACCCAGCTCGTCCTGATGCCGCTGCGCCGCACGGTCACCGATGCGGCGACGGTCAACGGCAGGGCGCGCTACGGCGAATGGGAGGCGCAGCTGACGCGCGCGATCCGCCTGCCCGGCAAGGCCGCGCTCGACCGCGAGGCCGGCGCGCACGGCGTCGCCGCCGCGCAGCTGCGTCAGGGCGACGCGGAACATCAGGCCGCGCGCAGCCTGCTCGCCGCGTGGATGGGCTGGCTGCGCGCCGACGCCGCGGCCAAGGCCGCGCGCACGCGGCGCGATTCGCTCGGAAGCGAGCGCGACACGATCGCACGCCGTCTGCAGCTCGGCGATGCCGCCCGGCGCGAGCTCGACCAGGTCGCCGCCGCGCTCGCCGTCGCCGAAGCGGAGCTGCGCCAGGCCGATGCGGAGGTGCAGGCGCAGCGCCTCGCATTGAGCGCCGACTTCCCCCAGGTGCCGGTGCCCGAACGCGCCCCGGCGCTGCCCGAACCCGCGCTGCTCGAGGCGACGCCGCAGAGCTGGATCGACCGCATCGTCTCGCGCAGCCACGAAATCCGCGCGGCCGAGGAAGTCGCCGCGCAGCGCGACACCCTGGCCCGGCGCGCGAATGCCGACCGGCTGCCCGATCCGACCGTCGGCCTGCGCGCGTTCCAGGAGCGCGACGGCATGGAGCGCGGCATCGGCCTCGTCGTCAGCATTCCGTTCGGAGGCACGCGGCGCAGCGCCGAGGCGCGCGCCGAGGCCGCCGCAGCCGAGGCGGCGCGCAGCGAAACCGACGCGATGCGGCGCGACATCGCGCGCGAAGCACGGCTCAGCGTGACCCATGCGCAGGTCGCCGTCGAACTCTGGCAGGCCGCGCGCGAGGCGCGCGCAGCCAACGCGGCCAGCCTCGCGCGCCAGCGCCGTGCCTACGAACTCGGCGAAATCGGCCTCGCCGAGCGCCTGCAGGCCGAGCGTCTCGACGTCGAATCCGCGCTCGCCGAGCTGCGCGCCCGCGCCGATGCGCACGAGGCCGCGCTGCGTGTGCGTGTCGACAGCCATGAACTCTGGCATCCTGAAGACCGGCTCGATCATCAGGACCATTCCGCGCCCACACCATCGGCCGGAGCCACGCAGACGGGATAAAAGATCGACCGCGAAGACCACGAAGAAAAGCCGCGACGCAGATCAAAGGCGATCGGGAAAAATTTCTGCATAAATCTCGTGTTCTTCGTAGCGCTGCCTTTTATCCAGTTTTTGCCTGCGACACGCACTGGTACAGTCCATTCCGAGGGGAGAAAACCGTGTATACCGACACCCAAACCACGCAACTGCCGCAAGACCGGGCACGCTACGACCGCCTCACGATCGCGCTGCACTGGCTCGTCGTCCTGTTCGTGATCTTCCTGTACTCGTCGGCCCTGATCTGGGGCGAGCTGCCGCGCGGCACGCCGCCGCGAAAAATGCTGCAGGCACTGCACGTTTCGTTCGGCCTGCTGTTCGTCGTCGTGCTCGCGCTGCGCGTGTACTGGCGCCTGAGCCGCGCCACGCACCTGCCCCGCCTCGGCACACCGCCACAACGGTTCGCCACGGCGGTCATGCACAACGGTCTCTATGTCCTGCTGGTCGCCCAGGCCGTGATCGGCCTGTGCTGGCGCATCGCGCAGCAGGAGCCGCTCGCTTTCTTCTGGCTGTTCGAGTTGCCCGAACCGGACATCTTCAGCAAGGCGACGGAAAAACTGCTCGGCGCGACGCACGAATTTCTCGGCCACACGATCGTCGTCGTCGCCGTGCTCCATGCGCTCGCCGCGATCTACCACCACGTCGTGCTGAAGGACGGCCTGCTGCGGCGCATGCTGCCTGCGCGCAAGCCCTGAACGCAGACCCGGCGCAGCCGGCCCGGCGGGGGCGCCGCCGAGAGCTGATATGCTGCGGCGATGACGACCGAAACCTCCGCGACAACTCCGCGATCGGCGGGCGCCCGCCGCGCGCTCGTCACCGGCGCCTCGGCCGGCATCGGCGCCGAATTCGCGCGCCAGCTCGCCGCATCCGGGCATGCGCTCGTGCTGACCGCGCGGCGCGCCGACCGGCTCGCCGCTCTCGCCGACGAACTGAAAGCCGCGCACGGCGTGCAGGTCGACTGCATCGCCGCCGACCTGGCCGACCCGCACACGCCGGCCGCGCTCTGCGCCGAACTCGAACGGCGCGGCCTGGCCGTCGACGTGCTCGTCAACAACGCCGGCTACGGCGTGCCGGGCTCGCTGCGCTCGCAACCCTGGCAGGTGCATGCCGATTTCATCCAGGTGATGATGACCGCGCCGACCGAGCTCGCTTATCGCCTGCTCCCGGGCATGCGCAAACGCGGCTACGGCCGCATCGTCAACATCGCCTCGCTCGCCGGGCATGTGCCTGCGCCGGCGGGGCATACGCTGTACGCGGCAAGCAAGGCCTACCTGATCAAGTTCTCGCAGGCGCTGGCGCTGGAGAACCGCGGCGGCGGCGTGCACGTCTGCGCACTCTGCCCCGGCTTCACCTACTCCGAGTTCCACGACGTCACCGGCTCGCGCCAGCTCGTTTCGCAGATGCCGAAGTGGATGTGGATGCAAGCCGACCGCGTCGTGCGCGAAGGCCTGGCCGCGGCCGAACGCGGCGACGCGGTCTACATCCCCGGCCGCATCAACCGCACGATCAAGGGCCTGATCAAACTGCTGCCCGATCGCGTCGGCATGCGCATGGCCGCGCGCCAGGGCAAGAAGTTTCGCGTCGCCGACGACTCGTCCGAGAAATAGAAGCGCCGCGACGTCCACGATCGGAATCTGCTTCCAATCCTGGTGCGTCGCCGAAAGCATAAGAAACCCACGAAGACACGAAGAGCACGAAGGAACACGAAGAAGAAAGGATGGCGGGAAGCGACGCCGATCGGTATTCAACTTCTTCGTGCCTTCGTGGTAAATCCTTTCTTGCTCCTTGCCAGGTAATCGTGCAGGTACGTTTTCAACCGAAGGAATTTCGCGCTATGTCCGCTCTGCCGAAGAAGCTGTCGCTCTGCGCCCTGCTCGCCGCATCGTGCATTTCCGGTGCGCACGCGCTCACTCCCGTCGTCCCGCCCAGCCAGGCGTTCACCATGCAGGCC
This sequence comes from uncultured bacterium, assembly GCA_966424745.1. GTDB lineage: Bacteria > Pseudomonadota > Gammaproteobacteria > Xanthomonadales > Rhodanobacteraceae > Rudaea. The sequence continues at coordinate 7,922 of CBJLOV010000121.1, forward strand.
GACGAGTACTTTGACCAGTACTACTTCCCCAACAACCCGACTCTGGCCACGCAGACCGGCATCCACCAATACGACGACAAGCTTGAAGACTATTCGCACGCGCAGATCGACAAGCAGATCGCCGAGCTGAAGAAATACGAAAAAGCCTTCGCCGCCATCGACCCCTCGCCGCTCGACGAAATGACCCGCGGCGATCTTGGCCTGGTGCTCGGCAACATCCGCAGCACCCTGCTGACGCTGGAGACGATCCGGCCGTGGGAGAAGAACCCGGATATGTATTCGAGCGGCATCACCAATAGCGCCTTCGTCATCATGGAGCGCAAGTTCGCGCCTCCGGCCGAGCGCCTGCGCCTGCTCGTTGCGCGCGAGAAGCAGATGCCGGCGGCGCTCGCGGCGGCGCGGGCAAACCTGAAGAACCCGCCGAAGATCTTCACCGAGATCGCCTTGGAGCAATTGCCGGGCCTGGTCGAATTCTTCAAGAACGACGTGCCTGCCGCCTTCGCCGACGTCGACGATGCGGCGACGAAGCGGCAGTTCGCCGAATCGAATGCCGCCGTGATCAAGGCGCTCGGCGACTATGCCGCGTGGCTGAAGAAAGACGTGCTGGCGAAATCGAACGGCGATTTCCGCCTCGGCGCGGAAACCTACGCGAAGAAACTGCAGTACGACGAAATGGTCGACATTCCGCTCGCCAAGCTCGTCGAGATCGACATGGCCAATCTGCGCGCCAACCAGGCCCAGTTCGCCAAGGTCGCCAAGGAGCTGGAGCCGGACAAGACACCGCAGCAAGTGCTCGCCGAACTCGGCGCCGACCATCCCGATCCGAAGAACCTGCTCGATAGTTTCCGCGGCACCTTCGACGGGCTGACCCGGTTCATCGCCGACAAGCGCATCATCACCATCCCCTCGCCGGTGCGGCCGACCCTCGAAGAAACCCCGCCGTTCATGCGCGCGACCACGTTCGCCTCGATGGACACGCCGGGGCCGTACGAAACCAAGGCCAACGAGGCCTATTTCAACGTGACCCTGCCCGAAAGCAGTTGGGACAAGAAGCGCGTCGACGAATTCATGGCCCAATTCAGCTACCCGGTCATCACCGTGGTCGCGGCGCACGAGGCCTATCCGGGGCACTACGTGCAGTTCCTCTGGATGCAGCGGATCCACGACCGCGTACGCAAGCTGCTCGGCGCGAATACCAACGTCGAAGGCTGGGCGCACTACTGCGAACAGATGATGCTCGACGAGGGGCTGGCGCAATCCCTGTTCCCGACCGACGCGCGCCGGCAAAAGCGGCTGCGCCTGGGCCAGTTGCAGGACGCGCTGCTGCGCAATGCGCGCTTCATCGCCGGGATCAAACTGCACACCGGCCAGTTCAGCTTCGACCAGGCGGTCGACTTCTTCGTCAAGGAAGGTTATCAGTCGCGCGCCGTCGGCACGGTCGAGACCAAGCGCGGCACGGGCGATCCGACCTATCTGTACTACACGCTCGGCAAGCTCGAAATCCTCAAGCTGCGCGCCGACGTCGAGGCCAAGCGCGGCGCCGCGTTCAACCTCAAGCAGTTCCACGACGAATTCATGCAGCAAGGCTTCGCGCCGATCAAGATCGTACGCCGCGCGATGCTCGGGGACGACTCGCCGACGTTGTGACCGTTTCTTTTATTTCGTCTGCTTATAAGACAAAGGCGGACGAGATAAAGATTGAACCACGAAGGCACGAAGGACACGAAGAAAAGCCACGAAGAAAATCGAATCAATATGGATCTTGGCTTTTCTTCGTGTCCTTCGTGCCTCTTCGTGCTCTTCGTGTCGACATCTTTTGATTCTGCTCTGACGACAGGCGAACGCCCCTGAAGGGCGCAATTCGGGCGTATGCGTGCGATCATGTGCGCATGCCCGAATTTTCCTCGCTCCCCCTCGCCGCGCCGCTGCTCAAGGCGTTGAGCACGCTCGACTTCACCGAAATGACGCCCGTGCAGGCGCAAAGCCTGCCGGCGATGCTCGACGGCCGCGACCTGATCGCGCAGGCGCCGACCGGCAGCGGCAAGACGATCGCGTTCGGCCTGGGCCTGCTGCAGCGCCTCGATCCGGCCTACGTGAAACCTCAAGCGCTCGTGCTCTGTCCGACGCGCGAGCTCGCCGACCAGGTCGCCAAGGAGATCCGCCGCCTCGCCTTCGACATTCCGAACCTCAAGGTGCTCACCCTGACCGGCGGCGTCGCCCTTGCCCCGCAGCTCGCCAGTCTGCGCAAGGATTCGCACGTGGTCGTCGGCACGCCGGGACGCATCCAGGAGATGCTGCGCAAGCACGCGCTCAGCCTGGCCAAGCTGCGCACGCTCGTGCTCGACGAGGCCGACCGCATGCTCGACATGGGCTTCGAGGAAGCCATCCGCGAAATCATCGGCAAGACGCCGCCGTCGCGGCAGAGCCTGCTCTTTTCGGCGACGTTTCCCGAGGCGATCCGCGAGATCGCGCGCAACGCCCTGCGCGATCCGTTCGAGGTGACGATCGCGGGCAACGTCGAACAGCCGGAAATCGACGAGCAGTTCTTCGAGATCGACCTCGCGCGCAAGCCGGCCGCGCTGGCTGCGCTGCTGCTGCACCACCGTCCGGAGTCGAGCGTGGTGTTCTGCAACACCCGCCGAGATGTCGACGACGTCGCCGATGCGCTCGGCGGCTATGACATCGGCGCGCTCGCCCTGCACGGCGACATCGACCAGCGCGACCGCGACGAAGTGCTCGTGCGCTTCGCCAACCGCTCCTGCCGCGTACTCGTGGCGAGCGACGTCGCCGCGCGCGGGCTCGACATCAAGGATCTCGCCGCGGTGGTCAACTACGAACTGCCGCCCGATATCGACATCTACCGCCATCGCATCGGCCGCACCGCGCGCGCGGGCAAGACCGGGCTGGCGTTCAACCTGGTCACGCCGCGCGAAATGCATCGCGCGCACGAGCTGGAAAAACTCGAACTCGAGAGGACGCCCGGCGCGAAACTGCGCTGGCTGAAGCTGCCCGCCCTCGGCGCGAAACCCAAGGACGGCCTGCCCGCGGCGATGGCGACGCTGCGCATCGACGGCGGCAAGACCGACAAGCTGCGCGCGGGCGATATCCTCGGCGCGCTGACCGGCGACGCCGGGCTCAAGGCCGACGCGATCGGCAAGATCGACATCTTCCCGACCCGCTCCTACGTCGCCGTGGCACGCGGCGTTGCCGAGAAAGCGCTCAACCGGCTGCGCGCCGGCGGGATCAAGGGACGCAAGTTCCGCATCGCGCGCCTCTGACGCCGCCGAGACGGCAGCGGCCGCACCGGTTTTTCAGCGAACGCAAACCGTTCAGCGGTGCCGGCTGCGCAACTCCGCGATCACCTCGGCGAAATCGACGCCGCGCGCGCGCAGCAGGACGAGCAGATGGAAGATCAGGTCGGCCGATTCGCTGCGCAGGGCCGCTTCGTCCTGGGCGACGGCGGCCAGCGCCGTCTCCACGCCCTCTTCGCCGACCTTCTGCGCGATCCGGCGCACGCCGCCCTCGAACAACTGGGTCGTGTAGCTGCCGGCGGGCCGCTCGCGCTCACGCTGCGCGACGAGCGCATCGAGATCGGCGAGAAACGCCAGCGGCGGTTCCGAACCATCGCCGAAGCAGCTCTGCGTGCCCTTGTGGCAGGTCGGGCCGATCGGCTCCGCCTGGATCAGGATCGTGTCGTCGTCGCAGTCCGCCTGCACGGATTTCAGCAGCAGGAAATGCCCCGAGGTCTCGCCCTTGGTCCACAGGCGCCGCTTGCTGCGGCTGTAGAACGTCACCCTGCCGCTCTGCCGCGTCTGCGCGAGCGCCTCGGCGTTCATGTAGCCGAGCATGAGCACGGCACCGCTGCGCCAATGCTGCACGATCGCCGGCAGCAGTCCGTCGCCCTTGGCCCAATCGAGTTCGGCGTCGCGGCCATGGACCGGCTGCGGCCCAGCGCCCGGGGTGGAAGTACTTAGTTCGCTCATCGGCGCACCGGAATATGTTCGTCGGACAGAAACGTTTTCAGATCGGGAATGGCGACGGCGCCGCCGTGGAACACGCTCGCCGCCAGCGCACCGTCGACGTCGGCGTCGCGAAACACGTCGCGGAAATGCTCGACCGCACCGGCGCCGCCCGAGGCGATCAGCGGCACGTTGCAGATCGCGCGCACCGCGCGCAGCTGCTCGAGATCGTAACCGCTGCGCACGCCGTCCGACCCCATGCAGTTGAGCACGATCTCCCCGGCGCCGCGAGCCTGGGTTTCTTCGACCCAGGACAGCGTGCGGCGCGCCAGCGCGCGGGTTTTCGCCGGATCGCCGGTGTACTGGCGCACGCGCCACTCGCCATCCTCGTCGCGCAGCGAATCGACGCCGACGACGACGCATTGCACACCGAACGCTTCGGCGAGTTCGTCGATCAGCCCCGGCCGCTCCAGCGCCGGCGAATTGACCGAGACCTTGTCCGCGCCCGCGTACAGCACCGCACGCGCGTCCGCGACGCTGCGGATGCCGCCGGCGACGCAGAACGGAATATCGATCACGCGCGCAACGCGGGTGACCCAGTCGCGATCGACCGAGCGTCCCTGCGGGCTCGCGGTGATGTCGTAGAACACGAGCTCGTCCGCGCCTTCGTCGCGATAGCGCCGGGCGAGATCGACGATGTCGCCCATCTCGACATGATCGCGGAAGCGCACGCCCTTGACGACCTTGCCGTCGCGCACGTCGAGGCAGGGAATGATGCGCCGGGTCAGCATGGCAAACTCCTTTCTCCGGCCGTCGCTGCGGCTTGCGCGGGAACGACGGCGACAACAAAACGGCGCCTCAGCATGCGAAGGCCTCCGCGAGTGCGAGCTTGCCTTCGAGCAGGCTGCGCCCGAGCACGACGCCGCCAAGCCCGCGCTCGCGGAGCTCACGCACGTCGGCGACGTCGCGTACGCCGCCGGAGGCGATCACCGATGCGCCCGGCGTGAGCCGCATCACGTGGGCGTACAGGTCGAGATTCGGCCCCGACAGCATGCCGTCGCGGCTGATGTCGGTGCACAGCAGATGGCGCGCGCCGGCGGCGACGTAGCGCGGCGCCAGCTCGTCGAGCGTCGCCGCGGAATCCTGCGTCCAGCCCGCGCTCGGCAAGCGCCAGACGCCGGCTTCGTTGCGCGTGTCGAGGGCGATGCAGAGACGGTCTTCGCCGTAGCGGGCGAGCCATTGCTCGACCTTCTCCGGCTCGCGCACGGCGACGCTGCCGACGACCACGCGCGCGACGCCGGCATCGAGCAGGCGCTGCAGGTCGTCCTCGCCACGCACGCCACCGCCGGCCTGCACGGCGAGGCGCTCGGCCGCCGCGATTTTTTCGATCACGCGCAGATTCTCGAACGCGCCCGAACGCGCGCCGTCGAGATCGACCAGATGCAGCCAGGTCGCACCGGCGTCCGCGTAGTCGGCCGCGAGTTCGCAGGCATCGAACGGGTAGCGCGTCTCCTGCGCGTAGTCGCCCTGCTTGAGGCGAACGACGCGACCGGCGCGCAGATCAATGGCGGGGA
>CBJLOV010000122.1:0-13384 GCA_966424745.1 uncultured bacterium
GGCCGCTGACGCGGACCCTTCGGGCAGGATGCCCGAAGGGCGCAATGTTCTGGGGCGTGTTTCTTTGGTGACTTTCTTTGCACGAGCAAAGAAAGGAACCCGCTCGCCCGAGGGGCGAGTGGAAGCTCTGGCCATTAAAAAACGAAAAACAAAAGCAAAGGCGCTGGATTACGCGCGGCCATCCTACCGCTCGCCCTTCGGGCCATTCGCTGCGCGTATGTTCGCTTCGGCATCCGTGCCCGCGCAGTCCCGCTAAAAGCACGCGGGAATGACGAGCAGGAGCAAGAGTACCGAGCCCCCGCTTGCGCGGGAACGACGGCAAAGAGCGAACCAGCGACAACCAACTCAAGCGAAGCGAACGAGTGAGTGGCCCGTCATCTCGGCCGGCTGCGCCAGCCCCATCAGCGCGAGCGCCGTCGGCGCCAGATCGCGCAGTGCGCCGTGTTCGAGCGCGGCCTTGCGGCCGACGTAGACGAGCGGCACCGGGCCGACGGTGTGCTGAGTGTGCGGCACGCCGTTGTCGTCGACCATCTGCTCGAAATTGCCGTGGTCGGCGCTGATCAGCATTTCGCCGCCGGCGTCGAGGATCGCGGCGAGGATCTTGGCGAGCGCGGCGTCGACCGCTTCGGCGGCCTTGATCGCGGCGTCGAGCTTGCCGGTGTGGCCGACCATGTCGGCATTGGCGATGTTGCAGACGATGAAGTCGTATTGCTTGCCGCGGATCGCCGCGGCGAGCTTGTCGGCGAGTTCGGGCACGCTCATCTCCGGCTGCAGGTCGTAGGTCGCGACCTTGGGGCTCGGCACGAGGATGCGGTCTTCGCGGGCATAGGGTTCTTCGCGGCCGCCGGAGAAGAAGAAGGTGACGTGTGCGTACTTCTCGGTCTCGGCGATGCGCAGCTGGCTCAGGCCTTTTGCGGCGAGATATTCGCCGAGCGAATTCGACAACGACTGCGGCGGATAGGCGACCGCGGTCACCGTCAGGTCGGCGCTGTATTCGGTCAGGGTGACGAAGGCGGACAACGTCGGTTTGCGCGCCTCGAAACCGGCGAACTTCGCGTCGACGAAGGCCTGAGTGAGCTGGCGCGCGCGATCCGCGCGGAAATTCATGTAGATCACCGCGTCGCCGTCTGCGATCTTGGCGCCGATGCCGATCACGGTCGGCTTGACGAACTCGTCGGTTTCGCCGCGCGCGTACGCCGCATCCAGCGCGGAGAACGCATCGTTTGCGCGGAATCCGGACTGCGCATCGACGATCGCGTCCCAGGCCAGCTTGACGCGCTCCCAGCGCTTGTCGCGATCCATCGCGTAGTAGCGTCCGCTGATCGTGGCGATGCTGGCGTTGCCGAGAGCGGCGCACTTCGCCTGCAGTTTCTCCAGCGAAGCGCGCGCGCTCTGCGGCGGCGTGTCGCGGCCGTCGAGGAAGGCATGTACGGCGACGCGGTCGACGCCCTGGCGTTTGGCCAGATCGAGCAGGGCGAAGAGGTGTTCTTCCTGGCTGTGCACGCCGCCCGGCGAGAGCAGGCCGAATACGTGCAGCGTGGAATTCTTCGCCGCGGCGCAGGCGCCGACCAGCGCGGGATTGACGAAGAAGCTGCCGTCCTCGATCGCCGCATCGATACGGGTCAAGTCCTGATAAACGATGCGGCCCGCGCCGATGTTCATGTGGCCGACTTCGGAGTTGCCCATCTGTCCGTCGGGCAGGCCGACGAAACGGCCGTGCGTTTCCACCAGGGTGTGCGGATAGGTCGCGAGCAGGTGGTGCCAGGTCGGTAGATCGGCTTGGGCAAGGGTGTTGTTGGCGGGATCGTCGCGATGGCCCCAGCCATCGAGGATCAGGAGCAGGACCGGCTTCGGTGCGGACACGGCAAACCTTCTTCGGAAAGTGAACTCGGAGGTCGGCGAATGGTAGCGGAAATCCCGCGGCTGCCGTCATTCCCGCGCGGACGGGATTCCGACCCGCGCTTGCGCCGCATCTCGAAACGTTTTCGAATGACCGGCACGCGGGCTATCGAAGTCCCACTTGCGTGGAGATGACCATGGAAACGCTTAAACTCTCGGCTGCCTTGCCGCATCCGAATGCTTGCAGACCGACTTCATAAACCACTTTCGGGAGAAATCCATGACTCGCTACAAGTTCGCCTTGCTGCTCGCGCTCGGCTTCGTTGCGCCCGCCTTCGCCGGCGACGAGGGCGACGTAGACAAGGTCAACGGCGGCATCACGATCGCCGACGGCGACCACGCCGGCAATCTTTCCACGGTCAACGGCGGCATCCGCATCGGCGCCAACGTGCAGGCGAAGAGCGCACAGACCGTCAACGGCGGCATCGACGTCGGCGCGGGCGCTTCGCTCGATTCGGCCGAGTCGGTCAACGGCGGCATCAAGCTCGGCAGCAACGTGAAGGTGCGCAAGGAAGTCAACGTCGTCAACGGCTCGATTTCGCTCGCTTCGGGCGCCGACGTCAGCGGCAAGGCGGCCAACGTCAACGGCGGCATCAAGCTCGACGCGGCGCATGTCGGCGGCGGCCTCGACACGGTCAACGGCGACATCACCGTCGGCGCGGACTCGCGTGTCGAAGGCGGCATCCTCGTCGAAGAGAACCATAGCTGGTTCAACTCGAGTTCGCACAAGCCGCGCATCGTGATCGGGCCGCGCGCCGTCGTGCAGGGCACGCTGAAGTTCAAGCGCGAAGTCGATCTGTGGGTCAGCGACAATGCGAAGATCGGCCCGGTCGAAGGCGCAACGGTGCAGAAGTTCAGCGGCGACCAGCCGCCGCAATAAGGACACGCGTCGCATTCGACGCCGCGTGTTCGAATACTGTTCCGCGGGAAAAATCAAAGGACCTCGACACGAAGAAAAGCGAAGTACACGAAGAAGGGCCAAATCTTTTTGTTCGTTTGATTTTCTTCGCGGCTTTTCTTCGTGTACTTCGTGGTTAAAGCTTCGGCCCTCCGGCTCTTGCCGGCATTCCGGACAAGCAAGAAACGAGCTGGCGGCGCCGTCGCGCGCTGCCTACAATCCGGAACTCGTTTCGCCCTGGAGTTCCGCCGATGCGCCGTTTCGCGTTCCTGCCGTTCGCTGCGCTGATCGCAGCCTGCCAGCCTTCGGCGCCGCCGTCCGCCGCCGATTCGAAACCGGCGGCGGCGAAACCCGCGCCGATCGTGCCGACTGCCGACGGCGCGTTCTCGCCCGAAATCAAGGCCGAAGATTTCGCCGCGCACGTGAAGCGCCTTGCCTCCGACGAATTCGCCGGCCGCAAGCCGGGCACGGAAGGCGAACGCCTGACCACCGCCTATCTCGTCGAGCAGTTCAAGCGCATGGGCTTGAAGCCCGGCAACGGCGACAGCTACCTGCAGGCGGTGCCGATGGTATCGACCACGTTGCGCAATCCCGATGCGGTTGCGCTTTCCGTGGCCGAGGGCGGCGGCGTCGAGAAGTTCGCCTATCGCAGCGACGCGATCGTCGCCACGTTCAAGGCGCAGCCGCAGACTGCGATCCGCGATGCCGACCTCGTCTTCGCCGGCTACGGCGTGGTCGCGCCCGAATACCGGTGGAACGACTACGCCGGCCTCGACGTGACGGGCAAGATCGTCGTCGTCCTCGTCAACGACCCGGGCTGGGGCAACGACGACGCGAGCCTGTTCAAGGGCAAGGCGATGACCTACTACGGCCGCTGGACCTACAAATACGAAGAAGCCGCGCGCCAGGGCGCGGCCGGCTGCCTGATCGTGCACGACACGGCCGCCGCGGCGTATCCGTGGAGCGTGGTGGTCAACAGCTGGAGCGGCCCGCGCCTGTCCCTGCCGACGAGCGAGAACGCCGAACCGCAGCTCGATCTCGCGGGCTGGCTCACGACCGACGCCGCGCGCCGCCTGTTCGCCAAGGCCGGTGCCGACTTCGACGCGTTGAAGAAGAGCGCCGACCTGCGCGGATTCAAATCGACGCCGCTCGCGGCGAAGCTGTCGACCCAGTTCGACAGCGAGATCGGCAGTGCGACGTCGAACAACGTGCTGGCCGTGCTGCCGGGCAGCCAGCGGCCCGACGAGGTCGTCGTCTACAGCGCGCACTGGGACCATCTCGGCGCGGACGGAAGCGGTGCCGAGCATATCTACAGCGGCGCGGTCGACAACGGCACCGGCGTTGCCGCGGTGCTCGAAATCGCCGACGCTTTCGCCCATCAGTCGCCGCCGCAACGCTCGCTGCTGTTCTTCGTGCCGACGCTCGAGGAGTCCTACCTGCTCGGCTCGCAGTACTACACCGCGCACCCGACCATTCCCGCGGAAAAAACCGTCGCCGACATCAACATGGACATGCTGCTGCCCGTAGGCCGCACGCACGACATGGCCATCATCGGTTACGGCCAGTCGCAGATGGACGGCTATCTGCGCGACGCACTGGCGACCCAGCACCGCGTCGCGGTCGCCGAGGCGGCGCCGGAGAAGGGCCTGTTCTACCGTTCCGATCAGCTCAACTTCGCCCGCCGCGGCGTCCCCGTGCTGTTCACCCAAATCGGCCAGGACAAGTTCGACGGCGGCAAGGCCGCGGGGCACGCGCTCGCCGAGGACTATTACGCGCACCACTACCACACGCCGGCCGACAAGTACGATCCCGACTGGGATTTCTCCGGCGTCGTCGAGGACGTACAGGCGCTCTATGCGGTCGGCAAGCGCCTCGCCGACGAGACGACGTGGCCGCAATGGGCCGCGGACAGCGAATTCCGCGCGGCGCGCGAAGCGGCCAAACCCGCGGAAAAACACTGAGAGATCCCCATGCCGATACTCGTCCTGCTTTCCCTCGCCCTGCAGATCGCCTGCGCGGTGCACGTCGTGCGCACGCGCCGCGAGCTGTATTGGATCTGGATCATCCTGATCGGCTCGTATCTCGGCGTCGTCATCTATGTGGTCGCAAACGTGCTGCCGGACCTGCGCCACGATCCGCGCGCGCGCAAGACCGCGAGCAAGGTGCTCGACACCGTGGCGCCGGAGCGCCGGCGCAAGCAGATCGAGCAGCGCCTGGAGCTCGCCGACACCGTCGACAACCGCCGCGCGCTCGCCGAGGAATGCCTCAACCTCGGCGATTACACCAACGCGGCCGATCTGTACCGCTCGGTCCTGACCGGGATCCACGCGAACGATCCGGGCTTTTCGATCGGCCTTGCGCGGGCGCAGGTTGGCCTCGGCGATCATGCCGGCGCGAAGCAGACGCTCGACAAGCTCTATGCGGCCAATCCGCAGCTTCGCTCCAACGACGCCGACCTGCTGCGCGCGCGCATCGACGAGGCGCTCGGCGATCCGGACGCGGCGCTCGCGCGCTATCGCGATCTCGCCACGAGCTACCCGGGCGAGGAGGCGCGCTATCGCTACGGCGCCCTGCTCGCGCGGCATTCGCGCTTCCGCGAAGCGCGCGACGTGTTCAACGACATGCTCAAGCGCGCGAAAGTCTCGCCGAGCTACTACCGGCGCAAGGAAGCGCAATGGCTCGATGCGGCCAAGCGCGATCTGGCCAGCCTCGGTCCGGGCTGAGGCCGGGCACGATCGCGTTCCGGCGCATCGGTTTTTAACAGGCCATCGCGTATCCTGCCCGTTCGCAATTCTTGCCGAAGAACGACAATGCTCAGGGGATTCACAATGCCGCTGCGTGCGGCATTGCTGTTTTTTTCGACCGCCTTTTGCCCCGGGTTCGCCGCCGAGCCCTCGGCATCCGCCGACGCCGCGCCGCCTTTCCAGATCGAACGCAGCCACGTGCACGCGCTGGCCTCGCGCACGCTCGGCCGCACTTACGAGATCTACGTCAAGCTGCCGCCCGGCTACGACCGGCCCGAGAACGCGCAGCGCAAGTATCCCGCGGTCTACCTCACCGACGGGCCGTATACGTTCCAGGTCGCCTCGGGCATCTCGCGCGTGCCGTTCAATCACGGTACGTTCGAGGAATTCATTCTCGTCGGCCTGTCCTACGCCCGGGGCGAGGATCCGGTGCAGAGCCGCGAGCGCGATCTGACGCCGTTTCCCGACCTCCGCGACAAGCCCTATCCGACCGGCGGCGCGGCCGCGTACCTGGACTTCCTCGAGAACGAGGCGATGCCGCTCGTCGAGACGGCCTATCGCATCGATTCCGCGCAGCGCACCCTGGCCGGCCAGTCGTTCGGCGGCCTGTTCGGTCTGTGGGTGCTGTTCACCGAGCCGCGCCTGTTCCGCAATTACGTACTGACCAGCGTCTCGCTCTGGTACAACCGCCGCGCGATGTTTCCGCTCGAGGCGAGGTTCGCCGGGCAGCACCAAGACCTGAGCGCAAATGTCTATTTCGCGATCGGCGCAAACGAACATCCCGCACCGTGCGGGCGCAAGGCCGGCGAATGCTCGGACGACGAGATGGTCGCCGACCAGGCGGCGATGGTGAAGGCGCTGCGCTCGCGCCGCTATCGCAGCCTGAAGGTGCACGCGAAGATCGTCGACGGCGCCTACCACACGACGACCTTTCCGGTCGGCCTGCTGTGGGCGCTGCAGGATCTGTTCTTGACCGACAAATTGGAATCGAAATGAACGATGGAGCGGCAATCCCGCACGTGAAGGCGCAGGCCGCGGACGACCGTACCGATGTTTTCGCGCGAAGCGCGCAAAAGCCGCACCCCGACGAAGCGCCGCCTTCTGCGCCGCTATCCGACCGCAACCGCGGTCTCGATGCGCTGCGCGGCGTGTCGATCCTGTTCGTCGTCATTCATCATCTCGCCATCCGCATTCCGTTGACCAAGACGGTGCTCGCGACGTTTCTGCCGGTCTGGTTTCTGCGCGGCCTGAGCTACAACGGCAGCGAAGCGGTCGTGATCTTCTTCGTCCTTTCCGGATTCCTGATCGCGCGCCGGTCTCTGCAGCGCTGGGGCGAGTTGCGCGGCATCGCGCTGCGCGGCTTTTATCTGTTCCGCGCCTCGCGCATCGTGCCGACCCTGCTGCTCGTCGTCGCCCTGCTGAGCCTGTTTCATCTCGTCGGCATGCCGTACTACGTCATCGACAAGCCGAACCAGTCGCTGGGCGGCGCGATCGTCTCGGCGCTCGGTCTGTACCTCAATTGGTACGAGGGTCAAACCGGTTACCTGCCGGGCGGTTGGGACGTGATCTGGTCGCTGTCGGTCGAAGAGGTCTTCTACCTCGGCTTTCCGCTCGTCTGCCTCGCCCTCGGCCGGGTGCGCTGGGCATTCGTCGCGGCGCTCGTCGCACTGGTGTTGTCGATGCCCTTCGTGCGCGAAGCGTTGGCCGCGCAGAAGAACGAGATCTGGTATGAAAAGGCCTATCTGCCGGGCATGTCCGCGATCGCGCTCGGGGTGCTTGCGGCATTGTGCGCCGCGCGGAAGGCGCACGTTCCGCGCTGGCTTCCCGCATTGCTGTGCGCGCTTGGCCTGGCCGGACTGTGTGCGATCTTCTTCGCGGGCGCTTGGGTGTGGAACCTCGTGCATCGCGGCTACGAAATGCTGCTGATCGGCAGCGCCGCGAGCCTCGTCCTCGGCCTGCACTGGCAGGCCGCGTCGGCGGCCCCATGGCGCCTGCACGGCCTGGGTTGGCTGTGCTCGTGCGGCCGCCTCAGCTACGAGATCTATCTGTTCCACATGTTCTGCGTGTTCGCGATCGTCGCGATCGCCAAGAACAGCGATCTCGGCAAGGAGTGGGGCTGGATCTGGTATCCGCCGGCGGTCGCACTGTCGTGGCTGCTCGGCCTCGCGGTCGCGCGCGGCTATTCGCTGCCGTGCGAGCGCTGGCTGCGCCGCCGTTTTGCCGCGGCGGACGCCAGGCCGCTCGTCGCGCAGACCGAGGCGGGCTGATCGATGGCGCCGACATCCCGTTCGCGTCCGCTGCGGCGAAATCTGATCCGGCTGTGCGCCGCCACGATCGCCGCCGCGTCGATTTTTATACTTTTCCACAAACGCGCGCCCAGTCCGCAGACCGCGGCGCCGGTACCCGCCCCCGTTCCGGCGGGACCGAAGCCGACCGCGCTGGGCTGGGCCGCGCGGATCGAACTCGTCTCCGGCGACGGCATCGACGGCCAGCGCGACGGCGCGGCGACTACGGCCCGCTATTCCGATCCCTGGGGCATCGCGCTCGATGCGCACGGCACCCTGTACGTCGCCGACGCGGGCGGCAGCAACCGCATCCGCAGGATCGGCGTCGACGGCACCGTTTCGACCCTGGCCGGCGGACGCGAAGGCTTTGCCGACGGCATCGGCGCCGCGGCCGCGTTCAACACGCCGTCGGGCCTCGCCATCGATGCGGCGGGCAATCTCTACGTCGCCGACACGGGCAACCACGCGATCCGCAAAGTCACCCCGCAGGGCGCGGTGACCACGCTCGCCGGCACCGGGACATCGGGCTATCGCGACGGCCCGGCCGCGCAGGCGCAGTTCGACGCGCCGATCGGCGTTGCGGTCGATGCCCTCGGCAAGGTCTACGTCGCCGATACCTACAACGACCGCATCCGCGTGCTCGCTCCCGATGGCGTCGTCACGACGCTCGCCGGCGGCGACGGTCCGGCCTACGGCGACGGTGTCGGCAGCGGGGCGAGCTTCGACACCCCTTGTGCGCTCGCCGTCGACAAGGCGGGCACGGTCTGGGTCGCCGACACGGGCAACGGCGCGATCCGCCGCATCGCCCTCGACGGCAAGGTGGACACCTTCGCGCGCGAGACGACCTTGGGCGACAAGGTCCTGCTGCGCCGGCCGCTGAGTCTCGCACTGACCCACGACGGTTATCTCTACGTCGGCGAAATGGCGCACGGCTTCGTCTTGCAGTTCGCGCCCGATGCGCAGATGGCGGTGCTGACCGGCGCGGGCGGCCGCGGCGACCGTTTCGTACGTCCGGCCGGCCTCGCGCTCGATGCGGCCGGCGCTCTGCATCTGAGCGATGCGGCAGGTCATCGGCTGCACGAGATTCGTCCCGCGACGGCGGCGTTGATCCCGGCGGCGCCGGCGCCGGTCGGCCCGGCCATCGACGCGCCGCCGCCCGACACGGGCGGACGCTGGCCGGTGCGGCCGCAGAATGTCCGCCACGAGGTCGTCGGCACGGTCGGCGAGGCGCGCGGCGCCTACGGCGGCGAAGCGCTCGATCATCTGCACGACGGCCTCGATATCCGCAACAACGTCGGCGCCGCGGTGCTCGCGATCGCCGATGCGAAGATCGGCGATCCGGCGCCTGCCTGGGGCCTTGGCGAGCTGCGCGAAGGCATCAGCCTCGACACGCTGAGCTATATCCACATGCGGGTCGGACGCAACATCAAGGACGAGCCGCTCGATCCCGCGCGCTTCCAATTTGTCCGCGACGACGCCGGCCAGCTCGACCGGGTGCGCGTGCGCCGCGGCACCCGCTTCAGCGCGGGCGACGTGCTCGGCACGACGAATGCGATGGCCCATGTGCACCTGACCTGGGGCAACTGGGGCTTTCAGCGCAACGCGATCGCGCTCGGTTTCAAGGATTTCGCCGACCATGTGCCCCCGCGCATCGAGAACATCGAGATCGACGGCGCCGACGGCAAGGCGCTTGCGCAGAAGCGGCACGGACGCCTGATCGTGCCGCGCGACGCACAGGGCGCCGCGATCGTCGTCGAGGCCTGGGACCAGGTCGACGGCAACGAGCCGCGCCGGCGCCTCGGGCTGTATTCGCTCGGCTATCAGGTCCTCGACAAGGACGGCCGCCCGGCGCCCGGCTTCGAGCAGCCGCGCACGACCCTCGTCTTCGACCGCATCCCCGCCGACGGCGCGGCGACCAAGGTCGCCTATGCCGCGAAGAGCGGCATCACGGTCTACGGCAGCGCAACGACCCGCTTCCGCTACATCGCCACCAATACCGTGCGCGACGGCAGCTTCGCGACCGGACTATGGCAGACCGATCGATTGCCGCCCGGCGACTACACCGTGCGCATCTTCGCGAGCGACCATGTCGGCAACATGGCGACGAAGAATCGCGACCTGCCGGTCACGCTGATGGAGCCCGGCGATATCGAGCCGCCGAAACCCGTGCGCAAAAGCCGGCGTGCCAAGGCTTAGCCGCCGGTGCCGGTTTCGGCGGCCTTGGCGGCGGTGGGCGGCTGCGCCGAAAAGCGTTTGTAGTGCCACTGATACTGAGTCGGCGCCAGGCGGATGCAGTTCTCCACGCCGCGGTTGAGGGCGGCGACGGCGGTCGGCAGATCCGGATCGGCAATGCCCTCGGGCGCGGGCAGGAAATGCAGCACGTAGCCTGCGCCGCGCGGCAGGCGCTCGGCAAAGGCGAACAACACGGTCGCGCCGGTGCGCTGGGCCAGGCGCGAGAGCAGCACCATCGTCAAGGCGGGCCGGCCGAAGAACGGGGCGAACTCGCCTTCGCCCTGTTTCGGCTCCTGGTCGGGCAGGATGCCGACCACCCCGCCCGCGGCAAGGCGCTTGAACAGCGTGCGCACACCGGCGCTGCCTTCGGCGCGCACCTGTTCGGCGGAAAGGCCCCCGCGCGCGCGGATCAGCAGCGGTTCGAGTTCCGGCTGGCGCGGCGGGCGATAAGCGATCGCGATCTTCGTGCGGCTGCACAGCCAATAGTTGAGCAGTTCCCAGCAGCCCAGGTGCGGGGCGGCGACGATCAGCGGTTTCCCGAGGGCCGTGTCGAACAGCTCGCCGCCGCGGATCTCGCGCACGAGCGCGAGCTTGCGTACGGGATCGGCGGTCCAGATTTTGGCGACTTCGAGGAAGGATTTGCCGGCCTCGCCCAGCGCCGCGCGCAGGAAGTGACGCTTTTCCTCACCGAAATCCGTATTGATCCGGGAGAGGGTGTGCTCGGCCTTGCGCCGCATCGGGTTGTCGGTGCTGCCGATCAGCCAGCCGCATCCGGCGCCGAGTGCATGCAGCGCGCGCAGGGGCAGCAGGCCGAGCAGGCGCAGCACGCCGAAGATGATCCAGATGTACCAGCGCATGCGGATGGCGCAATGAAAAGGGGAATTGTAGCGGCTGAGGGCCGAGGGCCGAACATGGGATCCGGTTCGTCATTCCCGCAAAAGCGGGAACGACGACGATGTAAGCTTCCTCAGCCCTCAGCCCTCAGCCCTTCCATCATGATCGCCCTGATCCAGCGTGTCGCCAAAGCCGAGGTCGAAGTCGATGACGAAATCGTGGGGGCAATCGGACCGGGCCTGCTTGCCCTCGTCGGCGTGCAGCCCGGTGACGGCGAGGCGCAGACCCAGCGTCTGCTCGAGCGGATGCTCGGCTACCGCGTATTCGCCGACGCGGACGGAAAGATGAATCTTTCCCTGGCCCAGACCGGCGGCGGCCTCCTGCTCGTCTCCCAGTTCACCCTCGCCGCGGACACGCGCTCGGGCATGCGTCCGGGCTTTTCCACGGCGGCGACGCCGGCCGAAGGCGAACGCTGGTTCAACAGGTTGGTCGAATTGGCAAAAATTCGTCATTCGCCAGTGGAAATCGGCCGCTTCGGCGCCCATATGAAGGTCAGTCTCGTCAACGACGGTCCGGTGACGTTCTGGTTGGAGAGCAGGGCTTAGGGCCAAGGGCTGAGGGCCGAAGCGCAGAAGCGTCCCAACCGGCCAAGCCTCGATTTGACACCCCTCCTATACTTCCCAGTCTTTAGATTTAAGCCGTGATTCCATGAACGCAGACGCCCGCAGCCAGCAACAGTCCGAAATCAAGACCCTGATCATCAAGGGTAAGGAACAAGGGTTCCTGACCTATGCCGAGGTCAACGATCACCTCCCCGACGACATCGTCGATCCGGAGCAGATCGAAGACATCATCGGCATGATCAACGACATGGGCATCGAGGTGCACGAGGTCGCGCCGGAAGGCGATTCGATCCTGCCCGAGACCCCGGTGGCGACGGACGACGAAACCGCCACCGAAGAAGCGGTCGCCGTGTTGTCGGCGGTCGACGCCGAAGTCGGCCGCACCACCGACCCGGTGCGCATGTACATGCGCGAGATGGGCACGGTCGAGCTGCTCACCCGCGAAGGTGAAATCGCCATCGCCAAGCGCATCGAGGAGGGCCTCGGTCAGGTCCAGTCCTCGCTGGCCAGCTTCCCGTGGTCGATCCAGTTGCTCCTCGAGGAATACGACCAGCACGTCGAGGGCCGCAAGCGCCTGTCGGAAGTGCTGACCGGTTTCGCCGACCTCGAAGTGCCCGAACTCGCGGTCAACGAGGAAATGCTCGAGTCCGAGGACGGCGGCGGCGCGGCGGCGAAGGACGACGACGAGGATGAAAACGAAAACGGCGAGGAAGCCGGCCCCGGCGAGACCGGCCCCGATCCGGCCGAGGTGACGCGGCGCATGGAGGAACTGCGCGGGCTGTACGTGAAGTTCCAGAAGAGCGCGGGCAAGATCGGCACCGAAGACAAGAAGACGCAGAAGATCCGCGACCAGATGGCCGAGGCTTTCCTCAAGCTCAAGCTGCCGTCGATCATGATCGACGCGTTCGTGCGCAAGCTGCGCGAGGTCGTGGCCACGGTCCGCGCGCACGAGCGCGTGATCATGGACATCTGCATCAAGCAGGCGCACATGCCGCGCAAGGACTTCATCAAGTCGTTCCCTTCGAACGAGACCAATCCGAAGTTCGCCGACGACATCATCCGCAAGAAGCAGAAGTGGGCGTCGTCGATCAAGGCGCACAAGGAAGAGATCCTCGCCGAGCAGGAGAAGCTCGTCGCGCTCGAAAAGACGCTGTACCTGTCGCTGGCCGACGTCAAGGAAATCAACCGCGCGATGTCGATCGGCGAAGCCAAGGCCCGCCGCGCGAAGAAGGAAATGGTCGAGGCCAACCTGCGCCTGGTGATTTCGATCGCGAAGAAGTACACCAACCGCGGCCTGCAGTTCCTCGACCTGATCCAGGAGGGCAACATCGGCCTGATGAAGGCGGTCGACAAGTTCGAATACCGCCGCGGCTACAAGTTCTCGACCTACGCCACCTGGTGGATCCGCCAGGCGATCACGCGTTCGATCGCCGACCAGGCGCGCACGATCCGCATCCCGGTGCACATGATCGAGACGATCAACAAGCTCAACCGCATCAGCCGCCAGATGCTGCAGGAAATGGGCCGCGAGCCGACGCCGGAAGAGCTGGCGGTGAAGATGGAGATGCCCGAGGACAAGATCCGCAAGGTGCTCAAGATCGCCAAGGAGCCGATCTCGATGGAAACGCCGATCGGCGACGACGAGGATTCGCATCTCGGCGACTTCATCGAAGACACCAGCATCGAATCGCCGGTCGACGCGGCGACGGGCACCGGTCTGCACGAAACCGTGCGCGACGTGCTCGGCGGCCTCACCCCGCGCGAGGCCAAGGTGCTGCGCATGCGCTTCGGCATCGACATGAACACCGACCACACGCTGGAAGAGGTCGGCAAGCAGTTCGACGTCACCCGCGAGCGCATCCGCCAGAT
>CBJLOV010000123.1:0-13226 GCA_966424745.1 uncultured bacterium
CGCCGGCGGCAGCACCCGCTCCCACTCCCGCGGCGCCGGCAGCCGCTGCCAACGCGCCCGCATCGTCGCCGGCTGCACCGCCGCCGGTTGCGGCAACGCCGGCGCCCGCGCCGGCACCGGCCACGCCTCCCGCGGCGCAGCCGCCCGCTTCGGCCCAGCCGGCACCCGCGGCCGCGCCCGCAGCAGCGGCTCCCGCGCCGGCTGTCGCTTCGACGCCCGCCGCGGCGAAACCGCCCGTCGCGGCCGCTCCGAAACCCGCCGCGCCCCCGGTGAAGCCGGTCGCGACGGCGAAGCCCTGGTACGCCGACTATATCGGCGACAACCCCTATGCGCTGTACGGCGCCGGCGGCATCCTGGTGCTGATCGCCGGCTGGCTGGCGACGCGCGCGTTCGGTGGCGGCGGCAAGAAGAAGGTCAATCCGCGTCCGACGCCCGCCGCCGTTGCGCCTGCCGTCGCCGAGGAAACCTTGGGCGAAGACGAACAGGAGCAGTTGGAGAAGGACGCCGAACGCTACTACGAAGGCGCGGAGGCGACGGGTTCCCAGCAGCCTCAGCACGTCGCCGCGACGCAGGAGGAAGACGACGACGAAATGGAACAGCTGCGCCGTCACTTCGATGACGGCAACGCCGACCGTTTTGTCGCCCTTGCGCATTCCCTGCACGAG
The DNA here is from genome assembly GCA_966424745.1 of uncultured bacterium. GTDB lineage: Bacteria > Pseudomonadota > Gammaproteobacteria > Xanthomonadales > Rhodanobacteraceae > Rudaea. The sequence continues at coordinate 666 of CBJLOV010000123.1, forward strand.
AAGCTGCCCGAAGACTCCGACGAATGGCGCGAAATCGCCGCGCTCGGCCGTCAATTGCTGCCCGGCAGCCCATTGTTCGCCGAGTCCTCGGCCGCCGCCCACGACGGCCACAGTCCGGACGAGTTCTTCTTCGACGACGAGCCGGGCGCGAAGCACGAAGCCGTGGCGCACGAGGCCGACAACGGCCACGACGATCGAATCAAGACCATGCTCGATGACGATGCGCCGCTCGCCTTCGAACCGCACCGCGGGCATGAAGCGGAGCCCAACAACGACCTTCCCGATCTCGACTTCGAGCGCGAGTTCGGCAAGCACATCGACGAAGAGCCGATCGAGCTGGCCAAGGACGAGGAGCCGGCCGAGCGCCACCACAGCCTGCTCGACGAGGACACGATCGGCACGCGCCTCGACCTCGCCCGTGCCTATCTCGACATGGGCGACCCCGAAGGCGCGCGTTCGATGCTCGACGAAGTGCTCGCCGAGGGCAACGCGACGCAGAAAGAAGAGGCGCGCAAGCTGCTCGCCGAGATCAGCTGAGGCAGGGCGGTCTTGCGTTCCAGACAGGCCGGAAGCGATTCCGGCCTGTTTTTTTGGAGGGCTCGTGTCGCGTCGCGCACGTGGCGCGAAGAAATTGCGGCGGAATGATTGGACGGCACTTACGGGACACCCTACTAGGGTCAACCCTAACTAGGGTCGCTCCGAGCTGTTTTTCTCCCCGCGCGCGGATAAGGTTGCGGCAACCCTCCAGGAGCTGCCGCCATGTCGTTTCCGCTAGATAACGGATCGGTCGGTTTCAACCGCGCCAACCAGACGGATTGGGAATCGTATTCCGCGCATGCGGAATCGGACGGCCCGAGCACCGTGCGGCCCGAGCCCGCATCGGCCCCGAGCTCCGGGCCGAGCCTGCCGTACAACGTGCAGGCGCAGCGCCTGCAGGCGGGCGGCGCGCCCGGTCCCGATTTCGACGCCCAGGTGCGCGGCACCGATGCCAAAGCGCTCGACCTCGACCTGGCCAAGATGGCCCGCGACTGCTATGACCTCGGCGGCAAGGGCGGCTTGCCGGCGGGATGGACGCGCATGAGCGACGCCGACCTCGCCCACGCGGGCATCGATCCGGGCTCGCTCGACGATCCGTCGACCGGCTTCCGTGCGGCGATCTACCAGGATGCCAAGGGTGACCACGTGCTCGCCTTCGCCGGCACCGATCCGACGAGCGGCAAGGATATTCTGGCCGACGCCGAGCAGGCCACGGGCCTGCCCGCGCGCCAATACCAGCAGGCGGTCGCGCTCGCGACGCAGGCCAAGACCGCGTTCGGCGATTCGCTGGCCCTGACCGGACATTCGCTCGGCGGCGGGCTCGCTTCGGTGGCCTCGGTCGCCACCGATTCGGCCGCGGTCACGTTCAATGCGGCCGGCGTCAACAACAACACGTTGCGTCAGCTCGTGCCGGGCGCCGACGTCGCGGCGCTCAAGCAAGAAGCGGACGACGGTCTGGTCCGCCGCTACGCGGTCAAGGGCGAAATCCTGACCGGCGAACAGGAGTCCGGTGCGTTCCGCGGTTTTGCGCCCGATGCGATCGGCCACAAAATCACGCTGAACGATCCGAACCCGCTGCCGTGGTACGCCGAGGCGCCCGGCGTGAACCTGATCTCCGACAGCATTCACGGAGGCCAGCTGCATTTGATGGACTCCGTGCTCGGCGCGCTGCAGAAGGACCATCCCTGGGACGGCGGTGCCGGCCGCGAGGGTGTGGTCGACAAGATTTCCGACACGATCGGCAAGGGCACCGACGCGGTGGTCTCCGGCGTCGACTGGGCGAAGAACCAGGCCAAGGACGGCATCCAGGGCGTGACCAACGTGGTCGCGAACGCGGCGGATCATGTCCCCGTGATCGGCGGTCTGTTGAGCGGCGCGGTGCAGGGCGCGGGCCTGGTCGGCCGCGGCGCGGTCGAGATCGGCGGCGACCTGCTCGACGGCTCTCTCGGGATCACCGGGCATCTGCTGCAAGGAACCGATAAATTCGTCGGCGGGGCGATCGGCGCAACGGTGGACGGAGCGAAAAAGGTCGGCGGCTGGATCGTCGACGGCGCGAAGGCCGCGGGCGGCGCGGTTGTCGGCGCTGCGCAGGCGGTCGGCAATGCCGTCGTCGACGGCGCTGCGGCCGCGGGTAGCGCGATCGCAGGTGCCGCCAAGGCCGCGGGCAACGCGGTCTTCGACGGGGCGAAAGCGGTGGGCGGTGCGGTTGCCGATGGTGCTGCGGCGGCGGGCGATGCGGTGGTCGACGGTGCGACGGCGGCGGGCGATGCGGTGGTCGACGGTGCGACGGCCGCGGGCGGTGCGGTGGTCGATGGTGCGGCGGCTGTGGGCGGTGCGGTCGTCGACGGTGCGACGGCTGTGGGCGGTGCAGTCGTCGATGGTGCGACGGCTGCGGGCAGCGCCGTGGTCGACGGCGCGGAGGCGGTCGGGCATGCCTTGAATCCGATGAATTGGCTCTGAAACGAGACCGCGGAGGAGTCCGCCGCTATAGTCGGGACATGAGGAGTTCGGCCACACCGCTTTTTCGGCGCCGCGCCGCCGCGCTATGCTTGGGGTGCGGCGTGCTGTTCGGCACCGCCATCGGAACCGCTGCAATGAACGATATTGACGAAGCCGGCAAGGTATTCGCCGACGCGAAGACCGCTGTGCTCGCCGCCGCCGTCGCCCATGGGGACGAGCAGCGCGTGCGCGAACTGGTCGGGCAGGGTGCCGATCTGAAAGCGCAAGGCGATCGCGGTGTGACCCTGCTCGAATGGGCGCTGCTGAAGCAAAGCCCGGGCGGCATGCGTGCACTGCTCGCCGCGGGCGCCGATCCGGTGCAGCCCGGGCTCGGCGGTGCGACCGTGCTGCACATGGCGGCGATGGCGGACGATCCGCAATACCTGAAGCTGCTCCTCGACGCCGGCGCGGATGCGAATGCGCCGCACGGCACGACGCAGGCGCCGCCGCTGTCGGCCGCATTGATGAATCCGAACGAGGCGGCGTTCGATCTGCTGCTCGCGCACCGCGCCGACCCGAATCGCGCCGACCGGCTCGGCAATACACCGCTGCACGTGGCCGCGCAGACGCACCGTTCCGCGCTCGTGCTGAAATTGCTCGAATCCGGCGCCGACCCGAAGCGGCGCAACCGGCATGGCGACACGTTCCAGACTTATTTCAACATCGCTCCCGCCGGCGGCTTCGGCGCCGAGGCCCGCGCCCAGCATGTCGCCGTCGACAACTGGCTGCGCGCGCACGGGGTCGACGTCGGGACGGCCCGTTAGGCGAAGCGCCGCGACGAAGGGCGCGCCGCCGCGGCCGGTCCGCGCCGGATCGGCGGCGCATTTCACTTTGCCGCGCGCGCGCTTTACGATGCCCGCCCCGACTGGCAGGCATCCGCAATGCGCATCGCGCTCGGCATCGAATACGACGGCACCGATTTCCACGGCTGGCAGCGCCTGAGCCACGGGCCGAGCGTGCAGGCCGCGGTCGAGGCGGCACTGTCGAAAGTCGCCGACGAGCCGATCGAGATCACCTGCGCCGGGCGCACCGACGCCGGCGTGCATGCGCGCTGCCAGGTCGCGCACTTCGATACGAGCGCGCAGCGCAGCGAGCGCGGCTGGACGCTCGGCACCAATTCCAATCTTCCGCCGAGCGTCGCGGTGCGCTGGGCGCAGACCGTGCGCGAGGATTTCCATGCGCGCTTCTCCGCGCTGGCGCGGCGCTACCGCTATACGATCCTCAACCGGCCCGTGCGCGCGGCGCTCGACGCGCGCTACGTCGCCTGGGAGCGCCAGCCGCTTGACGCCGGCGCGATGCACGCCGCGGCGCAGGCCCTGGTCGGCGAACACGATTTCAGCGCATTCCGCACCGTCGCCTGCCAGGCGCGCTCACCGATGCGCTGCGTGCAGGACATCGCGGTCGTGCGCGAAGGCGATCGGGTCGTGCTCGAGATCCAGGCGAACGCATTCCTGCACCACATGGTGCGCAACATCGTCGGCAGCCTGCTGCCCGTCGGCCGCGGCGAACAAAAACCCGAGTGGATCGCGCAGTTGCTGGCCGGCCGTGACCGGGCGGTGGCCGGACCCACCGCCGTCGCGCAGGGCCTCGTTTTCCTGCATCCGTTGTATCCTGCCGAATGCGGCTTGCCCTGTGAGGTGAGTTCGCCGAAAAGTGAAGCTTAGACGCGGATCAACGCGGATTGACGCGGATAAGAGCGAAATAAGTCGAAGGATTTACAATGAGCGCGGGCTGATCTGCTTTTATCCGCGTTAATCCGCGTCAAAAACGTTCTTGAATACTCCATGCAACAACGCACACGCATCAAGTTCTGCGGGCTGACTCGTCTCGATGACGTGCGGGCCGCCGTCGCGCTCGGCGTCGACGCGATCGGCGTCGTGCTGACGGAGAAGAGCCGGCGCTATGCGGGGATCGAGCGCGCGCGAGAGATCCGGATGGCGCTGCCGCCGTTCGTCGATCTGGTCGCGCTGTTCATGGACGATATGCCGGGCTTCATTGCCGAGGCGGTCGCCGCGGTGCAGCCGGATCTTTTGCAATTCCACGGCAACGAGACGGCGCAGGACTGCGTGCGCTATCGCGTGCCGTACTTGAAAGCGGTCGCGATGGGCGGCGGCGGCGATCCGGTCGGGGCGATGCACGCGCATCCGGCGGCAGCCGGTTTCCTGCTCGACGGCCACGCTCCGGGCGAACAGGGCGGCAGCGGCAAGACGTTCGACTGGTCGGCGGCGCTGCGTGCCTTCACCAAGCCCGTCGTGCTCGCCGGCGGACTGAACGCGGACAATGTCGGCGCGGCGATCCGCACGGTACGGCCGTATGGGGTCGACGTGTCCAGCGGCATCGAATCGGCGCCCGGGATCAAGGACGCGGCCAAGCTGCGCGCCTTCGTCGCCGCCGTGCGTGCCGCCGACGCGGCCTGACCGAGAGCATGGCGGGCGCGATCGAGGAGTTCGACCCGCGCGGCCGCGCGTTCGCGCGCGCAGACCTGATCGGACTCGATCGGCCGCTCGTGATCCGCGGCCTCGCCGCGCACTGGCCGCTCGTGCGCGGGCGTCTTTCCGATGCGGAATTCGTTGCCCAGTTGACCGCGTTCGACAGCGGCGCTCCGGTCGACGCGCTCGTGATGCCGGCGGACGAAGAAGGCCTGATCGGCTACAACGCGAACTTCGACGGTTTCAACTACGAGCATCGTCGCGTATCGATCGGCCAAGGACTGCAGCGCCTGCTCGAACTGGCCCGGCACGAACGCGTGCCGGGCGTCGCGATCCAGAGTGCCCTGATCGGCCAGTGCCTGCCCGGATTCCTCGGCGAGCACACGCTGCCGTTCCTCGATGCCGGCATCGAGCCGCGCATCTGGATCGGCAATCGGGTCACCACGCCCGCGCATTTCGACGAATACCACAACATCGCCTGCGTCCTGCGCGGGCGCCGTCGCTTCACCTTGTTCGCGCCCGAACAGGTCGGCAACCTCTACGTCGGGCCGCTCGAATTCGCGCCGACCGGCGCGGCGATCGGCATGGCGCGGCTGGACCGCCCCGACGATCCGCGCTTTCCGCGCCTCAAACTCGCCCTGGCCGCGGCGCAGACCGCCGAGCTCGGGCCGGGCGATGCGATCTACGTTCCGCCGATGTGGTGGCACCACGTCGAGTCGCTGGACAAGATCAACGCCCTGGTCAACTACTGGTGGCGGCTCGTGCGCAGCGACGGCTACGCACCGCCCACGGCGCTCGGCTGCCTGATGCACGACATCCTCGCATTCAAGTCGCTGCCGGCGGCGGAGAAGCGCGCCTGGAAGGCCTTGCTCGACCACTACGTTTTCGCCGATGCCGACCCGGCCGAGCACATTCCGCCCGCGCGCCGCGGCATGCTCGGACCGCTGACCGGCGAGCAGGTGGCGAAGCTGCGCGAGACGATCCGGCGTTATCTTTAGGCCCGCGCCGCACGCGGGGCAGCGCGATCGCGCAAGATTGTGTACGCTATAGCCGTCCTATGAGAATTTCGCGCCGTCCCTATTTCGCACCGCCGTTCGGCCGCTCGCTGCGCCGCTGGCGCCGAGTGCCCGCAGCCGCCGTGCGATAACGGCGTCGACCCGCACGGCATTCCGGCCGTGGGCCGCCGTCGCGGTCCGGCCTTCGAATCAAAAGCGCCCGCTACTTGTGCGGCCCGCGAGGTCGCCGGGCGAACCGCTCTGGAGAATCTCATGTTGGCGAAACCGTTCAACGAATCCGCGTCCGCCTCGGCGGCATCCGTCGACCATGCCGCCGCCTCGGCGGCGTCCATCGATTTCTCGCAATACCCCGACGCCCACGGCCGTTTCGGCGACTACGGCGGGCTCTACGTCGCCGAAACCCTGATGGAGCCGCTGGCCGAACTGACCGAGGCCTACCTGCGCCTGCGCCAGGACCCCGAGTTCATCGCCGAGCTCGACCGCGACCTGAAGCACTACGTCGGCCGGCCGAGCCCGATCTACCACGCCGAGCGCCTGTCGCAGAAGGTCGGCGGCGCGCAGATCCTGTTCAAGCGCGAGGACCTCAACCACACCGGCGCGCACAAGATCAACAACACGGTCGGGCAGGCCCTCGTCGCCAAGCGCATGGGCAAGCGCCGCATCATCGCCGAGACCGGCGCGGGCCAGCACGGCGTCGCCAGCGCGACGGTGGCGACGCGGCTCGGCCTGGAGTGCGTCGTCTACATGGGCGCGGTCGACATCGAACGGCAGAAGATCAACGTCTACCGCATGAAGCTGCTCGGCGCCGACGTGGTGCCGGTGACCTCGGGTTCGCAGACCTTGAAGGACGCGCTCAACGAGGCGATGCGCGACTGGGTGACCAACGTCGACTCCACGTTCTACATCATCGGCACGGTCGCCGGCCCGCATCCGTACCCCATGATGGTGCGCGACTTCAACGCGATCGTCGGCCGCGAGGCGCGCGCGCAGATGCTCGAGGAGTACGGCCGCCTGCCCGACGTGATCACTGCCTGCGTCGGCGGCGGCTCCAACGCGATCGGCCTGTTCCATGCCTTCCTCAACGACCGCGAAGTGAAGATCGTCGGCGCCGAGGCCGCGGGCGACGGCATCGCCACCGGCCGCCACGCCGCCTCGCTCGCCGCCGGCCGCCCGGGCGTGCTGCACGGCAACCGCACCTACGTGATCTGCGACGACGACGGCCAGATCGCCGAGACGCATTCGATCTCGGCCGGACTCGATTATCCGGGCGTCGGCCCCGAACACGCCTGGCTCAAGGACACCGGCCGTGCGAGCTACGTCGGCGTCACCGACGAGGAGGCGCTCGCCGCGTTCCACGAGCTCGCGCGCAGCGAAGGCATCCTCGCCGCGCTCGAATCGAGCCACGCCGTCGCCCAGGGCATCAAGCTCGCGCGCGAGCTGCCGAAGGACCGACTCGTGCTCGTGAACCTGTCCGGCCGCGGCGACAAGGACGTGCACACGATCGCGGCGCGCGAAGGCATCACGCTGTGAGCCCGTCCAAGCCGTTGCGGGGGCCGAGATGAACAGGCAGGCCACACCGGTTCCGCCGCGCCTGTTCGAGCGCGTTCGCCTGGTCGTGATACGCCCCGTCGACTATGCGCACAGCGCCGTGTTCGACGATCTCGTCGGGCTGTTCTCGGCGGCGTTCACCGCGCTCGGTGCGCAGGTCGATGCCACGGTCAACCAGCTTCTCGTCGAGGAAGGCATCAACATCGTCTTCGGAGCGCACCTCGTCGCGCCGACGGTGACGTTTCCGGCGAACACGGTCATCGTCAACCTCGAGCCGCTGCGTTCCGGCGCGTACGCGCTGCCGCACTACGTCGAGCTGCTGCGGCGCCATCCGGTGCTCGACTATTCGCCGCGCAACGTGGCGCGGGTCAAGGAGCTGACCGGAAACCCGCACGTGTATCCGTTCGCGATCGGCTACATGCCGGAAGCATCGCGCATCGCGCCGGCGGCGAGTCAGGACATCGATGTCCTGTTCTACGGTTCGCTCAACGATCGCCGCAAGGCCGTGCTCACCGCGCTGGCCTCGGCGGGACTGGTCGTCAAGGCGTCGCCGCGCCTCTACGGCGCCGAGCGGGATGCTCTGATCGCGCGCAGCAAGATCGTGCTCAACATGCATTTCTACGAGGACAAGATCCACGAGATCGTGCGCACTTCGCATCTGCTCGCGAACCGCAAGGTCGTGGTCAGCGAATGCGAGGCCGAGACCGAGATCGATGCGGACGTGCGCGAAGCGCTCGTTGCGGTGCCGTACGCCAGGCTCGTCGAAACCTGCGTAGCGCTCGCGCGCGACGAGGCGCGCCGCCGTGCGATAGAAAGCGCCGGCTTCGAACGGTTCTCGCAGCGCAACCAGGCGGCGCTGCTCGCCCCCTTGCTCGCCGGGCTGGGCCGGCCGCTGCCGCGCCGGATCAATCTCGGCAGCGGCAAGGCCTACGATCCGGAACGGCTCAATGTCGATATCGATCCGAAGTGGGAGCCGGACGTCCTCGGCGACCTCTCCAAACCGGGCGGCCTCAAGCAGATTTTCTTCGGCCGCCGCTACGGCCTGGTGCGTCTGGATCCGGGCGAGTTCGACGAGATCACGGCGATGGACGTGCTCGAACACGTGCCCGATCTCGCCGCGCTGATGACGTGCTGCCTGGAGCTGCTGCGCGTGGGCGGCACGATGCGCATCGGCGTGCCTTACGACCTGTCCTGGGGCGCGTGGCAGGATCCGACGCACGTCCGTGCGTTCAACGAGCGCAGCTGGCTCTACTATACGGACTGGCATTGGTATCTCGGTTGGGATCAAGCGCGCTTCGTCGTCGCCGAACTGAACATGATGCTCAGCCCGGTCGGAGAGGCGCTGCGCAATCGCGGCATCGGCGGCGAAGAAATTTTCCGCACGCCGCGCGCGGTCGACAGCATGCAGGTCGCGCTCGTCAAGCGCCTGCTGACCGAAGCGGAAAAACAGCAGGCGCGCGCCTACCGGCAGGGTCCGGCGCGCAGCGCCGGGACGAGCGCGATCACGGCGGGCGCGCCGCCGAATACCGTACATGCAGAGACTGGACAATGAATCGCATCGATCAACGTTTCGCCGAACTCAAAACCCGCGGCCGCACCGGCCTGATTCCGTTCATCACCGCGGGCGATCCCTCGGTGGACGCCGTCGTGCCGCTGATGCACGCGCTCGTCGAGGCGGGCGCCGACCTGATCGAACTCGGCGTGCCGTTCTCCGACCCGATGGCGGACGGGCCGGTGATCCAGCATTCGAGCGAGCGCGCGCTGGCCAAGGGCGTGGGCCTCGCCCAGATCCTCGGCTGGGTCGGCGAATTCCGCCGCCGCGACGCGCAGACGCCGATCGTGCTGATGGGCTATCTGAATCCGATCGAAATACACGGCTATGAGAAATTCGCGAGCGAAGCGGTCGCGGCCGGCGTCGACGGCGTGCTTCTCGTCGACTGCCCGCTGGAGGAGTCCGAGACGATCAAGCCGCTCGCCGACGCGGGCCTGCATCGCATCTTCCTCGCCGCGCCGACCACGGTCGATGCGCGTCTCGCCGCCCTGGTCGAGGCCGCCGGCGGTTTCCTCTATTACGTGTCGTTCGCCGGCGTGACCGGCGCCAACCGGCTCGATCTGGCGCCGGTGCGTGCACGCGTCGCGGCGATCAAGGCGCTGGCCAGCGAGCTGCCTGTCGCGGTCGGCTTCGGTGTGCGCGACGCCGCATCGGCGGTGGCGATCGCCGAATTCGCCGACGCGGTCGTGATCGGCAGCGCGCTGGTCGAGCATCTGGCGAACTCCGCGGCGGCGGGTGCGGTCACAGATTCCGCCCGCGATTTCCTGGCGCCGATCCGCAAGGCGCTGGATGCGAAGCCGGCGAGAAATGCCGCGTAAGCCCGACAACCGGGATGCGCCGCGGCCGGAACAGCCGGTAGAATTGCCGGCATCCGAATCCGCAACCCCCGCCGGCATCGTCACCGCGACGCCGGACGCGGAGATTTTCGACAGCGAGAAAGACGACGACATGAGCTGGCTACAGAAATTGATGCCTTCGCGCATCCGCACCGAAGGCAAGGGCGGCCCCGGGGGCAAGGGCAAAGTGCCCGAGGGCCTTTGGGAGAAGTGCGAAGGCTGCGGCGCCGTGCTCTACGGCCCCGAGCTCGAGCGCAACCTGCAGGTCTGCCCAAAGTGCGGGCATCATCATCCGATCGCGGCACGCAAGCGCCTTGCCGCGCTGTTCGACGAGAACACGGGCGAGGAACTGTTCGCTTCGCTCGAGCCGGTCGATGCACTCAAGTTCAAGGACTCGAAGACCTACAAGGTGCGCATTGCGGCCGCGCAGAAGAACACGGGCGAGAAGGACGCGCTCGTAACGATGCGCGGCCGGCTCAAAGGGCAACCGCTGGTCGCGGCCGCGTTCGAGTTCGGTTTCATCGGCGGTTCGATGGGATCGGTCGGCGGCGAGAAGTTCGCGCGCGCGGCCGAGCTCGCGCTGGCCGAAGGCATGCCGCTGGTCTGCTTCTCGGCCAGCGGCGGCATGCGCATGCAGGAAGGCCTGTTTTCGCTGATGCAGATGGCGAAAACCTCGGCCGCGCTGGCGCGCATGCGCGCCGCCGGGGTGCCCTACATCTCGGTGCTGACCGATCCGACCACGGGCGGCGTTTCCGCGAGCCTCGGCATGCTCGGCGACGTCAACATCGGCGAACCGAAGGCGCTGATCGGCTTCGCCGGTCCGCGCGTGATCGAGCAGACCGTGCGCGAGACCCTGCCGGAGGGCTTCCAGCGTTCCGAGTTCCTCGTCGAGCACGGCGCGGTCGATATGATCATCGACCGCCGTGAGATGCGCGACCGCCTGGCCGCGCTGTTCGCTTTGCTGATGCGCCAACCGCGCGCGGCGTAGGGGCGCGATTCATCGCGCCCGGCTTTTTTAACGCGGATCAACACGAGTAAAGAGCCGCGGATAAAGAGCAAAGAACGCGGATAAACGCGGATCGAGCCAAAGATCTTTTTTGCTTTATCCGCGTTGATGCTTTTTAAATCCGCGTTTATCCGCGTTAAGCGCTTTTTCTCCCTCGTTGGTCAGTCCCGACGCTGCCCAGCATCGGACAGTGAGGGCGCATTCCCGCACGATATTCATTTCGGAGCTGCGCCGAAGAATCCGCGCATGGCCGCGTTGACCACGTCGGGTTTCCCGTGATTCATCCAATGGGTCGCGTCGGGGATCAGTTTGACGCGCAAGTCGGGCGTGCGGAGTGAGGAAAGATTTTTAACGCGGATTTGCGCGGATGAAGAGCAAAGAACGCGGATAGAGCCAAAGGTCCTTTTTGCTTTATCCGCGTTGATGCCTTTTAAATCCGCGTTTATCCGCGTTAAGCGCTTTTGCTCCGGCGTCGGTCCGTCCCGACACTGCCCAGCATCGGACAGTGAGGGCGCATTCCCGCACGATATTCATTTCGGAGCTGCGCCGAAGAATTCACGCATGGCCGCGTTGACCACGTCGGGTTTCTCGTGATTCACCCAATGGGTCGCGTCGGGGATCAGTTTGACGTGCAAGTCGGGAACGTATTTGTCGATGCCGCTCAGGTTGCCGGCGAGCAGATACGGGTCCTTGAGGCCCCAGATCAGCAGAGTGGGCACCTTGACCACGGTCGACGTCAGATCCCGCGTGTAGTTGCCGTTCGCGGCGGAATGCGTCTGCGTGTCGGCAGGGCCGAGTTGCGCGGCACGATAGTAGTTGAGGCCGCTGTCGAGCGCGCCGGGCTGCGCCCAGGCGGCGAGATAGGCTTTGCGATCCTCTTCGTTGAAACGACCGCTCTTCAGCCCGTCGGCCAGCACGATCTGTACGAGCGCGGCGTAGCCGTCGGCCGCGTATTTCTGCGCGAACGCCGGATCGCGCACCGCGAGCATGTAGCGGCTGGCGAACTGCTGCGCGGGATTCTCCTTGATCTCGCGATCGAAGATCGCCGGATGCGGCGCGTTCATCACGACGAGTTTTTCGACGTATTCGGGGTGGTACAGCGCGAACGCCCAGGCGATGACGCCGCCCCAGTCCTGGCCGACGAGGATGACTTTCTTTTGACCCAGATGATCGGCCAGCGCGCGCACGTCCTCGACGATGTCCGTGACCCGATAGTGCTCGACGCCGGCCGGCTTCGACGAGAGGTTGTAGCCGCGCATGTCGACGGCGACGGTCCGGTAGTCGCGGTCGAATTCGGCCAGCTGCGGCTTCCATTGGTACCAGAATTCCGGAAAGCCGTGCAGGAAGAGGATGGTTTTGCCGCTGCCTGCGGCGACGTAGTGCAGGCGTACGCCATTGACCTCGGCGTAGCGGTCTTCGAGCTTCGTTTCCTGCGCAGAGACCGGCGATGCGGCAGAGAGTGGTGCGGCGACAAACAGCGAGACGAGCAGCAACGGCAATGCAGACAGGATTCTGGGCATGCGGAACTCCGCGGATGGATTTGGTCGATGGCGGACGCCGAGCGGCCGAAGCCGAATCCGCCTGCGTCACTTCGGACGTAAGGACGTTCGTGGCGGCGCCAGCGTTGCAGCTTACGTGG
>CBJLOV010000124.1:0-13091 GCA_966424745.1 uncultured bacterium
TGCGGTTCGATTCCGCCGAGATCGGCCAGACCATGAGCGAGATCGTCGCCTACGGCACGGCGGTCGTACTCGAACCGCTGGCTTGACGGCCGACCGATGGCCCTGGTCGTTTCCGTACTCGGTGCCCTGCTCGTGCTGGCGGGTATCGCGATGGCCATCATCGGCAGCGTCTTCGTGATCTTCATCCCTCAGCTCGTCGGCGGCGGCCTGTTGCTGCTGATCGGCCTGGCCATCGAACGCTGGCGCTACAAGCCGATCCTGCACGGCCGGCCCGAGGCGGATTGGACCGACACCGGCGAGCGCTTCGTCGACCCGGAAACGAACGCATTGACCGCGGTCTACCTGGACGCGGCGAGCGGCGAGCGCCATTACATCGCGATCGACCGCTGAGCGCGGTCCGGGCAGCGGCCCTGCGCGAGAGCGTAAAATCGACGCCGCATGTCCGGCCGCATCCCCGCCCAATTCATCGACGAACTGCTCGCGCGCATCGATATCGTCGATGTGATCGAGCAGCGCGTGCCGCTGCGCAAAGCCGGGCGCGATTGGACCGCGCGCTGCCCGTTCCACGACGAGCGCTCGCCTTCGTTCACGGTGAGTCCGGCCAAGCAGTTCTACCACTGCTTCGGCTGCGGCGCGCACGGCAGCGCGATCGGCTTTTTGATGAACTACGACCGCATGGAATTTCCCGACGCGGTCGAGGAGCTGGCCTCGCGCGTGGGCCTCAAGGTGCCGTACGAGGGCGGCGGCAAGCGGCCGGTCGAAGATTCGACCGACATGTATACCGTGCTCGACGCGGCGGCGAAGTTCTACCAGCGCGAACTCGCGAAAAGCGCGAAGGCGCGCGCCTACTTCGACTCGCGCGGCCTCGACGCGGCGACGATCGAGCGCTTCGGCCTCGGCTACGCACCCGACCAGTGGGACGCGCTGAAATCCGCGCTCGGCACCTCGAAGCAACGCATGGACCTGCTCGAAAAGACCGGCCTCGTCAAAAGCGGCGAGCGCGGCAAATACGAGTATTTCCGCAACCGCGTGATGTTTCCGATCGCGGACCGGCGCGGACGCACGATCGCCTTCGGCGGCAGAGTGCTCAGCGATTCCAAAAAGGACATTGAGAAGTCTGGCGATGGATCGCCGGTTCTTGATCCTGGCGCGCAGGACGCGCGCAAAAGCGATGGCCCGAAGTACTTGAACTCGCCCGAGACGACCCTGTTCCACAAGGGTCAGCAGCTGTTCGCGCTCTGGCAGGTGCGCCAGGCGCACGCGAAGATCCCGCGCCTGATCGTCGTCGAAGGCTATATGGACGTGATCGCGCTGTTCCAGCATGGCGTCACCCAGGCCGTCGCCACGCTCGGCACGGCGACGACGCGCGACCACGCCGAACTGCTGTTCCGCAACTGCGCCGACGTCTACTTCTGCTTCGACGGCGATCGCGCCGGGCGCGGGGCGGCGTGGAAGGCGGTCGAGTCGGTGCTGCCGCGCATGCGCGACGGCCGCCAGGCGTTCTTCCTGTTCCTGCCGGAAGGCGAGGACCCCGATTCGCTCGTGCGCAACGAGGGCCAGGCCGGTTTCGAAGAGCGCCTGAAAGCGGCGACACCGCTGTCCGAGTTTTTCTTTGCCAACCTGAGCGCCGACGTGAATCTCGCCAGCCTCGACGGCAAGGCGCGGCTGGCCGAGCGCGCGCGACCGCTGCTGACGCAGATTCCCGATGGCGCTTTCCGCGACTTGATGATCGGCGAACTCGACCGGCGCGCGAACGTGACCTTGCGCGTGGACGCGCCCGCGGCCGATGCGCCACGCAAACCGGCACGCCCGCAGGAGCGCTCGCTCGTGCGCGTCGCCGTCGCCCTGCTGCTGCAGAACCCCGGCTTCGCCGCCGAAATCGAACCGCCGCATACGTTCTCGGCCTTGCGCCAGCCGGGCGTTCCGCTGCTCGTCGAGCTGATCGAGCTGTGCCGCGAACGCCCGGAGATCTCGACCGCGGCGATCATCGACCACTACGCCGAGCGCGAGGAAGGCCGTGCCCTGCGCAAGCTCGCCGTGATGGAATTCCCCGGCGGCGAGGACGCCTGGCGCGCGGAATTTTTCGATGCGCTCAAGCAACTCGACCGGCAGACGCAGATTCAACGCCGCGACGAGCTCGATGCGCGCGTGCGCAACGCCGGCCTGGCAAGCCTGAGCGGCGACGAAAAGGACGAGCTGCGCAGGCTCAAAGTGGCTGTTGCGACCGCATCGACCGCGGAAAGACGCTAAGGGTATTCGGCGACACTGAAAAATAGAAAAGCGTCGTTCGTCATTCCCGGCTTCGCGGGAATGACGGCAAATTGCTCAGTCGTGGACCTGATTCGGCCGGATCGCGAGCAGCGCGAGCAAGGTCAGCAGGGCCGCCGCCGAAAGATACCAACCCACCGACGCAATGCCGTAGTCCTTGGCCAGCGACGTTGCAAAATACGGTGCCAGCGAGGCACCGAGAATGCCGGCGAAATTGAACGCCAGCGAGGCGCCGGTATAGCGCACCGGGGTCGGAAACAGCTCGGCCATCGCCGTGCCCAGCGGGCCGTAGGTCAGGCCCATGAGAAACAGGCCGAGGCAAAGGAAGACGAGCACCAGCCAAGGCTGATCCTTGACGAACAGCGGCCCGAACAGAAAGCCGAAAACCAGGATGGCGAGCGTCGCGAGAATCAGCATCGTGCGCCGCCCGCGCCGATCGGCGAACCGCGCCGAAAGCGGAATGCCGACGGCGAACGCGAGCATCGCCGCGATCTGCAGGACCAGGAATTCGCTCTGCGGATAAGCCAGCGCCTTGGTGCCCCAGCTCAGTGCGAACACGGTCATCAGGTAGAACAGAACGAACGTGGCCAGGCAGACGAAGGTGGCGATCAGCAGGATCAGCGGATGGCGCGCCAGCACCGCGCCGATCGGCACGGCGACTCTTTCGTTCTGCTCGATCGCGCGCAGAAACGCCGGCGTCTCGGAAAGGCGCAGGCGCACGTACAGGCCGACGATCACGAGCAGCGAGGACAGCAGGAACGGCACGCGCCAGCCCCAGGCGAAGAACTGCGCGCCGTCGAGCACGTCGGTCAGGATCAGGAAAATGCCGGCGGAGCAGATGAAGCCGATCGGTGCGCCGAGCTGCGGAAACATGCCGTACCAGGCGCGCTTGCCGGGCGGCGCGTTCTCGGTCGCGAGCAGCACCGCCCCGCCCCATTCGCCGCCGAGGCCGAGGCCCTGGCCGAAGCGGCACAGCACCAGCAGCAGCGGCGCGGCGATGCCGATCGCGGTGTAGGTCGGCAGCAAGCCGATGACGACGGTCGACACGCCCATCGTCAGCAGCGCCGCAACCAGGGTCGCCTTGCGTCCGATGCGATCGCCGAAATGGCCGAACACGGCCGAGCCGATCGGGCGCGCAAAGAAGGCGACGGCGAAGGTCGCGAACGACTGCAATTGCGCCGAGGTCGGATCGCTGGCCGGGAAGAACAGCTTCGGAAACACGAGCACCGACGCCGTGGCGAAGATGTAGAAATCGAAGAATTCGATCGTCGTACCGATCAGGCTCGCGAACAGCACGCGCCATTTGGAGTTCACCGCCACGTCGCCCTGGATCGCCGCCGCACTACTTGCCATCGCCGCACACCTCGCTGCCCTTGTCGAACACGATACGCCACACGCCCGGCGCTTCGCGGCGCCAGATCGAATTGAAAGTCGCAATGATTTTGCCGTCGGCCGAACGCACCGGCCCCGTGCTCAGTGCGAGAGTACCCGAATCGAGCACCTCGACGCGTGCCGGTTCCCACGAAAACGGCGCGGGGCCCTGCCCGAAGTACTTCTTCCAGCCGGCGGCGACCTGCGCCTTGCCGCGCAGGGGCTCCTTGCCGCCGAAGAAGATCGCCTCGCCGGCGAGAAAGCCCGCGAACGCCGCGTGATCGCGGTCGGCCATGGCCTTGGCAAAGGCGCGTTCGGTCGCTTCGACCTCGCGCCGGGCCTGATCGCGCGGGATTTGCGGCGGCGCGGCCGCACATCCCGCCAACAGGAAACCGACGATCGTCGGCACGCGCATCGACCGGAACCGCGTCATGGTTTTCCCCCTTTTTGGCCACAATTGTGACAGGTTGCACACGGCTTGCGCAGCGCAGGTGATGGCTTTTCGTCCGATTTGCCTGTATCGTGCGCCACACTGCGTTTGCTCAAGGTCACTGTGCACCGTGGCCGTTGGGTCGACCCAACGAACAGCTACACGTTCCGCTATGTTCTCCTTACGCAATCCCAGTCTCGATCTTGCGGGTCTCCCGAAGGTCGCAATTTCTTTAGTCTTACAATTAGGAGTTACACATGGCTGACCGTCAAACCGGCACCGTGAAATGGTTCAACGATGCCAAAGGCTTCGGCTTCATCACCCCGGAAAGCGGCGCGGACCTGTTCGTGCATTTCCGTTCCATCCAGGGTTCGGGCTTCAAGACCCTGCAGGAAGGCCAGAAGGTCACCTTCGTGACCGTGCAGGGCCCGAAGGGTCTGCAGGCCGACCAGGTGCAGGTTGCTTAAGCACCAGCCTCATCGGTTGAACAAGAAAACCCCGGGCGGAAACGTCCGGGGTTTTTCTTTGGGGGTATTTCTGCGCTCGTCCTCGATCGCGAGAACCAGGAAGCGGCCGTCCACGGCCGCATTTTTCGATCAGCGCAGATCTCCGACGATGACTTTGGCCGCGTTGTGCCCCGGCGCTCCGGTGACGCCGCCGCCCGGATGCGTGCCGGCGCCGCACAGATACAGGCCCGGCAGCGCGCCGCGGTAGCCGCCCTGGCCGAGCATCGGCCGCGCGCTGAACAGTTGGTTGAGGGTCAGTGCGCCGTGCATGATGTCGCCGCCGATCAGGCCGAAGTCGCGTTCCAGATCGAGCGGCGACTTGATCTGGCGGCCGACGACGAGGTTCTTGAAGCCCGGCGCGAACTTGTCGACCGTGGCGATCATCAGATCGGCGACCTCTTCGCGATGATCGTCCCAGGACTTGCCGTTCGGCAGGACCGGCGCGACCTGCTGGCAGAACATGCTCGCCACATGCTGCCCCTTCGGCGCGAGCGAATCATCGAGCGTCGAAGGAATCAGCATCTCCACGATCGGCTCGCGCGACCAGCCGTAGGCGCGCGCGTCGAGATAGGCGCGGTCCATGTAGTCGATGCTCGGCGCCATGATGATGCCCGAGGTCAGATGGTCGCCGTCGCCCGGCAGGCACGAGAAGTTCGGCAGCCCGGACAGCGCGACGTTCATACGGAACGTGCCCGAGCCGCACTTGTAGTTCGCCATGCGTTCGCGCGTCAGCGCCGGCACGTTCTTCCGGTCGAACAGGCGCTCGTAGAGCAGCTTCGGATTGACGTTGGCGGCGACGGCGCGCGCGCGCAGCGTCTCGCCCTGGTCGGTGACCACGCCGACGACCTTGCCGCCCTCGACGACGACTTCGCGCACGCCCGTTCCCGTACGGATTTCCGCACCGGCCGCCGCCGCCGATTTGGCCATCGCCTGGGTGATCGCCCCCATGCCGCCGATCGCGTGACCCCACGCGCCCTTGACCCCGTTGACCTCGCCGAACACGTGATGCAGCAGCACGTAGGCGCTGCCCGGCGTGTACGGACTCGCATAGTTGCCGACGATGCCGTCGAAGCCGAGCACGGCCTTGATCGGCTCGCTTTCGAAGAAGCGGTCGAGATACTCGGCCGCCGAGATCGAGAACAGATCGAGCAGTTCGATGCGCATCGCCTCGTCGAGCGCGGCCAGACGCTTGCCGAGCTTGCCCGCGCGGATCAGTTCGGGCAGCGCTTTGATCCAGCCGCCCGAGGTCATGTTCGGCGGCGCCTCGAGCGCGAGTTCGCGCAGCACGTCGGCGATCAGGTCGAGGCGGCGCTCGTACTCGGGCAGCGCCTCGGCGTCTTTTTTCGAGAACTTGGCGACTTCGTCGCGCGTGCGGCCCGCGCCGGTCAGAAGATACGTGCCGTCGGGCCGCGGCAGGAAGTTGTTCGCCTTGCGCAGCACGATCCTGAGCCCGTGCTTTTCCAGCTCGAGATCGCGGATCACCTTCGGCTGCAGCAGCGACACGGTGTACGACGCGACCGAGTTGCGGAAACCGGGATGGAATTCCTCGGTCACCGCCGCGCCGCCGACGATGTCGCGCTTTTCCAGAACGAGAACCTTGAGCCCGGCCTTGGCGAGGTAGGTTGCACAGACGAGGCCGTTGTGGCCGCCGCCGACGAGGATCGCATCGAGATTGGATTGGCTCATGCGGCCGATTATGGCGAGCGCTCCGACACCACGCCAGCGCGGCGCAATATGGACGAAAACTGGGACAATCACGGATCATTGGCGCCATGCAACTACGCACCGTCACCGCTACCCGTTACGTCACCCCGCTGCGCGAAGGCGGCTCCCTGCCGGCGATCGTCGAAGGCGACGATCAAGGCCTCTACGTCCTCAAGTTCCGCGGCGCGGGACAGGGGCCGCGCGCGCTGATCGCCGAACTCGTCGCCGGCGAGATCGCGCGCGCCTTGGACCTCGAAGTGCCCGAGATCGTCTTCGTCGACCTCGATCCGGAACTGGCGCGCACCGAACCCGATGCGGAGATCCAGCAGCTGATCCGCGCCAGCGCGGGGCTCAATCTCGCCCTCGATTACCTGCCGGGCTCGGTCACTTTCGATCCGCTGGTCGAACAGCCCGACGCCGACCTCGCTTCGCGCATCGTCTGGTTCGACGCCTACGTGAGCAACGTCGACCGTACCGCGCGCAACACGAACATGCTCGTCTGGCATCGCAAGCTGCGCCTGATCGACCATGGCGCGGCGCTGTATTTCCATCACGACTGGGGCGACTATCTCGCGCGCAGCGTGCAACCGTTCGCGCAGATCAAGAACCACGTGCTGCTGCCGTTCGCGAGCCGCATCGCCGAGGTCGACGAGAGCCTGCGCGCGGCGCTGACGCCGCAGGTCCTCGCCGACATCGTCGCGCAGCTGCCCGAGTCCTGGCTCGCCGACGGCGCACCGTTTGCCGGTGCGCGTGAACATCGTGCAGCCTATGTCGACTATCTCGTGCGGCGGCTCGACGCGCCGCGCACATTCGCAGCGGAGGCGATCCGTGTCCAAGCAGCCTGACCGCGGCCAGGCCACCTACGACTATGCGGTGATCCGCGTCGTACCGCGCGTCGATCGCGAGGAGTTCGTCAACGCCGGCATCATCCTCGCCTGCCAGGACGCCGGTTTTCTCGATGCGCGCATCGAACTCGATGCCGAGCGCGTGCTCGCCCTCGATCCCGCCGCGGACGTCGCGATGATCGCCGGGCATCTCGCCGCGATTCCGGCGATCTGCGCGGGCGGCAAGCGCGCCGGCCCGCTCGGCGCGCTGTCGCGGCGCGAGCGTTTCGACTGGCTGACGGCGCCGCGCAGCGCACTGATCCAGACTTCGGCCGTGCACACGGGCCGCTGTGCCGACCCGGCCGCGGCGCTCGAAGCGCTCATGCGGAAGATGGTGCGGCTGCCGCCGCGCGCCGCCGGCTGACGAGCGCCGCCGTGGCAATGCCGACCACGCACAGCGCGGCGACGTAGTGCGCGGGCGCCATCGGCTGCCACTTGAGTACGGCGCCGATGAAGATCGGCGTAAGACCGCCGAAGATCGCGTAGGCGACGTTGTAGGCGAACGAAATGCCGGAAAAACGCACCGCCGGAGGAAACGCCCGCACCATCACCGTCGGCACCACGCCGACGACGCCGACGCAAAAACCCGCAACCGCATACAGCGCGGTCAAGGATTGCGGCGCTGCGCGCAAGCCGAAATAAAGGAGGTAGACGGCGACGATGAGCAGCGCGCAGCCGACCGCAACGGTGCGCGCGGCGCCGTAGCGGTCGGCGGCGAGGCCGAAGACGATGCAGCCGATCGCCAGGCTCAGCGTCGCGACGCTGTTCGCCGCGAGCGCCTGCGCCGGGGCGATCGAATACAGCTTCTGGATCAGACCCGGCGTCATCAGGATGACGATCACGATGGCCGCGGTCAGCACCCAGGTCAACAGCATCGACACGATCACCGCGCGGCCGTGGCCGGCGAGCACCCTGGCCAGCGGGAGGCCGCGCTCGAGTTCGTTGCGGCGGCGCATTTCCTCGAACACGGGCGTCTCGGCGAGGAGGAAACGCAGGAACACGGCGAGCAGACCGAACGCACCGCCGATGCGGAACGGATAGCGCCAGGCGAATTCGAGCACCTCGGCCGGCGCGTAGATCTTGTTGATCGCGGTCGCGATCAGCGAGCCGATCAGGATGCCTATCGTCAGGCCGGCGGTGAGCACGCCGCAGGCGAAGCCGACGCGGCGGTCGGGCACGTGTTCGGAAACGAAGGTCCATGCGCCCGGCACCTCGCCGCCGACCGCCGCGCCCTGGAGGACGCGCAGTACCAGCAATGCGAGCGGCGCCCAATGGCCCGCTTCGGCGTAGGTCGGCAGGTATCCGATCAGCAGAGTCGGGATCGCCATCAGCAGCACGCTCAGGGTGAACATGCGCTTGCGCCCGTTGCGGTCGCCGAAGTGGGCCATGATGATGCCGCCGAGCGGACGCGCGAAGTACGCGACCGCGAACAGACCCCAGGTCTGCACCAGCGCGAGCCAGTCCGCCGTGCCGGGCGGGAAGAACACCTGGGCGATCGTCGTGGCGAAGAACGCGTAGATGATGAAGTCGTAGAACTCGAGCGCGCCGCCGAGGGCGGCGAGCGAAAGAGTTTTCAGGTCGGTGCGGGAGAGCGAAGCGTGTGCAGCGATGGCCATGCGTTTCAAGCTCGAATAAGCAACGAAGGAAGGCTTCTCGTTTGTCATTCCCGCGAGAGCGGGAATCCAGTGCCTATGCAGTTCGATTCGAAAGAAAGATCAAAGACGCTGGATTCCCGCTTTCGCGGGAATGACGAGCGGAGGTTGTACAGGATGGCGGTTACAGCACCGCTGCGAGTTCTTTTTCGATGCTCTCCGGCGTATCGGTCGGCGCGTAGCGCTTGACCACCTTGCCGTTCTTGTCGACGAGGAACTTGGTGAAGTTCCACTTGATCGACTCGCTGCCGAGCAGGCCTTTCGCTTCGTGCTTGAGGTATTTGTACAGCGGATGCGTATTCGCGCCGTTGACGTCGATCTTGGCGAACAGCGGGAATTTCACGTCGTAGTTGAGCGAACAGAAATTCTTGATCTCCGCCTCGTCGCCCGGTTCCTGATGGCCGAACTGGTCGCACGGAAATCCGAGCACGACGAGGCCCTTGTCGCGGAATTTTTCGTACAGCGCTTCGAGCCCCGTGTACTGCGGCGTGAATCCGCATTTGCTCGCCACGTTGACGATCAGCATCGCCTTGTCCTTGTAGTCGCCGAGCGATTGCTCCTTGCCGTCGATATCCTTCGCACTGAAGTCGTAGATGCCGCTCATGCCCGCCTCCGTAGGATCGATGACGCTACTGTGGGGATCGGCACGGCGATTGTCCAGCGTGCCCGCCGGAGCGGCGTAATTCGACGGCGTCGTAGGGGTCCGATTTATCGGATCCGGCTTCCGGTCGTCCTGCTGCGGCAAAGCCGGGCGCGATAAATCGCGCCCCTACGATGGAAGCGACTTGAGATAGCCAAGCGATGAACGCAAACGGTTGAGGTCTTCACGAGGGGCCCGCCATCGGGCCCGTGAGCCGATCCACAAAAATCCTAATGGTGCACGTCGAAAATTGCGCCTTGGGGTCGCCCGCATCAGATCAGCGATTTGGCGTGATCGAGCACGCTCTCGCAGGCCTTTTTCGTGACCGATTTCTTCATTTCGCCGAGCTTGCCGATATCGACCGATTTGCCGTCGCCGGTTTTCACCAGGCCTTTGACGCCGTCTGCGTAGTCGGCCTTGTCATTGTCGTCGCCGCCGGTGACCTTGCCCATCAGCTTGTCCTTGACCGAACTCGCCGCGTCGCCACCGAGGTAGTTGTTCTTCAGACAATACTCGACGATGCCGGCCGCATTGCCCGCACTGCCCGAAGCGAGCGAGGACAGGTCGCCGCCGCCGGCAAGGCCCTTCAGATCACCCAGTTGCGCTCCTGCACTGCCGCACAGGCCGAATGCCGCGACCGCTACGCCCAATATCGCCAAGCCAACCTTGCTCGATTTCATGGTGCTGCCCTCCGCTGGTGGGTGCGGCGACCGCTCGCCGCGGTGACGCGGAATCTACCGCCCGGACGCGGAAGAATCCGTTAACCCGCGCGGCGGTGGACCGCGCGCGCCGCATCAATAACGCCAGCTCTTCAGATCCGCCCCGGCCGGCGCGGTCTTTTCGATGCGCTCGACGATCTTCGCCAGGTACATCGTGTTGTAGCGCAGGCGCGAATAGGCGTTCGGCGTATTCGGATCGCCGTTCCAGCAATGCTCGTCGCGCAGGCCGTACTTCACCTCGCCCTCGTAGGCGGGATCGCGGAAGCTTTCCAGCGCTTCCTGGATGCGGTACACGGCATCGTTGAGGAAGTAGTTGTCGGACAAGCCGACATAGACGTGCAGCTTGCCGCGCAGCTTCCCGCCGATCGTTTTCCAGTTGCGCTTGAGATAGTCGGTCAGATCCCAATGCTCGCGCCAGTATTCGGCGACGGCGTGGTCGATCACACCGCTGCGCTTGTCGAAGATCGGCTTGGGATAGCCGTCGGCGCCGACCGGCGAATACACCGCCTGCCAGATGTCCCACTGCTCGGTCGAACGGCCGTTGCTGCCGAGCATGAGTTCATAGGCCATCGCGTCGGGCATCGCCCAGATCGTGCGGCCGAGATAGTCGCGCATCGCCGGCTGGGCGATACGCTTCATCGGCCCGTCCATCCACACTGCGTTCTTGTCTTCGTACAGGTTGATGTGGGTGTAGGCGTGGAAATCGACCGGGTCGGGACAGGCGCCGAACGCGCCGTTGTAGTAGTCCGGGTTGAAGATCTGCACGGCGAGCGCTTCCCAGCCGCCGGTCGAGCCGCCGTAGACGAAGCGCGACCAGCCCGTGCCGAGGCCGCGGAACTGCTTCTCGATCGCCGGGATCAGCTCCTTTTCGATCGCACTGCCGTACGGACCGACGTTGGCCGAATCGACCGCATAGGAATCGTCGTAGTACGGATTCGCGTGCTGCAGCTTGACGATCAGTACACGCGGGAAATCCTTCGAGATCCATTGCCGATGGAACTTGTAGGCCTCTTCCTGCTGAATGCGGTTGTAGCCGGCGAGATGGAAGCGCTCGCTGTAGTCGGGCTTGAGGTTCGGATCGGGCGGCTCGGTGCGGAAGCCGTCGAAATCGGGCACGAAGTGGTCGTGGAAAATGACCAGCGGGAAATGCGATTTCGGATGTTCGTCGAACCCTTCCGGCACGAGCACGGCCGCGGAAAGCGTCATCGGCCGCCCCCAGAACTTCGACAGCAGCTTGCTCTGGATGCGGATGTGGCGGATGTACTTCGTGTCCTTCGGCGGCGCGATCGGCGGGACCGTCTGGTCGAGCTCGATCGTCAGCGACGCGGCGCCTTCGATCTTGCCGCCCGCGCCAAGCGTGATCTTCCGCGGCTTCGAATAGAAATTGCCGGGCTTGATGTTCCAGTGCTGGCCCTCGCCCCGGTCGGGCGGCAGATCGAGTACGCGGCCGTCGGCGAGATGGAAGGTCTCGTAGCGGTTGAGCAGGGCCTGCACGTTGTACGTGCCCGGCGGCATGTCCTTGAGCCGCACGACCGGATAGCCATCGGCAGCCGCGTCGATCGCGATGACCGTGCCGGGCTTCCAATCCTTCACGTTCTGGCCAAACGCGACCTGCGACTTGATCGTATGGTCGACCTGGTTGCGCGGCTCGTCGGAGAAGTCGTTCGAGAACAGCAGCATCAGGCGGCCTTGTTGCGGCGTCTTCGCCGCCGCGACCGGCAACTGCACCTGGAAAAACGACGCTCCCTCGTCGGCGGCGATCGCCGACCCGCACCATCCCGCCAGCACCACCAGCGCCCATCCCCGCCACGAACGATCGATCTGCACGGCTCCCCCTTCGCGGATTCGAAGGCGCGATGCTAACCGAAATCGGCAAAGGAGTTCCCGGCGCGGCTTGCCGTCGGTGCGAGCTCGGAGGCGGAAAGATTGAACCGCGGAGAACACGAAAAGACGCCACGAAGAAAAATACAAAGGACGAGGATTTACGCCCTTCTTCGCGTCCTTCGCTGCTCTTCGTGTTCTTCGTGTCGACGTCTTTTGATCTTGCTTCTGCGGGCGATTAGACCGGATAAGCGGATCAGCCGATGCGTTCGAACGGCATGACGGTGCGATGCAGGGTCGGCGTGTCGATGTAGTGGTCGATCAGCAGGAAGGCGAATAGCGCCATCAGATAGATGATCGAATAGTTGAACACTTTCATCGCGAACCGTTCGGACGGCGGATTGAGCAGCGCGACCGCGTAGTAGAGAAAGCCCGCGCCGAGCACGAGCGCGCCGCCGAGGTAGAACAGGCCGCTCATGCCGGTCAGGTACGGCAGTACGGTGACGATGACGAGCAGGATCGTGTAGTACAGCACGTGCCAGCGCGTGTATTCGACGCCGTGCGTGACCGGCAGCATCGGCACCATCGCGCGCGCGTAGTCGTCGCGGCGGAAGATCGCCAGCGCCCAGAAATGCGGCGGCGTCCAGACGAAGATGATCAGCACGAGCAGCAGCGCATGCGGATGCATGTGCCCGGTCACCGCGGTCCAGCCGAGCAGCGGCGGCGCCGCGCCGGCAACGCCGCCGATGACGATGTTTTGCGGCGTGGCGCGTTTGAGCCAGGCGGTGTAGACGACCGCGTAACCAATCAGCGAAGCGAACGTCAGCGCAGCCGTCAGCGGATTGACCAGGGCGATCAGGATCGTCATCGACAGCGTGCCGAGGAACACCGCGAACGCGAGCACCTTGGCCGGCGTCAGCGCGCCCGTCGCGAGCGGCCGGTGCGCGGTACGCGCCATCAGCTTGTCGATGCGCTGATCGATCAGATGATTGATCGCCGCCGCCGAGGCCGCGGCGAGCCAGATGCCGATGAACCCCGCGACCGACTCGCGCAGCGGCGGCCAGCCCGGCACGGCGAGGAACATGCCGATGATCGC